>CAJQTO010000019.1 GCA_905620465.1 uncultured Candidatus Pelagibacter sp. | reverse complement strand
TATTGGTAATAAAATTTTTTGTATTTTCATTAATTATTCTCTTTCTTTTTACCTAGTTCAGGAAGTGGTAAGTAAGGTACCACACCAGATCCAGCACCTTTTTCAATAATCACTTTATCTATATCGGCCAAGACTTTTTCCATAGTCTCTAAATACATTCTCTCCTGAGTAACTTCTTTAGCTTTAAAGTACTCATTATAAATCGATATAAATCTGCTAGCTTCACCCTCAGCTGCTGCAACAACTTTTTGTTTATAAGCTTCTGCTGCTTGCATAATTCTTGCAGCTTCCCCTCTTGCTCTTGGTATAACATCATTAGCATAAGCTTCAGCTTCATTTTTAGATCTTTCCATATCAGCTCTTGCTGCTTGAACATCTCTAAATGCGTCAATTACTTGATCAGGTGGATCTGCTTTTTGTGTTTGAACTTGTGTAATTTGAATACCACTATTGTATTCGTCTAATATTGATTGAATAATTTCTTGTGTTTCAATTTCAATTTGAGCTCTACCTTCAGTTAAAATTGGTTGAATATCACTTTTTGCAACAACTTCTCTCATTGCAGTTTCAGCGGCAGCTTTCACCGTTCCTTCAGGATCTTGAATTTGAAATAAAAATTTGCTTGCATCTTTAATTACCCAAAATACTGAAAAATCTATATTAACAATATTTTCATCACCAGTTAACATTAAACTTTCTTGAGGTACATCAGCAACTCCTCCACCTGTAGAAAAACCACTATCTCTTTCAGATCTAAATCCAATATCTATTCTATTTACCTTTGTAACTTTTGGTGTTTGAACTGACTCTATTGGGAAAGGAATGTGATAATTTAATCCTGGTTGGGTAGTTTTTACAAATTTACCAAATCTAAGCACCACACCTTGCTCATCAGGTAACACTCTATATAGTCCACTTGCCAACCATAAAAATCCTATAATAATTAAAATTAGACCAATTGGTTTTCCTCCAGATGAACTTCCGCCAGGTAAAAATTTATTTATTTTACTTTGAATATCTCTAATAATCGCTTCAATGTCTGGTGGTCTAGGTCCTTTTCCTGAGCCATTTCCTCCCCCTGGAGGTGTTCCCCATGGACTTCCGCCTCTACCTTGAAAATCATCTGACATATGACAAAGTATATAATGCCTTTGATGAAAAAAACAAGTAAAGATAAAAATATGACTGATAAAAAGCCAGAACTTAGTGACGCAATGAAGAAGAAAATGGAACCTAAAGTATTCACAAAAAACCCAATTCTAGGAACAAAATTTACAATAGCCATTTCAAGTGCTAAAGGTGGCGTTGGCAAATCTACTTTTGCAACAAACCTTGCTTTAGCATTAAAACAAATTGGCTGTAAAGTTGGTTTACTTGATGCAGATATTTATGGACCGTCAATTCCAAAGATGTTTGATATTAATGAAAAACCAAAAAGTGATGGCCAAACCTTAACCCCAATCGTTAAATATGATATTCAGTGTATGTCAATTGGCTTTCTTGCTGACCAACAAACTCCAATGATATGGCGTGGTCCAATGGTAACAAGTGCAATTAAGACTTTTACTCAAAAAGTAGGTTGGAAAGATTTAGATTTTATAATTGTTGATATGCCTCCTGGAACTGGTGACACTCAGCTAACATTCTCTCAAGAAATAAAAATGGATGGGGCCATTATAATATCTACTCCTCAAGAAGTTGCTCTATTAGATGTTAAAAGAGGAATTAAAATGTTTGATAAACTTGGAGTTAAAATTTTAGGTCTGGTAGATAACATGAGCTACTTCAAGGGTGATGATGGTAAAAAATATAAAATATTTGGTGAAGGTGGTGTTAAGAAAACTGCAGAAGAATTTGGTAAAGAATTTCTAGGAGAAATTCCATTAAACCCTGAAGTTGGAAAATGTGGTGATGAAGGAAAGCCAATTGTAGAAGCCAATCCTAATCATGAAATTTCTAAAATATATTTAGATTTTGCTAATAAAATAAAATTAACTTTTTTAAACTAAATATTTATTAAATTAAATATACACCGCCATTTTACAATATGAAAGTCCCCTTAAATATTTACTGTGTCTTTTGGGAACAAATGGTATACTGGAAATTAATTCACGAGCTTGATCTAATAGCTCCTCATTAAATTTTATTTCAAGAACATTTAAGTTATCAGTATTCCAATTATTAATAGAATTAATTTTCAAATTTTTATAATTAACTTTTGTATCGTATGTCATTCTAATATCTTTATGTAAATAATATGCTCTATTATATTTATTTTGAACAGTTGGTAAAAATTTTTGGGAGCAGAGGATTCGGTGGTCAAAATTTATTTTACTAAGGTCATTTTTTATTAAATCAAAAAAATCTTTCTTTAAAATATCTTTAAAATTTAATTTGGTTGGAACAGTTATTTTTTTATTTAATTTTCCATTCTTAATTTTAAGTTCTACGTTGCATTTGCTAAACGTTGACCCTTCTTTATACCATCTGATCCTATACTTAACTCTATTAGCAATCCCATCAAGATTATTTTGAGCAGAGCTAAAATTTAAATTATCAAAATAAATATTATTTATCTCTCTTGAAGCATTATGAGTACTAATATTTCTAAGAGACAAGAACCAGTTAAAAAAAATTCTTTCATTATATTGTGATATTGGTACTTTAATTTCGTATCTATATTCCATTTAATAAATATCTTTT
>CAJQTO010000018.1 GCA_905620465.1 uncultured Candidatus Pelagibacter sp. | reverse complement strand
ATTTTTTGTTCACCTAGATTGTCAATTTTTAAATTCATCTCATCACCATTTTTTAAAAATACAGGTGGAGTCATTCCTAAACCAACTCCGGGGGGGGTGCCTGTTGTAACAATATCTCCTGGCATTAAAGTTGTAAAACTACTTATATGTGAGACCAAAAAATTAAAGTTGAATATCATTTGATTGGTATTTCCTGTTTGGTGTCGTTGACCATTAACATCTAAAGATAGATTTATATTTCCAATATCTTCAATTTCATCTTTAGTAACTAAATATGGCCCTAATGGTCCAAAAGTATCTCCAGATTTTCCCTTAACCCACTGCCCACCTTTATTTTTTTGCCAATCACGTTCACTTATATCGTTACATATGCAGTAACCAAAAATATAATCTTGAGCATCTTTTTCTAAAACTTGCTTTGCCTTCTTTCCCATTATAAATGCAATTTCTACTTCATGATCTAATTTTTCTGACCCCTTTGGTATAATAACGTTATCATTTGGTCCTACAATACAGTGTACTGATTTATTAAAAAGAACTGGATTTTTTGGTGGTTCTGCTCCTGTCTCTTTTGCATGTTCAGTATAATTTAATCCTATTGCAAAAAAATTTCCTGGATTCTTAATACAAGATCCAATTCTACTATTTGGATCTATTTCTTCTAAACTTTCTATATCAACTTTTTTTAACTTTTCGAAATTTTCAAAGTTAATTGTTTCAGGGTTTAAATCTTTTAGATATGGGTAAAGATTTCTAAATTTTCCTTTTTTATCAATAGCTGCTGGAATTTCTTTACCAACATTTCCCAATCTTAATAATTTCACTTAACTAACCCTTAATTCCCATGTGGGTATATTTAACATTAAGGTAATCTTTAATTGCCATTGATCCACCTTCTCTTCCATATCCACTTTGTTTAACTCCACCAAATGGTGCTTCAGCAATTGCAACAACTCCAGTATTAACCGCTACAGATCCTGTTTCTAATTGTTCAGATGCTAGATGGGCTGTTTCCATTGAATTGGTACAAACATAACTGCAAAGTCCTAGCTCATGATTGTTTGCTCTTTCAATTACTTCATCAAAAGATTTAAAAGATAGCATTGGCACTAATGGGCCAAATGGTTCTTGTTTCATAATAGTATAATCATCTTTTACATTATCAAATATTGTTGGCTCATAGAAAAAACCCTTATTGAACCCAGCAGGCCTTTTTCCACCTAATAAAACTTTAGCTCCTTCTTGTTTGGTTTTTTCAACTAACTCTTCAATTTCATCTAATCTTTTTTGAGTTGTTAAAGGACCTAATTGAGTATCTGGATCCATTCCATTACCAATTTTTAACTTTTTAGTTTTCTCAATGAATAAATTTACAAACTCATCTTTTTTGGACTCTTGAATATAAAATCTATTAGGAGATATGCATACTTGTCCATTATTTCTAAATTTTGCAGCTATTGCCATTTCTGCTGCTTTCTTAATATCAGCATCATCAAATACAATAAAAGGTGAATGACCTGAAAGTTCCATTGTTACTCTTTGAACTTTATCTGCAGCTTGTTTTAATATTAATTTTCCAACTCTTGATGAGCCAGTTATTGAAATTTTTTTAACTATATCCGAGTCAATCAATTGAGATGCTATGCTTGGTGGATCACCTGATAAAAGATTAACTACTCCAGGAGGAACTCCACATTCTTTACAGATATCAACTAACTCCATTACAACACCAGGAGTGATAACATCTGGTTTAATAATAACTGAACATCCCGCGGCAAGTGCTGTAGAAATTTTTCTAGCAGATAAAACTAATGGGAAGTTCCAAGGAGATAATGCGGCTACGACACCAACTGGTTGATAATAGATATGTACTCTTGTATCTTCAAATCTACTCTCTATAGTTTGACCAAAAATTCTTTTTGTTTCTTCAGCATTCCATTCAAAAATATCTGCTGCACCAGCTACTTCTCCTTTTCCTTCAGTCAAAGGTTTTCCAACTTCTAGTGTCATCCATTTAGCAAGCACATCTTGCTTTTCTCTCATCTTGTCCGCAATTTTTCTAAGCGTGTAAGCTCTTTGCCATGGTGGAGTTTTTTTCCAAATTTGTAATCCTTTTTCAGCTGACTTTAATGCTCTATCAACATCAGCAGGTGTTGCTTTAGATGCATGGCCTAAAACTTCTTCTGTTGCAGGATTTATAACTTCATATGTCTCTTTATTTTCTGAAGGTGACCATTTACCCTCAATAAACTGTCCAAATTTTTCGTACATAAGTTGATTATACCTGTAGCTGATTTTTTTTAATTTAAAAAATTTTACCAAATATGCTTTAATGTTTCAAATTAATAAAGGAGGATCACAATGTCTAAATTTATAGTTATGGGATGTTATACAGCTAAGGGTCTAGGTGGATTTGTAAATAATCCAGATACTGACAGAAAAGCTGCAACGACTGCTCTTTGCGCATCAGCAGGAGCAAAACTGACTGGTTACGCTGGTTTAAGAGGCAAGTATGATTTCATGGTAGAGGTTGAAGGAACTTTTGAACAAGCTTCTGCATCTGGAATGGTAGCAGTATCTAGTGGAGCTGTTACAGATTTTTCAGTTCATGAAGTTATTGACTTAAATGCTGTTGCAAAAATTGCGAATAAAATGGCTTCTGGATATAAAGTACCTGGTAAATAAAATAAATTTAACTTCCAGTATATTTGTACTGGGAGTTAACTAACTTCAAACAAAGTAGGGAACATTTTTCCTCCCAAGGGATCACCATTTTTATAACCTTCATCTTGCATAGCTTTTCTATAATTATAACTGGTCCAATCTCCTACGTAACTGATTTTGGCATCTTCTTTTGCAACTCTTAAAGTATAACGACTTAATGTTTTTTGGGGTATTGAAGAGCTAAGGGTTCCATGAAGAGTTCTCATGTCAAATATAACAGCATCTCCTAATTCACAATCCCATTGTAAAAAATCATATTTATCTTTATTTCCCAAAATATCTGGTGGTAGTTCATATTTTTTACCATCAACAACACATTCATTTCCTTCAATTTTATGACCATCTTTAAAAAGTACTCTTAAAAAAAGTTTATTCCATAAGTGAGAGCCCTTAACCCATACAACACCTTCATTTTTACCTGTTGGTTGTAGTGGTAACCAAAGAACACACATAGTTCCATCCATATCAAAATAACTTATATCGTGATGAAACGGTGTGGAAGATTTAGATCCAGCTTCTCTTAAAAACCAATTATCCATTACAAGATTTATCTTTTTAGCAGACATTAATTCAGCAGCTATTTTTGGGTATGGTGAGTTATAAACAAAATCTTTAAATTCAGGAACTAAATCCCATGTCCAATAATCTTCTAAGTATTTGGGGGCATCTTTTTTTACAGTATGAGATTTAAATCTAGGACTTGGATTTTTAATATCTCTTTCTATTCCTTTCTTTAGTTTTTCTATCCAATCAGTATCAAATTTCCCTTTAATAAAAATAGCTCCATCTTTTTTAAATTGTCTTATTTCCTTGTTAGTAATTAAATTTTTCATAAAATTATCTAAAAAAGCTTACAATAAATCTTGTTATTATAAAATCTAAGTTAACACTATAAGTAATATTATACTTACGAGCAATGTATCTCATATAGAAGTGAGCTTGATTTCTTCTGGCCCACCAATTAATTCCAAATTTTTTAAATTTAGTTGAGCTTTCACCGTAATTATCTTGAAAATAATATGTTAGATTTTTATCTATAATAAAAAAATCCTCTAAAACTGTATTTGCTAAAACAGCAAGTCTAAAGTCTAATGTTAACATGGAGAAGTTTTTATTTTTAATATCATCAATATATTTA
>CAJQTO010000017.1 GCA_905620465.1 uncultured Candidatus Pelagibacter sp. | reverse complement strand
TTTAATAATTGAAAGATGCAGGGGTGACAGACTAAATTTAAATAATGAGCTTCAAAAAATTGAAAGTTTTATTAAAAATAAAAATAAAATTGAAATAAAAGATATTCTAAAACTAACAAACTTAGCTGAAAATTATGCTATTTCTGAGTTAATTGATGGATGTCTCGCAAAAAATAAGAGAAAAACAATCAATATTTTAAATGAAAATAATTATTCGTTAGAAGATTGTATTCTAATTATCAGAACGTTTTTAATAAAATCAAAAAGACTATTAAAAATATCACAGAAGTTTATGGAACAAAATAATATTGATAGTGTAATTTCATCATTTAAGCCGCCTATTTTTTGGAAGGATAAAGAAATAGTAAAAGAACAAGTAAAAAATTGGTCATATAAAAATATTGAGGATTTAATATATAGAATTAATGATGTTGAACTTTTGATTAAAAAAAATTCAAACAGCTCAATTAATATTTTATCTGATTTTATTATTGAACAAGCAACAACTTCTAGTAATTAGATTTAATTATTTCAATAATTTTATTTAATTGATCTAAATCTTTATATTCAAATACTATAGATCCAGAATTATTTTTCTTATTCTTTATTAAAACATTGAGTCCAATTTTATCGATAATTGAAGATTCAAGAGCTAGTAAATTTGAATCTTTTGAACTTTTAAATGATTGTTTTTTTATTTTAAAAATCTTGACGAAGTTCTCTGCTTGTCTCACAGAAAGATTTTTTTCAATAATCTTATTCGCAACAAAAACTGCATTATTCAAACCTACTAAAATTTTGGCGTGTCCGGCTGATAGTTTTTTTATTTCTATTAATTTTAAAACAGCTTCGGGTAGCGTTAATAATCTTAAACAATTGGCTATGTGGCTTCTGCTTTTTCCAATAAATTTTGCAACTCTTTCTTGATCGTAAGAAAAATCATCAATTAAATGTTGATATCCTTTGGCTTCTTCAATGGCATTCAAATCATGTCTTTGGACATTTTCTACTATTGCAAACTCTAAGGCTTTTAGATCATCAGCTTCTGTAATAACAACAGGCACTTCATGAAGTCCGGCCTTTTGAGCTGCAAGCCACCTTCTCTCTCCTGCAATTATTTCGTATTTAGATTTATCCTCATTAGACTTTCTAACAATGATTGGTTGTATAATGCCACGTTCTTTGATGGAATTTGCAAGTTCTTCAAGATTTCCTTCATCAAATAATTTTCTTGGTTGATATTTGTTTGGAACTAAATCACTTATCAATAGTTTATTTATATTTATTTCTGTTTTTGTTTCACCAATTAATGATGATAAGCCCCTACCTAATCCTTTTTTAATTCTATTAGAATCCATTATGCTGCAGTTCCTATTTTTGCTTCTTGATTTATAAACTCATCTGTAAAGTTAAAATATGACTTACTTCCAAGACATGACTTGTCATAAATTAGGACCGGCATTCCATGTGATGGTGCTTCTGATAGTCTAACGTTTCTTGGAATTACCGTTGTATAAACTTTATCGGTAAAATAATCTCTTGCTTCTTTTTCCACTTGTGCTGAGAGTTTATTTCTCTTATCGTACATAGTTAAAAGGATTCCTCTTATATTTAATTCTGGATTTAAACTTACTTTTATTCGTTCTATTGTTTTCATTAATTGTGTTAACCCCTCAAGCGCAAAAAATTCAGTTTGAAGTGGCACTACTAAGGAATCTGATGTGACAAGAGCCATGACTGTTAGAAGGCTTAATGACGGGGGACAATCTATTAAGATATAATCATAAGATGCTCTGGAATCCTTTATATATGTGGCTAATTTAGCCTTTAATATAAAGGCTCTATTACTATCGCTAGCTGTTTCCAATTCCAATCCGGATAGGTCGACATTTGAAGTTATAATATCTAGATTTTCAAACTGTGTCTTTTTTATAACTTCGGAAATAATCTTAGTACCATTTAATACTCCATAAATAGTTTCGCTTGAGTTTTCCATATTGGATAATCCTAATCCTGTAGTCGCATTACCTTGAGGATCTAAATCTATTACTAGAATTTTTTTTTTTTGCTGTGATAGGCCTGCTGCAAGATTAATTACCGTTGTTGTTTTGCCCACACCACCTTTTTGATTGATCACTGAAATGATTTGCATATTAATTTAGTTTTCTTTTTTTTATATTTTTTATATTTAATAAAAATGAATCTTTGCTCGTTACGCTTTTTTTTTCAGTATACTCAAAATCCCAATCCAACAAGGTTTCTTTTAAAATTTGTTTTCCATTTTTTCCCATAAATAAAATTAAATTCTTATAATTGTTAAAATTTTTATGGACTAATTCTAAAACTACTGGCATTGGCTTAAATGCCCTTGCCATTATGGTGCCTGAGTTCAATTCTGTTATTTGAAAAATATCCTTTTGGATTACTTCTGTATCTAAATTAAGTTTTCTTGATACTTCTCTCAAAAAAGAGCTTTTGTGATGACTTTTTTCATAGAGTCTAAATTTCATGTCCTTTTTCAAATTTTTCATCATTATTGCCATAACTATTCCTGGCATTCCTCCACCTGTACCTATATCTGTGGTTGTATTTTGATTTAAATCAACAAAATCAATTGCTTGCGCAGTATCTATTATGTGGCGCTCTCGAATATCATCATTTCCTGCTGTTTTTTTGCTAATTATATTAATTTGGTTGTTTTTTTCTATAATCATTGAAATAAAGCTTTCGAAGTCTGCGCATGTTTCACGTGAAACATTTAGATCATTTAGAGCTGCGTATTTATTTATAATTTCTTCCATTAAGCTATAAGCTTAATAGACTTTCTTTTTACGTGTGACAACAAAATATATACGGCGGCCGGCGTAATACCATCAATTCTAAGTGCTTGGCCCATTGTTTTAGGTTTTATTTTCTTAAATTTTGCTTTTACTTCATTTGATAACCCAGATAGATTATCGTAGTCAACTTTATCAGGTATTAGTAAATTTTCGTCCCTTTTGAAAGCTAATATATCAGCCTTCTGTTTAATTAAATATCCACTATAATGAGCATTAACTTCTATTTGTTCATCAATCTCCTTACTAAAAAAGGGAATATCTGGCCATATTTCTCTTATTTTAATCATATTAACATTTTTTCGTGTTAAAATTTCTTTCGATGATCTCAAAACACCATCTTTTGCGATTTTAATACCAAATTCAGCAACCTTAGATGGGGTAACATTTAATTTATCCATTTTATGGGATATTTGAATAATTTTTCTCGATTTATCCTCGAATAGTCTTGTTCTTAAAGGCTGAATAAGTCCTATAGCAATTCCCTTATCAGTTAATCTTTGGTCAGCATTATCAGCTCTTAAGCTAAGTCTATACTCTGCTCTTGATGTAAACATTCTATAAGGCTCCGCAACTCCTTTAGTAACTAGGTCATCTATCATTACTCCAATATAGGCATCTGACCTATCTAATATGAATGGTTCAGCATTCTTAAAAGATAATGCTGCGTTTATTCCTGCCATAAGGCCTTGGGCGGCCGCTTCCTCATATCCAGTGGTTCCATTTATTTGACCTGCTAGATAAAGATTTTGAATTTTTTTGGTTTCAAGAGTTAAAAAAAGCTCTCTAGGGTCTATATAGTCGTATTCTATAGCATAACCCGGTCTAATTATAGAAACATTTTCTAAACCACTGATATTATTACATATTTCTTGTTGTATATTTGAAGGGAGTGACGTGGATATGCCATTTGGGTAAATTGTGTGATCATTTAGTCCTTCTGGCTCTAAGAAAATCTGGTGACGACTCTTGTCAGCAAATTTTACAATTTTATCTTCTATAGATGGACAATATCTCGGACCAACACCCTGGATGCTCCCTGAGTACATTGCGCTCTTAGTTAAATTTTTTTCTATAATTTTATGAACCTTATCGTTTGTATAAGTCATTCGACATGATACTTGTTTGTTATAATTTTTTTCAGTCAAAAAAGAAAAGAAATATGGATCGTTATCTGCAAATTGTTCTTCCAAATTTTCAAAATTAATTGTTCTTGCGTCAAGTCTTGGAGGGGTGCCAGTTTTAAGTCTTCCAATTTTGAAGTCATATTTTTCAAGCTGTTCGCTTAAGCCTGTTGAGGGCTTCTCATCGTACCTTCCAGCAGGGGTCTTTTCTTCACCAATATGTATTAACCCGTTCAAAAAAGTGCCAGTTGTGAGTATTAGCTTGCTACATAAAACTTTTTTACCTGACTGTGTTTCGAATCCACTTATACAGTTTTTATTGAATATAAATCTAATTACTGGATCAGCAAAAACATTTAAATTACAGTAGTTTAGCAATTTTTCTTGCATAAATTTACGATATAACGATCTATCAGATTGGGTTCGTGGACCTCTTACTGCTGGCCCCCTACTTCTATTTAATAGTCTAAATTGTATCCCTGACTTGTCTGCCATCTCACCCATAACACCATCTAGTGCATCTATTTCTCTTACTAGATGACCCTTTCCTAAACCACCAATAGCTGGATTGCATGACATCTCACCAATTGTTTCTATCTTATGTGTAAATAGTGCAGTGTTAACATTAAGGCGAGCTGATGCGGCTGCAGCTTCACACCCTGCGTGTCCGCCTCCTATAACTACCACATCGAAGAATAAATTATTTTTCATTATTTAAATTTATAACCGATTGTAACATTTGCAAGACGAGACTAGTAAATATTTAATAGGATTTGTGTATTTATTTTAACTAAAAATTTCATTACTAAGGTCAAATTGCTTATAATTACCAACAATAACTGACTAAATTAGGTCCCAAAAAAAGATAAATTGTTCATTTTTGAAGTATTTATACATAAAACTTTATTATAGACGTGAAATTACCTATGATTACCAACAATAAGTGACCAAAATGAGTTAAAAAAACAGATAAATCAGCTATTTTTTTCTAAATAAAAATTGTTGGTATCATTAACTAATTTGATATTCTTTTTATTTTCCAATGCAGAACTCATTAAAAATATTTTCTAATATTTCTTCAACATCAACCTTACCAACGATCATACCAAGGTGTCGTGTTGCTAATCTCAAATCTTCTGCTGCTTTATCAAAATCCTCTGTGTTATTTTTTTTACTAAAGTTCTTTAAATTATCCAAGCACTCAACAAGATGGAGTCTATGTCTTTCCCTCGTAATTAATATATCCTCACTCGTAATAAACTTACTTTTTAATTTATTTTTTAATCTTGAAATTAACTCTTCAATATTTGAATTATTTTTAATTGAAATTAAAACAGGATCAAATTTTTTTATTTCTGAGCTCAGTTCTTTGCTTATTAAGTCTGACTTATTCACAACTAATATTGAGTTTTCATCGAATAAATCTTTCAAAACACCATTAAAATCAGTACTTTTTGCCTCAATTACCACTAACTTTAAATCTGCGTCTTCAGCTCGGTTTAAGGCTAATTTAATTCCCTTTTTTTCAATTTCATTTTTTGAATCTCTAATTCCAGCTGTATCTGAAATTACAACTGGATAACCATCAATGCTTAAGTGTGTTTCAATTACGTCCCTTGTTGTGCCAGGGATTTCTGAAACTATTGCAACATCTCGATTTGATAAATGATTTAATAGGCTAGATTTTCCAGCATTGGTTGGTCCTACGATTGCAATTTTAAAACCTTCTCTAATTTTTTCTCCAACTTTTTTATCATCTAAGATTTTTTGAATACTTTTATAAACATCCTCTGAAGTTTTTTTAATATTACTTAAAATATTTTTTGGTAAATCTTCATCTGGAAAATCGATTTTTGCTTCAACATGTGATAATATTTTTAAAAGTTTTTCTCTTAAGTCATTAAATTTATTTGCGGACTTACCACTCATTATTTTTATTGCTTGTTGTCTTTGAATTTCGGTTTCTGCAGAAATTAAGTCTGCTATGCTTTCTGCTTTAAGCAAATTAATTTTCCCGTTTTGAAATGCAAGTTTTGTGAACTCACCTGGCTGTGCTAAATGACAATTTTCAATTTTTTCAATAGAGGTGTGTAGTGCGTCAACTACTGCTTTGCTTCCATGTATGTGGAATTCTGCCATATCTTCGCCTGTGTAGCTCTCAGGAGCAGGAAACCACAGTATTATGCCCTCATCAATTAGCTCAGAAGTGTTGATTTTATTGATCTTTCTAAGTGTAGCAACTCTTGGCTTTGGAATACTCTTGTTGGTTAATGCTTTGATAACACCTGATGCTTCTTTTCCTGAAACTCTAACTATCGCAACCCCTGAAATTCCTGGTCCGGTGGATAAAGCATAAATTGTCATTAAAAGATTATAACTTGAATTTTATGTAACTGTAAAACCTTAATTCTAGGAAATCCAATATCAAAATAACAAGAAACTAACTTTATTAATAAAAAACATTTAAAAATTGAAAGGATTGTATTCACGGTAGATGTTTTGGGAGAATAAAAATTTACTTAAAAATAAATATTAAAATAATTTATTTAAAACTCTTACGCTGGTTTGTTCATTGAATTAAAAAAATCTGCATTACTTTTGGTTTCTTTCAATTTTGAGTTTATAAACTCTATTGCATCCATCGTTCCCATTGGAGCAATTATTCTTCTAAGAACATTCATTTTTTGAAGATCATTTTTGTCGAATAGCAATTCTTCTCTTCTAGTTCCAGATTTAGTTATATCTATTGCTGGGTAAATTCTTTTATCTGCAATTTTTCTATCAAGAACAGTTTCACTGTTTCCAGTGCCCTTAAATTCTTCGAAAATAACCTCATCCATTCTACTTCCGGTGTCAATTAAGGCAGTTGAAATAATTGTTAGTGATCCACCTTCTTCAATGTTTCTAGCCGCACCAAAAAATCTTTTTGGTTTTTGTAACGCATTGGCGTCAACACCACCTGTTAAAACTTTTCCTGAGCTTGGTATTACAGCGTTGTAAGCTCTACCCAGTCTAGTAATCGAATCTAATAAGATAACCACATCTTTTTTATGTTCAGTTAATCTTTTTGCTTTTTCTATTACCATCTCGGCAACGGCCACATGTCTTGTTGCTGGTTCATCAAAAGTAGAACTAATAACCTCTCCTTTAACTGTTCTTTGCATGTCGGTTACTTCTTCGGGTCTTTCATCAATTAACAGCACCATCAAATAACACTCTGGGTAATTTTCTGCTATTGAGTGTGCTATACTTTGTAAGATCATTGTTTTACCTGCTTTCGGAGGTGAAATAATTATTGATCTTTGACCTTTTCCAATCGGACTAACAAGATCGATTAATCTCGGAGTTAAATCTGGACTTTTTTCTATCTTTGTTGTTTCAATTTCCATCACCAATTGCTTGTCTGGATATAGTGGGGTTAGATTATCAAATGCAATTTTATGTCTTGTCTTTTCTGGTTCTTCAAAATTTATTTTACCGACTTGCAATAATGCAAAGTATCTTTCTCCTTCTTTGGGTGATCTAACTGGGCCCTCAACGGTGTCACCCGTTCTTAAACCAAATTTTTTTATTTGACTCGGGCTTACATAAATATCATCTGGTCCCGGCAGATAATTTGATTCCATTGCTCTTAAAAAACCAAATCCATCTTGAAGTAACTGCAGAACTCCGGCTCCTGTTATTTCTTCTTTTTCGGCTACCTTTTTTAAAATTGCAAATAAAATTTCTTGCTTTCTTAGCGTACTAGCATTTTCAATTCCTAACTTTTCCGCTTGTGAAACCAATTGTTCTGACGATTTAAGTTTTAGTTCTTGGATGTTCATGTTTTAGGATTGAGTTAAGATTTTTAGATACAGTAAATATATATACTCTTTTAACTTTTTCAAGTCTATATCGGCTTAAAAACAACAATAAAAACTATCAAAATGAGCAGTATTGTTGGCACTTCATTGATTATTCTAAAAAATCTTGATGTTTTGGTATTTTTGCCTAGCTTTAAATTGTTGAGACAATGAGCTAAATAGAAATGATAAAGAGTTAATAAAAAAACAAACAGTAATTTAAGCTTAATCCAAAGTGTGGACAAGATATCAAAACCTAAAATAGAAATTAAAATTAAACCAAACACCCACGCCAGGATCATAGCTGGCATCATAATATAAAAAAATAGTTTTTTTTCCATCGTTTCAAATATTGATGAAGTATTAAGCTTTTTTAAATTTTCAACATGGTAAACAAAAATTCTAGGTAGATACAAAAGTCCCGCCATCCAAGAAATTACAGCTATCAAATGCAGGCTTTTTAATAATAAATAACTATTCATAATTTAAACATAAACATTTTTTTAAATAAAACGGACATTGAATCTTTGGAGGGTGAAGATTTTCATTAAATTTATAATCTTCTTTTTTCGTTATTAATTCTGACATGGCATAAATAAAATCTTCATTTACTCCTAGGGCAGGAACTCTTGTATAATTTTTACATCCATTGTCGTCAGCCAACTTTTTATATTCTATATCTAGCTCAACTAAAGTTTCAGAGTGCTCCGAAACAAAGGCTATTGGAACTAAAACTATGTGTTTTCCAATTTTTGAGTTCTTAATAATTATATCATCTGTTGATGGTCCAATCCACTTTAATGGTCCAACTCTACTTTGGTAGCTTAGAATCCAATCCAAATTTTCAACCTTTAAACTCTCAACTATTTTTTTAACTGACTGTTCAACTTGCCATTGATAGGGGTCACCTTTTTTAATGTTTTTCTCTGGTAGGCCGTGAGCAGAAAAAATTAATTTATAGTTTTTAAGATTTTTAATTTTTTTTATTATTTCTTTTGTGTGGGCATTAATAAAATTTTTATCTGTTGGGTAACAACAAATTATACTTGTTTTAATATTATAATTATTTTTTTTACAAACGTCTTTCCATTCTTTAATTGAAGACCCAGATGTGGCTGCAGAATATTGGGGATAAAGAGGCATTAATACTATCTCTTCTGGACCATAAGATTTTATTTCTTTAATTACCTCGTTTGCTCTTGGGTGCCAACACCTCATTACTATAAAACATTTATATTCGTCTTTTGATTGGCCATGGTTAAGTTTTTTTTCAAGAGCACTTGACTGTTCTTCGGTTAGCTTTAAAATTGGCGAAGATCCTCCGAGTTCTTCATAAATTTTTTTTGCAATTGGTGCCCTTCTGTTTGAAATTAATTTTGCCAGCGGATACCGAAAAAAAGCTGGTAGATTTAAAATCGCAGGATCATTAAATAAATTAAATAAAAATGGTTCTACATTCTCTAGTTTATCAGGCCCACCAAGATTAAATAATATTACAGCTTTCTTCATTTAATAATCTTTTACTGTTTTAACTAAATAATCAACCATATCGGGATTGGTTTCGGGTAAAACACCATGTCCTAAATTAAATATATAAGGATGGTCCTTAAAAATATCCAAATATTTTAAAGTTTGTTTTTTTAAATTTTCAGTATCTGTTAATAATACCTTAGGATTAAGGCCTCCTTGAACGGGTATGTTTATTTCTTTGCAGATAGAAATGGGATCCACATTATAGTCAATGTTGACTGCATCTGGTTTAACAATTTCACAAAAGTTTTTGTAGTTTTTAATGCCTCTTGGAAAACAAACAACGGGTGTGTTTAGTGATTTTATATATTTAACTAAATTTAATGTTGGAATATAAATATAATTAGGTAAATTTTTTTCTTCTAATAATCCGGCCCAACTATCAAAAATTTGAATTACAGTAGCTCCATTTTTAATCTGTTGTTCTATGTGTATTTTTAAAAATTTTTCTAAAATTAATAAAAGTCTATTTATTAAAAACTCATCTTTAAAAAAATCTTTTATTAATTCTTTTTTCGGTGAATGTTTATTAATCATATAAACCAATAAGGTCCATGGAGCACCCACAAATCCTATTAAATCTTTATTATTCATTAAGTCGTTTCCACTAACCCTGTTTATTGATTTATAAACTGGATGTAGTTTTTCCAAAAAATCTATCTCATCAATTTTAGAAATGTTGTCTAAATTTAAATCTCCTAGTTGTGGGCCAAAATCTTTTTTAAATTCTACTTTTTGGTTTAACCCATAGGGCAACATTAAAATATCTGAAAAAATAATTGCAGCATCTAAATCAAATCTTTTTAGTGGTTGGAGAGTAATTTCTGATGATAAGTTTTCGTTTAAACATAAATTAATAAAGTTAGGGTTTAATTTTCTAATTCCTCTAAATTCAGGAAGATACCTTCCAGCCTGTCTCATTAACCATATTGGCTTATTGGTGGTCTTATCGTTTATTATAGTTTCTTGAATAGGGGTCATAATAATAAGTAAATATTTAATTATAGTATTAGTTATATAGTATGTGAATAAGGAGAATTATTTGTTTTTAACATTTTATTAACCATTTATTCACAATTAATACTTAATAAAATTAATGTATATTGGTTAATTTGAAGCCTTATTTAATTTTGTTAGATTAAATGTATATTATTGCTTCACATGTTTATTAATGTTTATAAAATGGAGGTTTTACAAGGAAAAATAAGAAACACCAAAATAGTAAAAAATGATAAAAATAATACTTAGTTATAAACTTCTTATTCATGAGTAATACATACCAAATATATTTAATATCAGATTCAACGGGCGAAACTTTAGATAGGGTGTTTTTGGCAATAAAAGCTCAATTTAAAAACATAGAATATGAAGTTAAGTCTTATTTTTTTACACGCACAGAAAACCAAATTAATAAAATATTAGATGGTATGAAAAAAAAAAAAAATTCAATAATTTTATATACCATTGTTGATAATAATCTTGCAAAATTTTTAGCCAACAGAAGTGACGAAAAAAAAATTCCATGTTTTGGTGTATTAGGAAACTTAATACTTAGCTTTTCAAAACTACTAAACCAAGAAGCCTCACACGTTACAGGTGGACAGCACGCTCTTAATGAAGAGTATTATAAAAGAATTGAGGCCATTCAATTTACAATGAATCATGATGATGGAAACTTGATTAATGAAATTCACAAATCGGATTTAATTTTACTGGGTGTTAGTAGAACGGGAAAAACCCCCACCTCAATTTATTTGGCTAACCGAGGATTCAAAACATCAAATATTCCACTGGTTAATGTAAACTCTATACCAAATATTCTAAAAAAAAAACCAAAAGCCCTATGTGTTGTTGGCCTGATCGCAGAGGCAGAAAGGTTAGTTGATATAAGAAAAAACAGAATGGTCACCCTTAAGGAAACGGAGAACACGATTTATACAAACATCGAAAATATTAAAAAAGAAATTGATGATGCAAAAAAAACATTTAAGAAATATAATTGGCCAACAATTGATGTGACTAGAAAATCTGTTGAAGAGGTGGCCGCATCTATAATCAAGATTCACGAAATATATAAAAACAATGATAAATAAAATAATTTTAGCATCAAAGAGTGGGGTTAGAAAAAAAATACTAGAGGAAAATAAAATTAAATGCATCGTGGAACCATCTAATGTCGATGAAGATTCTGTCAAAGAAAGCCTGTTGAAAGAAAAAGCAACCCCAGAAATTATTTCAAAAAACCTTGCAGAGCTAAAAGCAAACAAAGTGAGCCAAAAGCGAAATGGAGACCTTGTTCTTGGTGCCGATAGTGTTGTTGATTTAAATGGAAGGATAATTTCAAAACCAAACAACAGAAAGGAAGCCCTCAAAATACTTGTCGATCTAAACGGCCAAACACACAACCTAATCAGCTCAGTTTGTATATCTAAAAATGGATCTATGATTTGGAATTATACAGATAAAGCTTCTTTAACAATGAAGCAAATGAGAAAAGACGAACTTGAAGTTTACTTGGCCAAGGTAAGTGACGAAGCGTTATATGCTTACAATGTTTATCAAATTGAAGGTGAGGGAAGATCCTTATTTTCCAAGATAGAAGGAGATGAAGATACTATAATGGGATTACCAATTAAAAAAATTAAAAAGTATTTAGATAACTACAAATGAAAAAATATTTAGTCATTGGAAATCCGATTGGACACTCACTTTCGCCTTTAATCCACAATTATTGGATGAAGAAATATCGTTTAACTGGCAGTGTTTATGAAAAAAGAAAAGTAGAAGAAAAAGATTTAAAAGACGTAATTAAAGAAATTAGAGAAAATAAAATAATTGGCGTGAATGTTACAGTTCCATTTAAAAAACTAATAATTCCTTTTATTGATGAATTAGATTTTGTCGCCAAAGAAACCCAGTCTGTGAATACTCTTTATAAGGTTGATAACAAGATAGTTGGATACAATACTGACAGCGCAGGTTTTTGGAACACTGTAAACATACTTTATCCATATAATGACGATCCTTCAATGCCGAGCCCCCTAGAAGGTAAGTGTGTTTTTATTTTAGGTGCTGGAGGTGTGACTTCATCTATAATTTCTGCACTTTACAACAAAGGGGCAAAAATTATTTTAAGCAATAGAACAAAAAAAAAAGCGGAAGAATTAAAGAAACTATTCCCAGAATTAGAAGTCCTCGATTGGGGCAAAAGACCGGTGGTATGCGATATTGTTATTAATACAACCAGTGTTGGCTTAACAAAACATGAAGAAATAAAAATAGACTTTAGTGATTATAATAAAAATTTTCATAAAAATATACTGTTTTATGATTTGATTTATAATCCAAAAGAAACAAGCTTTTTAAAAGACGCCAGATTAAGAGGCAATAGAACCATGAATGGTCAAATGATGTTTTTAAATCAAGCAATATATGCATTTAAACTTTGGACAAACATAACACCAGAGATCGATGATGAGGTGATTAAACTTTTAGATTGATGATTAAAATTGGAATTTTAGGAGATATCGGATCAGGCAAAAGTTATGTGGCTAAAAACTTCGGTTATTCAGTATTTAATGCAGACGATGAAGTAGGCAAACTATATAAAAAAGATAAAAATATTTTTAATAAGTTAAAAAAAGTTTTACCCAAATATA
>CAJQTO010000016.1 GCA_905620465.1 uncultured Candidatus Pelagibacter sp. | reverse complement strand
ACCTTCTGACCTAGTTTTTTCGTACATATCAATTAAGTTTTCGCCCTTTGATCTAAATCCATACTTAACACCGTCATATCTTGCTAAGTTTGAAGATGCTTCAGCAGGGGCTACTATATAATAAGTGGGTAATGCATAGTTTGTATGAGGTAGTGAAATTTCAACTATTTCTGCACCACAATCTTTTGCATACTCAATTCCTTTGGTCCAAAGGTCTTCAATTTCTTTAGGCATTCCTTCAACTCTATATTCTTTTGGAATTCCAATTTTTTTACCTTTAATATTATTTGTTAATTCTTTGCAGTATGCATTTCTTTTAAAATCAATTGATGTTGAATCTTTCTCGTCATAAGTACTGATAATTTCTTGAAGTAGAGCACAATCTTTTACATTTTTAGACATGGGTCCTGCTTGATCTAATGATGATGCAAAAGCAACAATACCATATCTTGAGCAGCTACCATAGGTTGGTTTTAAACCCACTGTACCAGTAAATGAAGCAGGCTGTCTTATAGATCCACCAGTATCAGTTCCAATTGTAATAGGCGTTAAATTGGCTGCTAGAGCTGATGCTGATCCTCCTGATGATCCTCCAGGTACTAGATCTTTATCAATCGGACTTTGGACGTTCCCAAAAAAACTTGTTTCATTAGATGAGCCCATTGCAAATTCATCACAATTTAATTTACCAAGTAAAATTGCACCTTCATTCCAAATATTTTGTGTAACAGTCGACTCATATGGTGGAATAAAATTATTTAAAATTTTACTACCCGCTGTAGTTTTTACATCTTTAGTACAAAATAAATCTTTAACTGCCATTGGAACACCTGGAAGTTTTAAATCAAAATTAGGTTTTTGATCAAAGCTTTTTGCTTTATTAAGTGCATTAGAAAAATCTTCTGTTATGTAAGCATTTAAATCTCTTGATTTTTCCCCTCTTTCAATAAAAGCTTTTGTCGTCTCTTCAGAGGAAATCTTTTTATCTTTAATATTCTTAACTAATTCAGTTAAAGTGAGTGAAGTAATATCAGACATTATTCAACTACCCTTGGTACGACAAAAAAATCTTCATTTTCATCTGGTGAATTTTTTAATATTTGATCTCTAATATCTTTACTTTTAACTTCATCGGCTCGTAATTTTAATGTCGTCTCAGCAACAGAAGTTAAAGGCTCAACATTATCAGTGTTAAGCTCATTCAATTTTTCAATAAAATCAAATATAGAGTTAAGATCTACAGCTAATTTATCAGCCTTTGCATCATCAACTGAAATTCTTGATAATTTAGATATGTGCTTTATTGTTTTAAGATCAATTGTCATGTGGTAATTAAATATGTCGGCAAACTATCACTTAAGTGTAAAATATACAATATGATCACAATTGAAGATTTTAAAATAAAACACCTAAATAAAGTAAGATTTATTGGTTTAGACTTAGGATCAAAAAGAATTGGCGTCTCTATTTGTGATGAAAGACAATCAATTGCTACACCGTTTAAAACTATAAATAAAACAAATACTAATGAACTTATAGAACAGCTTAAGGTAATCATTAAAGAAAACAATATTGGTGGGATAATTGTTGGAAACCCAGTGAATATGGATGGCTCAATGGGAAGATCAGCTCAATCCGTTAATGATGTTGCATCAAACATTTCTAAAAATATAGATCTACCAGTGATTTTGTGGGATGAGAGACTTTCAACTGTTGGTGCTTTTAATCTCTCTAGTTTATTAGATGTTAATGTATCTAAAAGAGTTAAAACTATTGATCAAAACGCAGCAGCCTTTATTTTGCAAGGTGCAATAGACTTTTTAAACAATTAACTTGCCATAGTGTTAGTTAATAGTTATAGAGTTAATTTTAATGGCAACCAAAACAAATAAAGCTATTAAAATCTCTCAAAAACACCTCCTAGGTATTCAAGATCTATCCATTAATGATGTTAATTTAATTTTAGATGAAGCTAAGACTTTTATTAAACTTAACCAAAGTAAAAATAAAAAATTAAACGTACTCAGTGGAAAAACTCAGATTAATTTGTTTTTTGAACCTTCAACAAGAACTCAAAGTTCATTTGAACTAGCAGGAAAAAGATTGGGTGCAGATGTGATGTCTATGAACATGGCAAATTCTGCAATTAAAAAAGGTGAGACACTTATTGATACAGCGATGACTTTAAATGCAATGCATCCAGATATTATTGTAATTCGTCATCAAGATTCAGGTGCATGTAATCTTTTATCTCAAAAAGTAAATTGCGGAGTACTTAATGCTGGTGACGGAAGTCGTGAACACCCTACTCAAGCTTTATTAGATGCATTGACTATTATAAATCGAAAGAAAAAAATAGAAGGTTTAAGAATTGCAATTTGTGGAGACATCACACATTCACGTGTTGCAAGGTCAAATATCTATTTATTAAATATGTTGGGTGCAGAGGTTAATATTATTGCTCCCTCAAACTTAATGCCTAAAGAAATAGAAAAATTTGGTGTTACTACATTTACTGATATGAAAAAAGGATTAAAGGACTGTGACATTGTAATGATGCTAAGATTACAAAATGAAAGAATGACTAGCTCATTTTTGTCATCAAACAGAGAATATTATGAATACTACGGTCTTACACCAGACAAACTTTCTCATGCAAAGGAAGATGCTTTAATCATGCACCCAGGTCCTATGAATAGAGGAATTGAAATAGATACCAAATTAGCAGATGACATTAACAGAAGTGTAATTAAGGAACAAGTTGAGTTTGGTGTAGCAGTAAGAATGGCCTGTTTAAAAATATTTTGTGAATAAATGAAAAAAAAATACTTTATAAATGCAAATATAATTGATCCTTACAATTCTATAAATGAGATTGGTGGGTTAATCATAGGAGAAGATGGAGCAGTTGAAGCCATAGGTAAAAAAGTTAATACTAACAATATTCCAAATAAAGAAAAGATTATTGATCTTAAGGGAAAGTATATATTTCCAGGCTTGGTTGATATGAGAGTTTTTGCAGGAGAGCCTGGTTATGAATATAAAGAAAATTTTAGAACACTAAGTAATGCTGCACTTGCTGGGGGTGTAACCTCAGTTGTAACAATGCCTAACACCGATCCTATAATTGATAATGTTTCAATAGTAGACTTTTTAAAAAGACGTGGAAGAGATAAATCTAAAATTAATGTTTTTCCTAGTGCTTCACTGACTAAAAATATTGAGGGTACCAGTATGACTGAATTTGGTTTACTTCAAGGTAGAGGAATAATTGCATTTACAGATGGAGTAAAAACTATTCAAAATACTCAGTTAATGTCACGAATAATGAGCTCTGCTAAAGATTTAGGAACACTAATAATGCAACATGCAGAAGATTATGATTTGTCAAAAAACGGAATGATTAACACTGGAATTATAGCAACAAAACTTGGTCTTTCTGGAATACCGGCTGTTGCAGAGAGAATAATTATTGAAAGAGATTTAACTTTGCTTGAAAATATAAAATGTAGATACCACATATCACAGATATCATCTGGTGTCTCTGTTGAGATAATTAAAGAAAGAAAGAATAAAGTTAAATTTACTACTGGTGTATCAATCAACAACCTATCACTAAATGAAAATGATATCGGAGATTTTAGAACATTTTTAAAACTGTCTCCTCCACTAAGAACTGAGGAAGATAGAATAGCACTAGTTCAAGGCTTAAAAGACGAAACTATAGATGTAATTGTTTCTGACCATAAACCTGAAGATGAAGAACAAAAAAGATTAACTTTTGCACAAGCGGCCACAGGTGCATCTGGTATAGAAACTTTATTATCTCTAAGCTTAGAATTATATCATAATGGTTCTATAAAATTAGAAACCATCGTTAAAGCTTTAACATCAAACCCAGCAAAAATATTAAAAATAAATAAAGGAAATCTTTCAATTGGTAATGATGGTGATTTTTGTATCGTAGACATTGAAAAACCTTGGATTGTAAAAAAAGAAAAACTTGTTTCAAAATCAAAAAATACTTCAATAGAAAATAAAAAATTACAAGGTAAAGTAACAAATACATTTGTAAAAGGTGAAGAACTATTTACATTATAATAATGGAATATTTAATCATTGCATTGGGATCATACTTTTTAGGATCAATACCTTTTGGGTATATACTTACAAAAATTTTTTTAAAAAAAGATATTAGAAATATAGGATCTGGAAATATTGGTGCAACTAATGCTCTTAGAGCCGGGAATAAAAAATTAGGTTATACTACATTGGTCTTGGATATAACAAAGGCTGCTCTCCCAGTTTTGTATGTGAAATTTAACTTCCCAGACTACATTTTTATTGCATCGTTATGTGCTTTTTTTGGTCATGTATTCCCTGTATGGCTAAAGTTTAAAGGTGGTAAAGGAGTTGCAACTTATGTTGGAATATTATTTTCGATAAACATAATTTTGGGTTTAATATTTATTATTAGCTGGGCTATTACATTTCTTATTTCAAAATATTCATCTCTTTCATCCCTTGTTGCTAGTTTAATGATACCAATTTATTTAACAATTTTTGAAAATTACAATTCAGTATTTTTTATAATAATGTTTGTGCTGATATTCTATACACATAGAGAAAACGTAAAACGATTGAAAAACAAAGAAGAAATAAAGACTAAAATTTATTGATTTGACTATCTAAGCCTTTTAAGTAATTTGTTTAGTAATGAATCTTGTAATCGTAGAAAGTCCAGCCAAAGCAAAAACTATCAATAAATATCTAGGTGATGATTATATTGTATTAGCAAGTTATGGTCATATTAGAGATCTTCCCTCAAAAAATGGCTCCGTTGATCCAGACAATAACTTTAAAATGGAATGGGAAGTTGATAGTTTTTCTAAAAAATATCTCAAAGAAATTACAGATGCAGCTAAAATTTCTTCAAAAATAATATTAGCAACTGACCCAGACCGTGAGGGAGAAGCAATTGCTTGGCACGTTAAAGAATATTTAAATGAAAAAAAATTAATTAAAGACAAGCATGTAGAAAGAGTTGTTTTTAATGAAATTACAAAAAAAGCAGTTATTCATGGAATTGAAAACCCACGACAAATCGAACCCCTACTCGTTGATGCTTATATGGCTAGAAGAGCTTTAGACTATTTAGTTGGTTTTAACATCTCACCAATTTTATGGACAAAACTACCGGGTTCTAAATCTGCAGGACGTGTTCAATCTGTTGCATTAAAATTAATTACAGAGCGAGAACATGAAATAGAGCTTTTTAATCCTGAAGAATTTTGGACTTTAAGTATTCAATTCAACAACACTGATAAAAATTCTATAATAGCAAGTATTACTCAACTTAATGATAAAAAAATTGAGAAATTTTCTTTTAAAAACAAAGCTGAAATTGATAAAGTAATAAACGAAGTAAAGTCTAAGAAATTCCAAATAAATGATATCTCAAGTAAAGTTGTAAATAGAAACCCTTCGGGCCCTTTCACTACCTCTACATTGCAACAAGTTTCTTCTGGAAGACTAGGATTTGGAGCATCGCGTACAATGCAAATAGCTCAAAAACTTTATCAAGGTATAGAAATAGATGGAGAAACTATCGGTCTTATTACGTATATGCGTACTGATGGTACTAATCTATCAACTGATGCTGTAGATACTTTTAGAAAATATATAAAAAGTGAGTTTGGTGGGGAATATGTTCCAGAAAATGCAGCAAATTATTCTGGAAAAAAAGCTAAAAATGCTCAAGAAGCACATGAAGCGATTAGACCCACAGATATTATGCGTGCACCAGATATGGTTAAAAAATATCTAAGTCCAGATCAACATAAATTATATGATTTAATTTGGAGCAGGGCCCTATCCTCTCAAATGAAACCCGCTCAGTTTGATAGAAATACTATAACCATAACCTCAGAAGACAATAAAACAATCTGCAAGGCTAGTGGCTCTGTTATTAAATTTGATGGTTTCTTAAAAGTTATGAAAGATACTAAAAAAGATGATGATGAAGATATTCTTCCAAAAATGAATAAAGGTCCTGTTAATATAGAAGCTCTATTAGATGAGCAACATTTTACACAACCACCACCTAGATATTCAGAGGCAAGTTTAGTTAAAAAATTAGAAGAACTGGGTATTGGTAGACCTTCAACTTATGCAAGTATAATATCAGTTATATCTACTAGAGGATATGCAGAAGCAATTAACAAAAGATTTCACCCAACAGATCGTGGTAAATTAATTTCTGCTTTTCTTGAAAAACTTTTCTCCAAGTATGTTGATTATAACTTTACTGCCAGCTTAGAAAACCAACTTGATGACATCACAACTGGTAAGGAGGGTTGGATAAAAGTCCTAGAACTTTTTTGGAAAGATTTTAATCAAAATGTATCTGACGTTAAAGAGAAAAGAACTAGAGAAGTTTTAGATCTCTTAAATGATAGTCTAGGTAGTTTAATTTTTGAAAGAGATAAAGATGGAAATATTAATAGACAATGTAAATTATGTGATACTGGGTCATTAAGTTTAAAAAATAGTTTTAGAGGTGGTGCTTTTATAGGTTGTTCAAATTACCCAGATTGTAAATTTACTAGACCCTTATCTAAAGCAAAAGCTGCTGCTCAATCTCAACTAGCTGAACCAAAATTTATTGGAAAACATGAAAATGGTAATGACATGTATCTTAAAAATGGAAGGTTCGGTCCTTATATTCAGTATGAAAAAAATGAAGAAATTAAAGAAGAGGTGGTACTTAAAATTAAAAAGAAAAAAAAAACTAAAAAGAAAAAAATAGATAAAGAAGTTAATAATTTTAAAAATATATCAATTCCTAAAGGAATAATATTAGAAAGTATTGATCTTGATAGAGCAAAATTTCTTTGTTCGTTACCAAAAAGTTTAGGAGTTAACCCTGAGAATCAAAAAGATATAATATTAAACTCTGGTAGATTTGGACCTTATTTAAAATGTGAAAATAAATCAGCTAGAATTGAAAATGTTGAAGAGATTTTTTCAATTGGAATTAATAGAGCTATTACCCTTATTGCTGAAGCAAAACCTGGTAGAATGTCTTCTTCAATAATTAAAGATTTAGGTGAACATCCAGAAGATAAAAAACCAGTAAGAATAATGAAGGGTCAATATGGACCGTATATCAAATATAAATCATTAAATGCAACAATACCTGAAGAAAAGGACCCATTAGAACTTAATATGGAAGAAGCGTTAATTTTAATTGAGAAAAGAAAAGAATACGATAAAATTAAAAAAAAAATAAAAAAAAAAAAATGAAAAAAAAAAAATGAAAAAATTATTAATGTTAATATTACTAACAAGCGTAGGTGCATGTGGAGCTATAAAAAATACAACAAGTGGTATTAAAAAAATAAACGATACATGTCCACCAAAAAATGAAAGAACTATAAAGAATATTTTTTGTAAGGAACCAAAATAAATTATGAAAAAATTAATATTCTACTTATCTATAGTCATGTTATTATCAGTGCCTAATTCATTAATAGCAAAAGAAGATTGTTCTAAAATCACAACATTTAAAAAAAAATTAGAATGTAAAATTAGAAATAACCCTGTTAATCAATCAAAATTGATGAAAAGTTATTCAAAAAAACATCAAGATTTGGAAAATAAAACTTTGATGGATATTTTTGGGAAAAAAAAAGATAAATGATTTTTGAAGAAAATATTAAAAAAAATAATTTAATTTTACCAAATGCTGCTAATCCAGTTGGATCTTATGTTGCTAGCAAAATAGTTGGTAAACTTTTATTTATTTCTGGTCAAATATCAATGACTGAAAAAGCTGAATTAATCAAAGGTAAATTAGGAAAAGAATTAAATACTGAAGCTGGGTATGCTGCAGCAAAAAGATGTGCATTAAGCATAGTGGCTCAAGCTAAGAAAGCTTGTGGAGATGATTTATCTAAAATTAAATCATGTGTAAAATTAACTGGCTTTGTTAATTCAGTAGATAATTTTGTGGAACAACCTAAAGTTATAAATGGAGCATCAGATTTAATAGCATCTGTCTTTGGTGACGCAGGAATGCATACAAGAGCAGCTGTAAGTACAAATAGTTTACCTTTAGGGGTTGCTGTTGAAGTAGATGCTATTTTTGAGCTAAATTAAGATCCAATACTAAAATATTTAATTTTTTTATTTTTCATCTTAATAGATGAATAAATGTTTCTCATATCAAATATTATAAAATTTTTGTTTTTAACTTCTTTTTTAAAATTTATTGATTTAAAATCATTCCATTCAGTATGGATTATTATTAAATCTGAATCTTTTATTGCGGCACTAATGTTATTTGAAAAATTGACATTTTTTAATTTTTTAAAGTCTTGTTTTTCTCCAGTTGGATCAAAATAATTTATTTTTGCACCTTTTTTAATCAATGAAGGTATCATAAATAGACTTGATGAATCTCTCATATCGTCTGTGTTTGCTTTAAAAGTAACTCCTAAAAAACATATTTTTTTATTTTTAACTTTGCCTTTTAATATATTAAAAACTCGTTTTAATAATAATGAAGATCTGTTTTCATTAGATTTAATTACACTTTTAATAACAGATAAATTTGTTTGAAATTTATCTCCAGTGCTAGCTATTGCCTTAGTATCTTTTGGAAAACATGAGCCACCATAAGCCGGACCTGCTCTTAAGAAACGTCCCCCAATTCTTTTATCTAAACCTATACCAATAGAAATATCTTCAATATTTACGTAAATTTTTTCACATAAATTAGCCATCTCATTAATGAACGTTATTTTGGTAGCTAGAAAAGCGTTGGAAGCATATTTAATTAATTCTGCAGCTCTTCTTGATGTATTAATATATTTTGCACCCCTTGATGTTAAAGGGGAATAAAGGTTTTTTAATAAATTATTTGATTTTTTATCATTAGTTCCAATAATAATTCTATCCGGTTTATAAAAATCTCTAATAGCTTCACCTTCTCTTAAAAATTCAGGATTTGAAACAACTGAAAAAAATTTTTTAGGTACCTTTTTGGAAATAATCTTTTCAATTTCATCTCCTGTTGTGACAGTAACTGTAGATTTAGTAATTATAATCTTAAATCTAGAAATAAAATTTCTTATTTTTTTAGCAACATTAAAGATTTGACTTAAATCTGCACCTTTGCCATTTTTTTTAGTAGGTGTGCCAACACAAATAAATACAATATCTGACTTGGAAACGGAATCTTTTAAGTTTGAAGAAAATTTTAATCTTTTGTTGTTATAATTCTTAATAACTAATTCCTCTAAACCTGGTTCATAGATAGGAATAATACCTTTTTTTAAATCAGCAATTTTTTTTAAATCACTGTCTACACAAATAACATCGTTACCAAGGTCAGAGAAGCAAGTACCACTAACTAGTCCAACATAGCCAGTTCCAATCATGCATATTTTCATTTTTTGATTATCTCAAGTGATGAGTTAATATAACCATGCATAGAGCCACAATCCAAATATTTTCCAATGAAATTATGACCTATAAATTTTTCATCATTGTAGATTAAAGATTGTATAGCATCAGTGACATGAATTTCACCTCCTATACCAGGCTTCAAAGATGACAATTTGTTAAAAATAATTTTTGGTAAAATATATCTTCCTATAACAGCTTTATTTGATGGTGCTTGTTTTTGATTTGGCTTTTCTATAACACCATCAATAATAAAATTATCATTATCAATTTTATTATTAATTTTATAAATACCCCATCTAGAAACAGTTTTTTTATCGACACTCATGCTTGCCATCACAGAACATTTATATTTTTTATGAACTGCAATCATTGATTTTGAGCAATTTTTTTTAATTATGAGGTCATCAGGTAGTAACATTAAAAAAAATTTATCTTTTATAAATTTTTTAGTTTTTAAAATGGCATCACCTGTACCAAGTGGTTTGTCTTGATATACAAATTTAATCATTTTTCGATATTTTAAAATTTTTTTATATTCAAAAATAATTCTTGGATCATTTTTTTTTTTAATAATATTTTTATAAAATTTATCGTTGTAAAAATAATTTTTAATCATAATTTTTTTTTTAGAAATGATAAAAATAATTTCTTTAATCCCAGCTTCTATACATTCATCTATGATATATTCAATGCCAGGTTTACCATTTATTGGAAGTAACTCTTTGGGAAAAACACTTGTTAGAGGAAGTAATCTTGTGCCAAGTCCAGCTAGAGGAATTATTGCTTGTTTAATCATTCAAATGTTTTACTTATATTGTTTAAAATTTACAAATGAAAGTTTTAAGAAACATAAATGTCTTAAAAAAGGCAATAAACTCCATTTCAAACTTAGGATTTATTCCAACTATGGGTGGTCTTCACAATGGTCATGCTTCATTAATTAAGAAATCTCAAAAAAAATGTAAAAAAACTTTAGTAAGTATTTACGTCAACCCCAAACAATTTAATAACAAAACTGACTATTCTATTTATCCAAGAAATATAAAAAAAGATTTGAGTTTGTTAAGAAAATTGAAAGTTGATTATGTTTTTACCCCTCATACTAAAGAAATATATGCAATTAAAATTGATAAAAAAATTAAGCTTTTAAAATATCAGAAAATTTTGTGTGCAAAACATAGAAATGGTCATTTTGAAGGTGTCTTAGAAGTAATGGATCGTTTTATTAAAATAATAAATCCTAGTTACATATTTATGGGGGAAAAAGATTACCAACAATTATTCCTGGTTAAGAATTTAATTAAAAATAAATATAAAAGTAAAATATTTCCATGCAAAACTATTAGAGACAAAAATAATGTTGCCTTATCCTCAAGAAATAATTTACTTAATAAAAAGGACCTAAATAAGGCTTCTTTAATAATAAATATATTGCTAAAAATAAAACCTTTAATTCAAAAAAAATCTTTTATTAATAGATATTTAGACTTATTAAAAAAAAATCTTAGTAGTAAATTTAAAATTAAAATTGAATATTTGGAGTTTAGAGATGAAAATAATTTAAAAAAATCTCTATCAAAAAATAAATCCAGATTATTTGTAGCTTATTATATTAATAAAGTGAGATTAATTGATAATTTTTAAACTAAATTATAAAAAATAAGCTGCTACACCTAAAAATGAAACAAAACCAATAACATCAGTAATAGTGGTTACAAACACACTTGAGGCTATAGCAGGATCAATATTCATATTTTTTAAAGTAATTGGAACTAATATTCCAAATAAACCAGCAACTACCATAGTTAGTATCATTGAAATAGAAATTATTATTGAAAGTTGAATATCTTGAAACCAAATTTGAACTATAAGTGCACTTATTATTGCAAATATAACTCCATTTAAAATTCCAATATTAAATTCTTTTAGTATGTTTCTCGAAAAATTATTTTTGGTAAGATCGTTAGTAGCTAGTGTTCTTACTGTAACTGCAAGAGTTTGCATACCAGCATTACCACCCATGGAAGCTACTATTGGCATTAAAAAAGCTAAAACAACCATTTGTTCAATTGTAGCTCCAAACAAACTGATCACCCATGTTGCTAAAAAAGCTGTAAACAAATTTAATAATAACCAATTAAATCTTCTTTTAGTTTTAATAATTACTCCGTCAGTTATTGCCTCATCACCAACACCAGATAATCTTAATGTATCCTCTTCAGCTTCTTCTTTTAGTACCGTTAATACATCGTCATTGGTAATCATTCCTACTAATTTATTGTTTTTATCAACCACACAAGCTGAATTTAAATTATAATTTTCAAATAAATTACCAACTTCTTCTTTGTCCATATCAACAGGAATAAGCAATTGTGATTCCGACATAATTGATAGCATTGTTGTGTCGCGTGAAGTAGTCAACACCTTTGATGAAGGAACGGTACCTATTGGTTTAAATTCTTCATCAACAATAAAAATTTCTAAAAATTCTTGTGGTAAATTTTTATTATCTCTTAAATAGTCAATAGTTTGACCGACAGACCAATTGCTAGGTATAGCAGTGAATTCACGTTGCATTATTCTTGCAGCAGTATCTTCCGGATAACTTAGACTCTCTAATAACGCAAAGCGATCTTTTGGAGGAAGTGAACTTAAAATTATATTTTTATCTTTTTCGTCAACATTTTCTAATATAGAAATTGCATCGTCAGATTCTAGATTTTTTAATATAGTTACAATAGAATCAGAAGATAAATATTTAATAATTTCAGATTGAACAGACTCATTTAATTCAATAAATACTTGAGGATCAATTTTAAAATTATTTAATTTAATTAAACTTTCACGATCATTTTGATTAAGATTTTCAATAATGTCAGCAGCGTCTGCAGGATGCATTTCTTTAAATGAATTTGTTATAAATAAAGCATCATTATTAGCAATTTTAGACGTAACAACGTTTATATACTCTTTGTTAAACTCAAAATTTACTTTTTTATCTTTTATTTTTTTTATTAAAGACATAAATTTACCTATAATTCAATTTGGCACTATTAATACATAATTTAGATAATACAATTCTTAAATGGATATAGAGATAAAAAAGTCAATAAAACCTGTAAAATATATAAATGCGTTAGATTTTTTAGAAAAAAGATTGATCAATGTCGATTTAAATAATGAAAAAAATCTAATTTGGCTTTTAGAACATGAAGATGTTTATACGGGTGGTACAAGTTATAGCGAAAATGAAATCTTAGATAAAAGTATAAATCTAGTAAAAACAAACAGAGGCGGTAAAATCACATATCATGGACCTGGTCAGATTATTTGTTATTTTGTGATAGATTTAAAAAACAGAAAAAAAGATATAAGAAAATTTATTACATTGATTGAAAAAACTATAATTGAATCTTTGTTTGAATTCAATATTAGTACATTTAGTGACTCAAAAAATGTAGGCATTTGGATTAATGATAATAATAAAATTAAAAAGGTAGCTGCTATAGGAGTTCGTGTAAGTAAATGGATAGCTTACCATGGGTTTGCTATTAACGTTAATAATGATTTAAATAAGTACAAAAGTATTATTCCATGTGGAATTATTGATAAAGACGTTACTAATTTGAAAAAAATCAAAGATCAAAATTATACTAAATTAAATGATGTAATTATTAATAATTTTCTTAAGAACTTGGATGCCTAAGTCTTTTTGTTTTCAAAAGTTTTTTAAAATAATCTGGTAATAAAGCAGTATAAGTATATTTCTTATCATTAATCATAAATCTAATTTGATAGGAGTGAAGCATCAAATTTTTATTAATTGCTTTATCTGTATTGGTAAATTTATATTTTTGATCTCCATATATAGGATTGCCTACTGCATATAGCTGTTTTCGTAATTGATGCTTTCTACCAGTTATAGGTTTCATTTCTACTAGGCTGCAAATAGAATTCTTGTCTAATACTTTATAGAGTGTTCTTGCTTTTTCAACTATTTCTTTATCATTATCATATCTGGTAAGGTCATCGTTCCATTCACCTGAATCTTTTGGTAATTCTCCATGACATATAGCTAAATATGTTTTGTGAACCTTTCTTAGTCTAAAAAGTGAGGTTAATAGTTGAGCAGACTCTCTGTGTTTAGCCATAATAAAAACACCAGAAGTATCTTTATCTAATCTGTGAACAGAGAAAGGTTTTGTATCTTGAAAAATTTCACTTTTAGCAAAAATATCAACAAGGTTTTTTTTTGATTTAGTTCCACCTTGAACTGATATTCCAGAGCTTTTATTTAATACAATAAAATCTTCATTATTATCAATTATTAATTCTTCATTTTGTTTAATTACCTCTTCTGATGGTTCAAATTTAATTTTTTTTTGAATTATTGTTTCCTTAAAATTAAAATTAAATAAATTTATTTGATCATCAGTTTTAACTTTTTTAGAACTTTTTATTTTTTTGTTATTGAGTTTAATTTTACCATTTCTTAAGTTTTTTTCTATTAAACTCTGTGGGATATTTCCTAAATTATTTCTAATCCAACGATCAATACGCATATCATTATACGTTGGCTCAACGTTAAAAGTCTTTTTCATGATATCCTATTTTTATATAAAAAAATTAAGCCGTAACTAATTTTTTCTCTTCATTTTTATCTTTAGAAGGATCTTTTTTTTTTTTGTCTACTCTTTTCGCCTCAACATCTCTATCTACAAACTCAATAACAGCCATTGGGGCATTGTCACCGTATCTAAATCCTGCTTTAATAATTCTTGTATATCCACCATTTCTTTTTTCGTATCTTTTAGAAAGAGTTTTTTTAACTTTATTAGTTGATGTGATATCTTGTAGTTTACTCATAAGCATTCTCGTTGTTTGTAATGTAACTTTTTTACCTAATGTGATAATCTTATCTGCTTGTGGTTTTAGAAATTTAGCTTTTGGAAGTGTTGTGGTTATTTGCTCGTATTTTATTAAAGAATTTAACATATTTTTTAATAAAGCTTTTCTGTGCTCAGAAGTACGATTTAGCTTCTTATTCGCCATTCCGTGTCTCATTAGATTTGTTCCTCTAATTTTTTAGACATTTCAGCAATATTTTCTGGTGGCCAATTAGGGATTTCCATGCCTAAATATAGTGACATTGCGGTCAAAACTTCTTTTATTTCATTTAATGATTTTCTACCAAAGTTTGGAGTTCTTAGCATTTCACCTTCGGATTTTTGAACTAAGTCACCTATATAAATAATGTTATCATTTTTAAGACAATTCATTGAACGTACGGATAATTCTAATTCATCAACTTTTCTTAGTAAGTTTTTATTGAATGCTGGCTCAGTAGAAACTTCTACAACTGGAGCTTCTGTAGGTTCGTCAAAACTAACAAACATATTAAGCTGATCTTGAAAAATCCTTGCTGAATAAGCTACAGCATCTTCTGCAGAAATAGAGCCATTAGTTTCAACTTCCATAGTTAATTTATCATAATCTAAGGCTTTGCCTTCTCTTGCTGTGCTTATTGCGTATGAAACCTTTTTAACTGGACTATATAATGAATCTATAGCTATTAAACCTAATGGTGGTTCTTCTGGTTTGTTCATAACAGCTGGTACATAACCTTTTCCTGTGTTTACATTCATTTCCATATGAAAATTTGTTTTTTCATCTAAGTTACATATAACTAAATCTGGATTTAATATTTCAATATCAGGAACAGTTGTAATAGCTGAAGCTTTAATTTCACCTGGTCCTTTGGCATCTAAAATTAACTTTTTAGTTCCTTCGGAAGTACTTTTCAGCGCTAAAGTTTTAACATTTAAAACTATATCAGTAACATCTTCTCTTATACCTTTAATTGATGTAAATTCATGCAAAACACCGTCAATTTGTATTGATGTAACAGCCGCACCCCTAATTGATGAAAGTAAAATTCTTCTTAATGAATTACCTAAAGTTAATCCATAACCTTTTTCTAAAGGTTCAGCAATAATTGTTGCGTGAGATTTATCTTCACTAATTTTAACATCTAATTTTGCTGGTTTAATTAATGCTTTCCAATTTTTTACATTTACATTTAAACTTTCCATTTAAACTCTCCTTTTTTTTGGTGGTCTTGCTCCATTATGTGGCATTGGTGTTGTATCTTTAATTGAAAGAATCTTAAATCCTTTCGCTTGTAAAGCTCTTAGTGCTGTTTCTCTTCCAGAACCAGGTCCTTTAACTTCAACAGATAATGTTTTCATTCCATATTCTAAAGCTTTAGTAGCCACAGAATCTGCTGCAATTTGAGCTGCATAAGGTGTAGATTTTCTAGATCCTTTAAAACCTTTTGCTCCTGCAGATGACCAAGAGATAACATTTCCATTAGTGTCGGCAATTGAAATAATAGTATTATTGAATGTAGATTGAACATAAGCAATACCATTAAGAATATTTTTTTTAATTTTTTTCTTTTTTGAATAGGAACTTTTTTTAATTTTTTTATCTACTTTTTCTACAACTTGATCTTTATTTTCAACTTTATCAGTTTTAGCCATAAATTATTTTTTAAGTGGTGTTAATTTTTTCCCAGCAATAGCTATTGCTTTTCCTTTTCGTGTTCTTGCATTACATCTTGTTCTTTGTCCACGAACAGGTAATTTTTTTTTATGTCTAGAACCTCTGTAACACGCAAGGTCTATTAATCTTTTTATACTTAATGAATAATCTCTTCTAAGATCACCTTCTACTTTAAAATTTTTATCAATATACTCTCTGATTTTTAAAATTTGATCATCTGTTAGCTCGTTAATTCTTTTCTTCCTAGGTATTTCAAGAGATGAACAAATTTGTTTAGAAAATTTATTACCTATACCATAGATAGACATTAGTCCGATTTGGACAAGTTTGTTTTGAGGAATGTTTACACCTGCTATACGAGCCATATTTTTTGAGAATAAATTTAGCCTTTTATATAAGAAGATGTCCTAAAGTCAACGTCTTATACCTCAAGAATATCACTGATTTTACTGGTTATTTCATCAATTTTTAAGTTACCGTCAATTTCAATAAAATTTACATTTTTTGAATAAAAATCTAATATTGGTTTGGTATTATTAGTATAGGTATCGTACCTAGATATAATAGTTTCATAGTTATCATCTTTTCTTTTAACAAGGTGTCCTTTTCCGCAGGGATGTAGTTCGATTTCCTTTTTGTTAAAAAATTCATTAAAAGTCACACTACATTTCTCACAGGTCACACGACCCATAATTCTTTTTTCAATAATATTGCGTGTAACATTTAAATAGACTATGTGGCTTATTTTTTGATCAAATTCTGCTAAAATTTCTTCTAATTTTTTTGCTTGTTGAATATTTCTTGGATAACCGTCAAAAATAATTCTATCTTTAAATTTTAACTTGGTAATTGAATTTTTTAATAAAGTATTAACAATCTCGTCAGAAACAAATTTTCCATTTGAAATTAATTCTTCAATCTTATTTCCTAAAGGTGTTTTTTGTTTACTTTCATTTCTTAATAAATCTCCAGTAGATAGTTGAAAATAATTATACTTTTTTACAATAAATTGAGCTTGAGTACCCTTACCTGCTCCTGGTGGACCAAATAAAATTATGTTCACTTTATTATTTTCCGAATTTAGTTTTCTTAATTAATTGTTCATATTGCGAGCTCATTAATCTTGTTTGAATTTGGGTAACAGTATCAATGGCAACAACTACAACAATTAAAATTGAAGTTCCTCCCAAATAAAAAGGAATTGGATAATTTGCAATTAAAAACTCTGGCATTAAACATACAAAAGTTAAATAAAGTGCACCAATTGTTGTAAGTTTAGTTAAAATATTTTCTATATATAATGCAGTACTTTCACCAGGTCTAATACCTGGGATAAATCCACCGTGTTTTCTTAAATTTTCTGCAGTTTCTGTGGGATTAAATGTTATCGATGTATAAAAGAATGTAAAAAAAATAATACCTGATGCATATAAAATCATATATAGAGGCTGCCCTTGAGTAAAATATGAACTTATATTTAAAAAACTATCATTATCAGAAAAATTAAAGTTAGAAAATGTTACTGGTAATAATAATAATGCAGATGCAAAAATAGCAGGTATAACTCCAGCTTGATTTATTTTCAAAGGTAGGTGTGATGATTCACCACCATACATTTTATTTCCCATTTGTCTTTTAGGATAATTTATAAGTATTTTCCTTAAGGCTCTTTCCATAAAAACAATAAACATTATTGTAGCAACCAATAAAACAAATATTCCAATTATCATTATTGTTGAAACAGCTCCTGTTCTACCTAGCTCAAATGTTGTTACCAATGCTCTAGGTATTTCTGCAACTATACCAGCAAATATTATTAGAGAAATACCGTTTCCAATTCCTCTTTGTGTAATTTGTTCACCTAACCACATTAAAAATAAAGTTCCTGCAACTATAGTAGATACTGTTGAAATTTTAAAAAATACACCTGGATTAATCACTAGCTCAGCAGATGACTCTAATCCCACAGATAAACCATAACCTTGCACGGTAGCTAATAAAACTGTTCCATATCTTGTTATTTGGGTAATTTTAGCTCTTCCAGTTTCTCCTTGAGCTTTTAAATTTTTGAAATAATCAGATACTCCTGTTAATAACTGTACAATAATAGAAGAAGAGATGTAAGGCATAATACCTAAAGCAAATATTGCCATTCTACTTACTGCTCCACCAGCAAAAACGTTGAACATCCCAAGTAACCCTTTTTGATTACCACTCATCATTACTTGTAGCTGTTCGGGGTCGATACCTGGTAGAGGTACAAAAGTTCCAAATCTATAGATTGCTAATATAAATATAGTAAAGATTATTCTATTTTTAAGATCATTAGTTTGAGAAGATGCACTCATAATATCTTATTCTATTTTTTTAACTGTATTTTGCCACCAGCTTTTTCCAGTTTTTCAATTGCGGCTTTTGAAATTAAATCTGCTTCAATGATAATTTGATCTTTAATTTCACCAGTAGCTAATATTTTTAACTTTTGAGAATTTTTATTAATTAATTTTAATTTTTTTAATAGAACGGTGTTTATTGTGTCACCAGAACTAATTGTATTTTGATCAATAAATGACTGAATTTTTCCTAAATTCATTATGGCAATGTTAATTCTTCCAAATTGATTAAATCCTCTTTTAGGCAACCTTCTATATAAAGGCATTTGACCACCTTCAAAGCTCTTGATAGCTACTCCTGATCTAGATTTTTGTCCTTTTACACCTCTACCAGAAGTTTTACCTTTGCCTGAGCCAATACCTCTACCAACTCTCATTCTTTTTTGTGTAACTTTGCCAGTTGTGTTTAATGTGCTCATTATCCTCTTTTTTCGACTATTTCAGAAATTTTTTTATTTCTAATTGTTGATATGTGTTTCGGCGAATTTTGTTTTGATAAAGCTTTCATTGTAGCTCTAATAACATTATGTGGGTTTGACGTCCCCATAGATTTTGCAACTATATCCTTAATACCTAAAACTTCACATACTGCTCTAACTGGGCCACCAGCAATAATACCTGTTCCTTTAGGTGCACCTCTTAGTATAATTTTTCCAGCACCATCTTTGCCATAAACATCATGGTGTATTGTTCTTCCTTCCCTTAAAGGCACATGAATCAAATTTCTCCTAGCTGTTTCATTTGCTTTTTTTATTGCATCTGGAACTTGCTTTGCTTTAGCATGGGCGATGCCAATTTTTCCTGCTTGATTGCCAACAACTACCAATGCAGAAAAACCAAATCTTCTTCCACCTTTTACAACTTTTGCAATTCTATTTATGTTAACTAATTTTTCTAAAATATCGTCATTTTTTTTATCTTTAAAGTTCATAATTTAAAATTCCATTCCATTTTTACGCAGTGTATCAGCAAAAACTTTTACTCTACCATGATATTTATATACTCCTCTATCGAAGTAAATTTTTGTTATTTTTTTTTCTTGTGCTTTTTTAGCTAACTTTTCTGCTACTATTTTTGATAATTCAATTTTATTAACTTTCTTCATCGACTTTACATCTTTTTCAATCGATGATGCTGAAATAAGAGTTATATTTTTTACATCATCTATAATTTGTGCAGATATATTCTTAGTAGATCGCGATATGCTAAGTCTAAATCTGTCAGAAGAAGATACTCTTTTAACTTTATTGGTTACTCTGAATTTTTTCCTATCAATAGTTTTTAATTTCATTACTTTTTCTTTCCTTCTTTTCTTAATATATGCTGACCTTTTTCTCTTATCCCTTTACCTTTGTATGGTTCAGGTTTTCTAAAAGATTTTATTTTAGAAACTACCATACCAACTTGTTGTTTGTCAGAACCACTAATTTTAATGGTTGTTTGTTTTTCAACAATAATTTTAATTCCATCTGGAATGTCAAAATTTATATCGTGACTATAACCTAGTTGAAGGTTTAACAATTTATCTTTTAGGGCCGCTCTATATCCAACACCAACAAGTTCAAGAATTTTTTCATATCCCGTACTTGAACCAATTACAGCATTATTTATTAAACTTCGGTTCATACCCCATAGTCTTTTAGAATCTCGGTCAATTTTTTTTGGTTTAATTGATATTTCTTTGCCCTCTGTGACATCAAGATTAAACATTTCTAAGTCAATATTAAGTGATTTTTTTCCGAGTGGTCCCTCAATATTTAGAACATTACCAGATAAAACTGCCTTAACTTTTTCTGGAATTGAAATACTTATTTTACCAATTTTAGACATTAAAATACCTTGCAAATAATTTCGCCACCTATTTTTTGTTTTCTTGCGTCCATATCGGTCATTACACCTTTTGGTGTCGATACTATTGCTATACCTAATCCACCATTAATCTTTGGTAAACTGTCAGCACTTGAAAAAATTCTTCTACCAGGTTTTGAAACTCTCTCGAAAGTACTGATTACAGGGTTTCCCGAATAGTATTTCAAGTCAACTGATAGAGTTGGCTTGTTAGATTCTGTCTCTATTTTATAATCTTTTATAAACCCTTCATTTTTAAGAATATCAGCTATTTTAACTTTAAAATTAGATGATGGTAATGCTACTTTTTTATGATTTCTCATTTGAGCATTTTTAATTCTAGCAATCATATCCCCTATTGGGTCACTTAAACTCATATTGTCCTTTCTACCAGCTAGACTTTGTCATACCAGGAATTAAACCATGTAATCCCAGGTCTCTCAAAGCTATTCTTGATATTTTTAATTTTCTGTAAACACCATGTGGTCTTCCAGTTATTTGACATCTATTCATAACTCTTGTTTTAGATGAATTTCTCGGCAAATTTGATAATTTTTGTTGAGCTTTAAATCTCTCTTCGAATGATATTTTTTTATCCATTATTATTTTTTTCAAAGCTTGTCTTTTTTTAAAAAGTCTATCTGAAAGTTTTATTCTACCGTTATTTTTGTTAACTGCGCTTACTTTAGCCATTATTAATTATCTCCTTTTTTTATAAATGGGAAATTTAATTTTTCTAAGAGTGCAAGACTGTGCTCTTTACTTTGAGATGAAATTACAACCACGATATCAAGTCCTCTAATCTTATCAATACGATCAAAATTTACCTCTGGAAAAATTATATGTTCTCTAACACCAAAAGTATAATTACCAAATTTATCAAAACCATTAGCTGATAAACCTCTAAAATCTTTAATTCTTGGTAGGGCAATATTGACTAATCTATCAATAAATTCATACATTTTGTTTCCTCTTAATGTAACTTTTAAACCAGCATTTGTACCTTTTCTAGTTTTAAAATTAGCAACAGATTTTTTAAATTTAGTAATTATTGGTTTTTGACCTGCTAATTTTCCTAAATCATCCTCACAAGATTTGAGAATTTTTGAATCATTTCCATTTAAACCAAGTCCCATATTAATAACAACTTTATTTAATTTAGGACTCATGTAGTTATTTTTATAACCTAACTTTTCTTTAAGAGCTGGTTGAATTTCTTTATTATAAAGCTCTTTTAATCTTGGTATCATTTTTTAGCCTCAGTTTTTTTAGTTTTAGTTTTGATTTCAATGGCAACTAAATTTGAAATATGAATAAAACTTTCTTTTGAAACAATTCCACCTTTTTTCTCTTTTGTTGTTTTTACATGTTTCTTCACAATATTAATTCCTTGAACTTTTGCTCTATTATTAGGTCTATCAATTTCGATAACTTCACCTTCTTTTTTTTTATCTCTTCCAGTTAATATTTTTACTTTAGTGCCTTTTTTAATCATTTATAAAACCTCTGGCGCCAATGAAATTATTTTCATTTGCCCTTTATTTCTTAATTCTCTTGTTACAGGACCAAAAATTCTGGTTCCAACAGGTTCACCTTTGTCATCAACTAACACAGCTGCATTATTATCAAATTTAACTTTAGAACCATCTTGTCTATGGATACCTTTTTTAACTCTAACTACTACTGCTTTATGTACGGAACCTTTTTTTACTTTTCCTTTAGGTATGGCTTCTTTAACAGCTATGACGATAGTATCTCCAATGCTGGCATATCTACGCTTAGAGCCACCTAAAACTTTGATGCATTCAATTCTTTTTGCACCAGTGTTATCAGCAACTAATAATTCCGTTTGTACTTGTATCATTTAGAGCCATCCATTACTTCAAATTTTTTATTTTTAGAAAAAGGCTTACTTTCTATTATAGAAACTTTATCTCCAGTTTTAAATTTATTATTTTCATCATGTGCATTATATCTCTTTCTAACTTTAACTACTTTTTTAAGCACTGGGTGTGAGTATTTTCTTTCTACTGCTACAGTTATAGTTTTATTAGGTTTGTCACTCACAACTACTCCTGTTAATATTTTTTTAGGCATTTAGTTTTCCTCTTAGTAAAGTTTTTAATCTTGCAATAGTTTTCTTAGTTTGTCCAATTTTTGATGGATCAGTAATTTGTGAATTAATTTTTTGAAATCTAAAATTAAATAAATCTTTTTTTAATTTATCAATATTTTTTATAGCTTCATCTTTAGTTAGTTTTTTTATTTCTTGTTTTTTCATTTTATAAGACTCTTTTTACAAATTTTGTTTTAATTGGTAGCTTAGCTGAAGCTTTATATAGAGCTTCTTTTGCAATTATTTCAGATACACCATCTATCTCAAACAGAATCCTGCCTGGTTTAACTCTACAAGCCCAATATTCAGGAGCACCTTTTCCTTTACCCATACGCACTTCTACAGGTTTTTTGGAAACTGGAATATTTGGGAAGATTCTAGTCCAAACTCTACCCTGTCTTTTCATGTGTCTGGTTAAAGCAACTCTAGCAGCTTCAATTTGTTTTCCTATAATTCTTTCTGGAGCCATAGCTTTTAAGGCAAATGCACCATAATTAATCGAGCTACATCTAGAAGCTTTTCCGTGAATTCTACCTTTGTGAGCTTTTCTATATTTACTTCTAACTGGTTGTAACATAATTATTTCTTAACCTCGGGGTTTATTTTGTTAGTTTCTTGAGTAAACTCTCTTGCAAATACTTCACCTTTATAAATCCAAACTTTTATTCCTATAATACCAAATGTAGTTAGAGCTTCTGCTTCTGCATAATCAATATCAGCTCTTAAAGTATGAGATGGAATACTTCCGTCTCTTAACCACTCAGTTCTAGCAATTTCGTTTCCACCTAATCTTCCACTAATTGAAACTTTGATACCTTTGGCACCAAGTCTTAAACAAGATTGCATTGCTCTTTTCATTGCTCTTCTATAAGAAATTCTTTTTACTAATTGTTGAGCAATGTTTTCTGCAACCAAGTATGCGTTTGTTTCTGGCTTTTTTACTTCTTTAATATTTAAACTTACTTCATTAGTTGTGAATTTTGACAAGTTATTTTTAATTTTATCAATATCACTTCCCTTTTTACCTATAACGAAGCCAGGTCTTGATGTATAAATTGTTACAAAACATTTGTTAGAAGTTCTTTCAATCATAACTTTAGATACACCTGAATTTACTACATTTTTTTTGATATATTTTCTAATTTTAAAATCTTCAATTAAAAAATTTCCAAAATCTTTCTTTTTAGCATACCAAACAGAGTCCCAACCTCTATTTATACCAAGTCTAAAACCTACTGGATTAACTTTTTGTCCCATGACTCTCCATTTTTTTTGCTTCTGATAAAATTATTGTAACACTTGAATATGGCTTTAATATAGGTGCAGCTCTACCTTTTGCTCTAGGTCTAAATCTTTTCATAACAATTTTTTTTCCACAATATGCTTCTTTTACAATTAAGCTATCAATATCATATTGATTGTTATTTTCTGCATTAGCTATAGCAGATGAAATTGTTTTTCTAATTTCTTTAGTTATTCTTTTTGCAGAAAATTGTAAATCTCTGATGGCAACATCAACTTTTTTTCCAACAATAGCTTTAAGAATTGGATTAAGTTTTCTAACACTAGATCTAATATTGTTATTTACAGATCTAACTGTATTTTCTTTCGATTTATCTATTTTCTTTTTTTTACTCATAATACAATTATTTTTTAGGTGGAGACTTGTCTGCTGGCTTAGCTTTTTTATCAGCAGGCGTATGTCCAAAAAATGTTCTTGTTGGAGAAAATTCACCAAGTTTATGTCCAACCATATCCTCGGATATAGTTACGGGAATAAATTTTTTACCATTATAGATCAAAAAACCAACTCCAACAAACTCAGGAATTATAGTTGATTTTCTTGACCACGTTTTTATTGGCATTTTTTTAGGATCTCTTTTTTGTTTTTCAACTTTTTTAATTAAACTTTCTTCAACAAAAGGTCCTTTCCATACTGATCTAGCCATTATTTTTTAGAATCCTTTCTTTTGTTTCTTCTTTTAACAATAAACTTATCAGTTCTCTTATTATCTCTAGTTTTTAGTCCTTTAGCAGATTGTCCTGTGGGTGAAACTGGGTGTCTACCGCCTGCAGTTTTACCTTCACCACCTCCATGTGGGTGATCAACTGGGTTCATAACAACACCTCTAGTATGAGGTCTTCTTCCAAGCCATCTTGACCTTCCAGCTTTACCGATTTTTATATTTTTTTGATCTGGATTCGATAAAACACCTATAGTTGCCATTGATCTTGAATCTATTTTTCTAATTTCACCTGAAATCATTTTAATTAATGAATAATTACCATCTAAACCACTTATGCTAACTGATGTTCCTGCAGATCTAGCAACTTTTCCACCAGCGCCTGGTTGTAATTCAACATTATGAATATCAATACCAACCGGTATATCTTGTAATGGCATACAATTCCCAATTTTGATTTCTTTTTTTGAACCGTTTTCTACGGTATCTCCAACTTTAATTTTTTGTGGAGCTAAATAATAACAGTGCTGACCATCTTCGAACTTAACTAGCATGATATAGCAAGATCTATTTGGATCATATTCAATTCTCTCTACTGTAGCTGGCATATCAAATTTTTTCCTGTAGAAGTCAACCTGTCTGTACATTTTCTTATGTCCACCACCTGACATATTTCTAGATGTAATGTGACCGTTGTTGTTTCTTCCACGCATTGAATTTTTAGGCTCAACTAAAGCTTTAAAGGGTTTCCCTTTCCACAAGCCAGATCTATCAACAAGAATTGTTCCTCTGGAAGATTTTGTGTATGGTTTAAAAGTTTTTAGTGCCATTTTTTAAATACCTGTTGTTAGATCAATACTTTGACCCTTTTTAAGTGTTATAATTGCTTTTTTATACCCTTGAACTTTGACTTTTTTTCCCCTTGCAACTTTTGTTCTGTTTTGTTTATTAATAATATTAATTTTTGTTACATTAACTTTAAAAATTTTTTCAATATTTTTTTTTAAATTAATTTTATTAGCTTCTCTTGGAACCTTAAAAACAATTTTATTTTGTTCGGACAAGTTTGTAGATTTTTCAGTAACCATTGGTGATAAAATTTTGTCGTATAAGTGAATCTTGTCCATATTATGAATATCTCTTTTCCAGTTCTTTTACTGAACTTTCAGTAAAAACAACTTTTTTAAATTTAATAATATCAAAGGCACTAAAGTGATTTACATCGGTTATCTTAACATTTGGAATATTTCTTGCTGATTTTTCTATCTTATCTTTTGATAATTTATCTAAAATTATTAATGAATTAGTTAATTCAAATTGTTTAATTATAGAACTCATTTCTTTAGTTTTTTTTATTTCTTTACTAAAATCACTAAAAATAATTAAATTATTTAATTTATTTTTTTCACTAATTAACGATACGATACTTAATTTTTTTTCACTTTTATTTAATTTTCTTTTCTTATATGCGAGTTCACCTTTTGGCCCATGAGCAACACCACCACCGACAAACAAAGGTGCTTTTCTACTGGCATGACGAGCTCCGCCAGTCCCCTTTTGTGCATAAATTTTTGAAGTTGATCCGGCAATTTCATTTTGTTGCTTTGTTTTAGCGTGTCTGCCTTTATAATTAGCATTTGTCTTATATAAAACATTATCTACAAGTTTTTTATTAATTTTACCTGAAAAAATTTTATCTAAAACTTCTATAGAAACTTTTTTACCATCTAAATTTAATTTATCTATCTTCATTATTTTTTCTTTTTATCTGGTGTTTTTTTGGCTTCTTCTGCCATTTCAATTTTTTCATTAATTGTTAATTTATTTATAACTTTAACTGATTTTTTAACTAATATTTCTGAATTTTTTGAGCCAGGAATTGATCCTTTTAAATATAATAATTCATTTTCTAAATCTGTTTTTATAATTTCTAAATTTTGCATAGTTCGAAATTTATCACCCATATGACCAGCCATTTTTTTACCTTTAAAAACTTTTCCAGGATCTTGTCTTTGTCCAGTGGAACCATGCGATCTATGAGAAACAGAAACTCCATGGGTAGCTCGTAATCCACCAAAATTCCATCTTTTCATCGCTCCAGCAAATCCTTTTCCGATAGTTTTTGATGTTGTATCAACAAATTTAACTTCGTTGAAAATCTCTAGGCCAAATTCGTTACCTTCTTTATAGTTTTCTGTACTTTTAACTCTAAATTCCTTTAAAGTTTTTTTAGCTTCAGTATTTTTCTTTGCATAAAAACCTTTCATGGCCTTTGTAAGTTTTGAGCTTTTAATATTTCCAAAACCCAATTGAACAGCTTTATAACCACGTTTATTTTCATCTATAACGTTGATTACTCTTGCTTTTTCTACTTTAATAACAGTCACAGGAACTATTTGACCTGTTTTATAGAATTCTCTAGTCATACCTATTTTTTTACCTATTAAAGCTATTTCAGTCATAGTTATATTTTAATTTCCACATCAACACCTGATGCTAAGTCCAATTTCATTAAAGCTTCAACTGTTTGAGGTGTTGGTTCTATTATGTCTATTAATCGTTTATGAGTTCTTGTTTCAAACTGTTCTCTACTTTTTTTATCGATATGTGGACCTTTTAAAACTGTATATTTTTCAATTCTTGTTGGTAGAGGTATTGGTCCTTTTACCGTGGCACCAGTTCTCTTAACAGTATTTACTATCTCTTCAGTAGATGCATCTAAAATCTTGTTGTCGTATGCTCTTAATTTAATTCTAATATTTTGTTTTTCCATAATTATCCAGCAATCTTTTTGGTTACTTCGTCCTGTACATTTTGTGGGACTTTCGAATAATGATCAAAGAACATTGAATATTGTGCTCTTCCTTGTGACATTGATCTTAAATTATTAATATAACCAAACATGTTAGCTAATGGAACCATAGCTGTTATTACAGTTGCATTTCCTCTGCTTTCTTGTTCACTTATTTGGCCTCTTCTACTATTCAAATCACCAATAACGTCTCCCATATAATCTTCTGGTGTTACTACCTCAACTCTCATTACTGGTTCTAATAGTTTTAACCCACCTCTAGTACAAGCTTCTTTAAAGCAAGCTCTTCCTGCTAATTCAAAAGCAAGAACACTAGAGTCAACATCATGATGTAATCCATCTAAAATTGTAACTTTGTAATCTATCAGTGGAAATCCAGCTAATATTCCACCATCAGAAATTGTTTCGATACCCTTTTCAACGCCTGGGATAAATTCTTTAGGTATTGACCCACCCTTAATTTTACTATCAACTTCTCTACCTTTGCCGGGTTCTTGAGGTTCTACTAAAAGTTTAACTTTTGCAAATTGTCCAGCACCACCACTTTGTTTTTTGTGAGTATACTCAAATTCAGAGGGATTTTGAATTGTTTCTCTGTAAGCAACTTGTGGGGCTCCAACATTGGCCTCAACATTAAATTCTCTTTTCATTCGGTCTACTATTATGTCTAAGTGTAATTCACCCATGCCTTTAATAATTGTTTGTCCTGATTCTTCATCAGATGAAACCCTAAATGAAGGATCTTCTTTTGCCAATCTAGCTAAAGCTTCACCCATTTTTTCTTGGTCAGCTTTAGTTTTGGGTTCAACAGCAATTTCAATTACTGGTTCTGGGAATTCCATTGGCTCTAATAGAACTAAATTTGACTCATCACATAATGTATGCCCAGTTATTGTATATTTTAGACCAGCTAGTGCAACAATATCTCCTGCGTTTGCTTCTTTAATATCTTCTCTAGAGTTTGCGTGCATTAAAAGCATTCTTCCAACTCTTTCTTCTTTTTCTTTAGATGAATTATAAATTCCAGTTCCTGTTTTAATTGTTCCTGAATAAATTCTAATAAACGTTAAAGATCCAACAAAAGGATCGTTAGCAACTTTAAATGCTAAAGCAGAAAAACCAGCTCCATCATCAAATTTCATTTCTACTTCATCTTCAGTTCCTGGCTTTGTTCCTTTAATAGAACCAATATCAATTGGACTGGGTAAATAATTAATTACAGCATCAAGTAAGGGCTGTACACCTTTGTTTTTAAATGCTGAACCTGTAGTGATTGGTACAAAACTAAAATTTAAAGTTCCTTTTCTTATACATTTAACTAAATCTTCTTCTTTAATAACGTCTCCGTTTAAATAACTTTCCATTAGTTTTTCATCTTGTTCAACGGCCATTTCAACTAGTTCAGTTCTATATTTTTGTGTTATTTCTTTTAGATCATCAGGAATTTCTTTATATTCCCATTCAGCACCTAAAGCTTCATTTTTCCAAACTTGAGCTTTCATTTTAACTAAATCAACTACTCCAGATAATGACGCCTCAATACCAATTGGGATTTGTAAAACCAACGGCTTACAGCCCAATCTATCTTTGATCATATCAACACATCTAAAAAAGTCAGCACCAGTCCTGTCTAGTTTGTTCACAAAACAAATTCTTGGAACTTTATATTTATCAGCTTGTCTCCATACTGTTTCAGATTGTGGCTCTACACCTGCTACACCATCAAATACACATACAGCACCATCCAATACTTTGAGAGATCTCTCTACTTCAATAGTAAAATCAACATGGCCAGGGGTGTCAATAATATTAATTCTATGTTCATTCCAAAAACATGTAGTTGCTGCAGAAGTAATTGTAATTCCTCTTTCTTGTTCTTGTTCCATCCAATCCATTGTTGCGGCACCATCATGGACTTCACCAATTTTATGACTTTTTCCTGTGTAGTATAAAATTCTTTCAGTGGTAGTAGTTTTACCAGCATCTATATGGGCCATAATGCCAATGTTTCTATATGTATTTAATGTGTGCGTTCTAGCCATAATTTTTTACCACCTAAAATGAGCAAAAGCTTTATTAGACTCAGCCATTTTATGTACATCTTCTCTTTTTTTAACTGCTGCTCCTTTTCTTTCGTAAGCATCATATAATTCATTAAAAATTTTATCAGACATATGTTTGTCTTTTCTTTTTCTAGAAGCATCAACCAACCATCTAATTGCTAATGCTTGAGCTCTTTTAGTTTTGACCTCAACTGGAACTTGGTAAGTTGCCCCTCCTACTCTTCTTGATCTAACTTCAACAGTAGGTTTAATATTGTTAATTGCCTCATTAAAAATATTTATAGGCTCTTCTTTGGTTTTTGTTTTTATTTTTTCTATTGCTTCATAAATTATTTTTTCAGCAACAACTTTTTTTCCATCATACATAATAGAATTGATTAGTTTAGGAATAATAGTTGATTTAAATATTGGGTCTGGTGTAACAATTTTTTTAGGTTGTGTTTTTTTTCTAGACATATTTATTTACTTTTTTTTGTTCCATATAAAGATCTACGTTTCTTTCTACCTGCGACTGCTTGTGTATCTAAATTACCTCTAAGAATATGATAACGAACACCTGGTAAATCTTTAACACGCCCACCTCTAATTAATACAACTGAGTGCTCTTGAAGGTTGTGACCTTCACCACCTATATAAGCTGTAACCTCAAAACCATTTGATAATCGTACTCTTGCAACTTTTCTTAAAGCTGAGTTGGGTTTTTTAGGTGTTGTTGTATAAACTTTTACGCAAACACCTCTCTTAAGTGGTTGTTTTTCCAAAGCAGGAACTTTATTCCTTGCAGTTTGTTTAATTCTTTTTTTTCGTAACAACTGGTTAATAGTTGGCATAAATTTTTTAATTAATTAATAAATTTTTGATGAAAATAACTACCAGGTTATTTTGTGGCAGCGTTTAGCTCCATAAAGTAGGGACTACATTCCAACCAAAAACACCGCCAAAATACTATTTAATTTGACTTTGTCAAACTAAAACTACAAGTTTAACGTGTTTTTTTACTGATTTGCTTGGGTTTCTGAAGGTTCAGGTGTTTCTAATTTATCTTGGTCAGACAAGAATTTATTATCATCTTCAATCGCTTTTCTATTCCAGTTATTTTTAATATGACCGGTTCCAGCAGGAACAAGTCTACCAACAATAACATTCTCTTTTAAACCATTTAATGGGTCAACTTTTCCTTTAATTGCCGCATCTGTTAAAACTCTTGTTGTTTCTTGGAATGAGGCCGCTGAGATGAACGATTCTGTTTGTAAAGAAGCTTTAGTGATACCCATTAATACTCTTTCACCAACTGCAGGATTTTTACCCTCTGCAACAAGTTTTTCATTCGCAGTGTCAAACTTTATTCTATCAATCATTTCACCTGGTAGATACGATGAATCCCCAGAGACTTTAACTTCAACTTTTTTGAGCATTTGTCTTAAAATTGTTTCTATGTGTTTGTCGTTAATAACAACACCTTGCAGTCTATAAACTTCTTGAACCTGGTTGACAAAATATTCAGTAAGATCTTTAATTCCTAAAATTCTCAAAATATCATGGGGTAAAGGTTGTCCATCTAATAAATACTCACCTTTTTTAATTTTTTCGCCTTGATTAAAATTAATATGTTTTCCTTTTGGTATTAAGTAATTTGAAGGATCACCATTTTCAGGTTGAATTGAAATTCGTTGTTTGCCTCTAACTTCTTTTCCAAATAATACCTGTCCATCATTTTCAGCAATAATTGCACTATCTTTAGCTTTTCTTGCTTCAAATAACTCAGCAACACGAGGTAATCCACCTGTAATATCTTTTGTTTTAGTGGTTTCTTTTGGCAATCTCGCAATAATATCACCTGCAAATATTTTTTGTCCATCTTTAACTGATAAAATTGAATCTGGAACAAGATAATATCTTGCCTCATTATCATCTGCTTTTTTAATAACATTTCCCTTTTCGTCTCTTAGGGTTATTCTTGGTTTTAAGTCTGTATTTTTAGATTGGGCTCTCCAGTCAATAACTGATTTAGAAGATATTCCTGTAGCATCATCAGTGGTTTCTTGTATTGACACGCCATCAATTAAATCAACATAGCCAGCTATACCACTTTTCTCAGCAATAACTGGTGTTGTATAAGGATCCCATTCACAAATTTTAGAATTTGCTTTAATTTTATCTCCATTTTGAAAGAATAGTTTTGATCCATATGCCACTTTATAAATAGCAACTTGTAAACCATTATCATCTTCTATTGATAGTTGAGTATTTCTACCCATTACAATTAAATTTTTCTTTGAATCTTCTAAAAGATTTGAATTAATAATCTTCAATATACCTGATGATTTCGTAACAATTTGAGATTCTTGTTTAACTGACGCTGTACCACCAACGTGAAAAGTTCTCATAGTTAACTGAGTACCAGGTTCTCCAATTGATTGAGCAGAAATCATACCAATTGCTTCACCAACATGAACCATTTTTCCTCTAGAAAGGTCTCGGCCATAGCAGGTTGCACAAACACCTTCTTTAGAGCTGCAGGTCATAACGGAATATGCATTAATAAATTTAACTCCAGCGGCATCAATTTTATCACAATAAGCTTCATCTATCATTGTGGATTTTTTAATTACGACTTCACCAGTTATTGGGTTTTTAACATCAGTTGCAGTAATTCTTCCTAATGCTCTTTCTGATAAACTAACAACTACATTTCCACCTTCCAAAATTTCACCTAATTCAATAAATCCTGGTTTATCACATTTAATTTTAGAGATGGTTAAATCCTGAGCAACATCACAAAGTCTTCTAGTTAAATAACCAGAGCTTGCAGTTTTCAAAGCTGTATCTGCTAAACCTTTTCTAGCTCCATGAGTAGAATTAAAGTATTCTAATGCTGTAAGTCCTTCTTTAAAATTAGAAATAATTGGCGTTTCAATGATTTCACCAGAAGGTTTTGCAATAAGACCTCTCATTCCAGCAAGTTGTTTCATTTGAGCCGCGGAACCCCTTGCACCACTATCAGCCATCATAAATACAGAGTTAATTTTCATGCCATCTGGTGTACTTTCAGTAGCAGAAATACCTCTCATCATTTCGCCAGCAACTTTATCTGTACATTTAGACCAGGCGTCAACTACTTTATTATATTTTTCACCTCTAGTTATTAAACCTTCTGAGTATTGGTTTTCATAATCACTAATAAGTTTTTTGGTATCTTCAATTAATTGACCTTTGTTTGCTGGTATTACCAAATCATCTTTTCCAAATGATATTCCAGCTTGAAACGCATGTTTAAATCCTAAATCCTTTAATTTATCACAGAAT
>CAJQTO010000015.1 GCA_905620465.1 uncultured Candidatus Pelagibacter sp. | reverse complement strand
AGGAACTCATGACGTAGATTTAATGTTAAAATTTTTTAAAAAAGTTAAGTCAAAGAGCTTCAAAAATCTGGAAGTTCCGAGGTTTAATAAAGCAATAGACGATCGTTGTAAAAAAAGCTTATGGTATAAACTTAAATCTAAACCAGATGTGGTAATTTTTGAAGGTTGGTGTGTTGGAGCGAGAGCGCAAACGAATAATCAGCTTAAGAAACCCATTAATTCACTTGAGAGGGTTTATGATCAAGGTATTAAATGGAGATCTCACGTTAATAACCAATTGAAAACAGGATATAAGACATTATTTAAACAGCTAGATGGATTGCTTTATTTGAAGGCCAAAAATTTTAATATATTAAGAAATTGGAGATTAAAACAAGAGAGAAAGCTTTGGGTTCAAACAAAAAATAAGAAAAACTTAAAGATTATGAGTAGTGGAGATGTAATAAATTTTATGCAAACTTATCAAAGAATTACGCAACAAATGTTTAAAGATGCGTTAAAAAGCTCATCTATAATTATGAATTTAAATAGCAATCATCAAATTGAAAAATTAAAATTTAAAAAAAAATGAAAAAAATATTTATAATATTGTTATCTTTGAGTTTATTTAGTCAACAGTCCTATGCGGTTACTTTGTCAGAAGCATTATTAGAAGCTTATAAAAACAATCCTGAATTAAATGCTGAAAGAGAAAATATTAAAGTTTCCAAAGAAGATTTAAATATTTCAAAAAGTGAATTTTTACCATCACTGACGTTATCAAGCTCTAGGAGCAAGGAAAGCACAGAAAAACTAACTAATAGATCTGGAGCCAATGTTTCATCGACAGATGTTGATCCCAAGATACGATCTATTATTATTGAACAAACGTTGTTTCAAGGTTTTGCGGGAATAGCAGGGTTTGAAAAAAATAAAATAGGTTTAAATTTAGCTGTAGCTAAACTTTTAAAACGTGAACAAGAAATTATATACAAAGCAATTGAAGCTTATACAGGGTTGGTATCTACAAAGGAAAAACTTAATATTAATAAAAAAAATGTAAAATTATATGAAAATACAGTTGAAACTGCTCAAGCAAGATTAGAAAGAGGTCAAATTACTTTATCTGATTTAGCTCAATCGGAATCATCTCTTGCAGGTGCTCAAGCAAAATTTATACAAGCAAAAAATGATGAGGTTACAGCAAAACTAGTTTACGAGAAAGTAATCGGCTCTATTACAAATGTTAATAGTTTAAGCAAAGATTCAGATATTGACCTTAAAATTCCTAATAGCCTAAATGAAGCAATTAAAATATCAAAAAAAAATAATCCAGATTTAATTATTGCTAAGCTGGAATACGAACAATCAGAAAAAGATGTTAAAATAGCTGCAGCGGACCTTTCTCCATCTGCAACACTATCATTAAAATCATCAAAGACCGATGATCTAAGTTCAAGCTATGACGAACAAGATAAAGAGACTATTACAGCTACTATTTCATGGCCTCTTTTTAAAGGTGGAAAAAACATAGCCTCACTAAAGAAGAGTAAAAACCAAAAAAATATAAAAAAATTTTTATTTGATAATGCAATTAAATCTAATGATACAAATGTTGCAAGTGCATGGTCTAGCTTACAATCATCAAAAAGTTTATTAAACTCAGTTAAACTTCAAGTCCAAGCAGCCGAAATTGCGAATGAAGGAATTACTGAAGAATATGAATCTGGACTAGGAAGATCTACATTAGATGTTATGCAATCTAATTCTATTCTACTAAATTCTAAAATAAGTCTCACAGATTCTGAGAGAAATTATTTATTATCTCAATTTAGTTTACTCCAATCAGTAGGACTTCTAAAAAGTGATTACTTAAAACTTCAATAATAAAGCCCTTTTTTTAATAAAAATTATAACTATTGAAAATAAGAACAAAATGTGTACATTTAACATATGATTCGAACACAAATTATTTTAACAAAAAGGTAAAAAATGACTAAAAACAACCTAAAAGTAGTTAAATCTACAAAAGCACAACAAACAGAAGGCAGCGAAAAAAATAAAGCTTTAGAAGCAGCAATCAGCCAAATAACAGATAATTTTGGAAAAGGTTCGGTTATGAAGCTTGGCCAAAGAAGAGCAATGGATATTGAATCAGTATCAACAGGCTCATTAAGTTTAGATGTGGCACTTGGAATAGGTGGCTTACCTAAAGGAAGAGTTGTTGAAATCTATGGACCAGAATCATCTGGAAAAACAACCCTAGCCCTGCAAGTACTAGCTGAAGCTCAAAAAACAGGTGGAATATGTGCATTTATAGATGCGGAGCATGCTTTAGACCCAGTTTATGCAAAAAAGCTTGGTGTAAACACTGAAGAATTATTAATTTCACAACCAGATACGGGTGAACAAGCATTAGAAATTGCTGATACATTAATTAAGTCAGGATCTATTTCTGTAATAGTTGTTGATTCAGTTGCAGCATTAACTCCTAGAGCAGAAATCGAAGGAGAAATGGGAGACCACCATGTAGGACTTCAATCAAGATTAATGAGTCAGGCTTTAAGAAAGTTAACAGGCTCAATTTCTAGTACAAATACTATGATGATTTTTATTAATCAAATTAGAATGAAAATTGGAGTTATGTTTGGAAGTCCAGAAACTACTTCAGGCGGAAATGCGCTTAAGTTTTATTCATCTGTAAGACTGGATATCAGACGAATTGGTGCCATTAAAAATGGAGAAGAAATTATTGGTAACTCAACAAGAGTTAAAGTAGTTAAAAATAAAGTAGCACCACCATTTAAGGTTGTTGAATTTGACCTTATGTATGGAAAAGGTATTAGTAAAGTAGGTGAATTAGTTGACCTTGGAGCAAAAGCTGACATTGTAGAAAAATCTGGAGCCTGGTATGCTTATAAAGGTGAAAAGATTGGCCAAGGTAGAGAAAATGCTAAAATTTACTTAGAACAAAACCCTAAGATTGCTGCTGAGATAGAAATGGCAATAAGAGAAAAAGCTGGAGTAATAGCAAAAAAAATTGAAGGAAATCCACTTGATCCAGAAAAAGCCGCAAAAGATCAAATAGAAGATCCTAAGGTGGAAACTAAGATAGAAGAAACACCACCTAAAAAGAATTAGTTAAAGTCATCTTTAATTATTAAAAGGCGCTTAATTTAAGCGCCTTTTTTCCCTTACTGTTATCTAGACATCAAATAAAAAAGCTGTATTTTAAAAATATGGCTGACAATTCCTTAAATGAAATAAGAAATACATTCTTAAAATATTTTGAGAAAAATAATCATAAGATTATAGAGTCTAGCAACTTAGTTCCAAATAACGACCCAACATTAATGTTTGCTAATTCTGGAATGGTACAATTTAAAAATGTATTTACCGGAGTAGAAAAAAAAGATTATAAAAGAGCTACGACATCTCAAAAATGTGTAAGAGCTGGTGGAAAACATAATGATTTAGAAAATGTTGGTTATACACCTAGGCATCATACATTCTTTGAAATGTTGGGTAATTTTTCTTTTGGAGATTATTTTAAGGAACAAGCAATAAGTTATGCCTGGGATTTAATTACTAAAGATTTTGGGATAGATAAAAATCGTTTATATGTAACAGTTTTT
>CAJQTO010000014.1 GCA_905620465.1 uncultured Candidatus Pelagibacter sp. | reverse complement strand
GGTCTTTATGAAGCAAAATTAAAAGATCATTCATTAATCCAAAAAATTTATAAATCAAAATCTATAAAAGAAAGACATAGACATAGATACGAAGTTAATATTGCCTATAAAGATCAATTTGAAAGAAATGGAATGGTTTTCTCTGGATTATCTCCAGATAATAAACTACCTGAGATAATTGAGCTAAAGAACCACCCATGGTTTGTAGGTGTTCAATTTCACCCAGAATTTAAATCTAGACCTTTAGCACCACATCCATTATTCTCATCATTTATCAGAGCATCAAAAAATCATAAATGAAAAATATTAAAGTAAACTGTGGAAATATAGAGATCTCAAATAATAATAAAATTTGTATTATAGCAGGTCCATGCCAATTAGAAACAGAGCAACATGCTATGGATATGGCCGGCAAGATAAAAGAAATTACTTCTAAATTCAACATGGGTTTTATCTACAAAACATCTTTTGATAAAGCCAATAGAACAAGCCTTAAAGGTAAAAGAGGAGCTGGCCTTGAACAATCTCTACCAATATTTGATAAAATTAAAAAAGAGTTAAATGTACCAATTTTAACAGACATCCATAACGCCGAACAATGTTCTTTGGTTGCAAATCACGCAGATGTTTTACAAATTCCAGCTTTTTTATGCAGACAAACAGACCTATTAATTGCTGCAGCGAAAACAAATAAAATTATTAATGTTAAAAAAGGTCAATTCCTTGCACCTTGGGATATGATTAATGTTACAAAAAAAATTGCAGACTCAGGAAATAGTAATATTTTAGTTACAGAGAGAGGTGCAAGCTTTGGTTATAATACCTTAGTCTCAGACATGAGGTCTTTACCTATAATGGCAAAAAATGGATATCCTGTAATTTTTGATGCTACTCATTCTGTACAACAACCAGGAGGCTTAGGCGAAGCAAGTGGCGGTCAAAGAGAGTTTGTTGAATATTTAGCAAGAGCAGCTGTTGCAGTAGGTGTAGCTGGAGTATTTATTGAAACGCACCAAGATCCTGACAATGCTCCTTCAGATGGTCCGAATATGGTTCCATTAGATAAATTAGAAAAATTATTATCACAGCTTTTTGAAATAGATAATTTAATTAAAAAATAAATGAATAAAATATTAAAGATAAAAGCTCGTCAAGTTTTTGACAGCAGAGGAAATCCAACAATTGAAGCAGAAGTTTATTCAAAGAACACCAGTGCTTCTGCAATATGCCCATCCGGTGCATCAACAGGTACATATGAAGCTTTTGAGAAAAGAGATAAAAATAATAAAAAGTATTTAGGTAAAAGTGTTCTAAAAGCAGTTTATTTGATTAACACTAAAATTTTAAAAAAATTAAAAGGTCAAAATGTTCATGATCAAGAACGTATTGATACACTATTGATAAATCTTGATGGAACTAGACAAAAAAGTAATTTAGGAGCTAATGCAATTTTACCAGTTTCTATAGCTGTAAAAAAACTTTCTGCAAAAATTAAAAAGATTCCTCTTTACAAAACTTTTTTAGTAAAAAATAATTTCAAATTACCTTATCCATTAATGAATATCATTAATGGTGGTGCACATGCTAATAACGGATTAAGAATTCAAGAGTTTATGATAAGACCTGATAAAGCAAAAAATTTTTCAGAAGCCATGAGAATTTGTTTTCTTGTGATTCACAGTTTAAGAGATCTAATTAAGAAAAAAAGTTTATCTACGTCAGTAGGAGATGAGGGTGGTTTTGCTCCGATGATTAATAGTAATGAGCAAGCTCTAGACTTAGTAGTTACTGCAATAAAAAAATCAGGTTTTAAAAATGGTAAAGATGTATCAATTTGTTTAGATGTAGCGGCAAACGAACTGTACAAGAAAAATAATTATTCAATTCATTCAAAAAAATTTATCTCTGTTGAAAAATCAATTAATAAATACCAAAAAATTATTAATAAATATAAGATAAAATCTATCGAAGATCCATTTGCTGAAAATGATTGGATAGCGTGGAGTAAAA
>CAJQTO010000013.1 GCA_905620465.1 uncultured Candidatus Pelagibacter sp. | reverse complement strand
TAAAATTTTCTCCAATTAATGCTCCAGCTAATAGCTCAACCATCATTGCTATACTAGATCCCTTGTACCCACCGAATGGTAATATAACACCACCATCAGCAATTTCTCCAGGATCAGTTGTTTCTTTACCATCTTTAGTTAAACCAGTTCCAAGAGGGACTTTGTGCCCTTCTCTTTTTGCAATTTGAACTTCACCCATTGCCATTGAAGCTGTTGCCATATCGTAGACAACTGGAGTTTTGCCAGGTCTTGGCCAAGCAAAAGAAATTGGGTTTGTGCCATATAGAGGTTTTGTTGCACCTGCTGGAGCTACAGCTGGCTTATAAGATGTACAAGCAATACCAACAAGTCCTGCTTCTGCAATAGCTTCTGTCTCAGGCCAAAGGGCCGCCATATGATGTGAATTTGTTATAGCCAATACTGCTACACCATTTTTTTTAGCTAAATCAATAACGGCTGGTAACCCTAAACTTAAAACCATAGGGGCAACTGCATTGTTACCTAATACCTTAATTATGCTTGGAGCAACATTTTGTAATTCTGGTCTTGCTTTACCATTAATCTTTTTACTTTTTAAACCAGAAACATAGGCAGGTAGTCTAAATAACCCATGTGATACAGAACCATCTCTTTCGGCCCTCATAATTGTGTCCGCTAAAATACTAGCATTTTCATCATCACAACCATTAGCTAATAATGTTTTTTTAGCTAATTCTAATATTTCATCCAATGATAAGGAGACAGTACTCATATTTATTTATGTTTAGTTTTTAAATCTCTTTTTAAATCTTCATGATCACCAACCACAATATGGTGTTTACTTTTAACAACGTATTTGTCTAATAAAGGTATTAAAATAAGAGGAACTAATCCACCTAAAACGATACCAACGGCTGCAGATCTTAATTCAGGATCTAAAGTTGCTGCGATATAATCGGCAATTACATGGGCAAATACAACGCCAATTATTCCAGCTACATATCCATTTGATACAACTTTTAAAAATCTATTAATACTCCAACCTGAATAAAAACCAATAAGCGGAATTATTGTATGAACTAAGCCAAAAACAAAACCCCTAAGCCATCCTTTATCTTGTAACCAAACTATTTCTTCAATTAAATGCTCCATTAATTACATCTTCTACATATAGTTGAAACTTCAAGCTGAAATTTACTGAAGTCATAATTTTTGATTGGGTTTTTTTTAAATATTGTTTCAAATAATTCTGATTTAAGCTCTTCCGTATCTCCGCAATCTCTACAAATTGCTATTGATGGATTATGCTCTGTGTGAGTATGACTACATAAAACATAAGTTTTATTTTGATTAGATTTATGTATCTTATCACCTTCAATTAACTTTTTTAAAGACCTGTAAACAGCCATTGGTTGTATCTTCTTAAATTTTTGAAATTTATCTAATATTTCATAAGCAGTTAAATGCTTCTTAGATTTTTTAATTATATCAAAAACTATTTCATTATTATTCATTATGTGATGTTATAACATAACAATTTTTAAGTCAATACATTAGAATAAAGGTTATATTTTATTAATAATAAAACTATGCCAAGTTGTATTTTAAATATTTTATAACTAGACAAAAAAATTAATTACTATATTTATCGATAAATCAACTTATCCCAAAAATATTAATATATTTAGTTATAGATTAAAATTGATTGTCATATTAAATCTGCCTTAAGAATATAAAAGTTAACAACTGAAAACATAAAATAAATGACAAAAATAGAAAAAATATGGAATTGACATTGTTATATACAATTGTTGGATTTGCTTTAGCTGGATACAGCGTTATAGCAAATGACTCTATTCAAACATTAGGAACTTTTATAGCTTCAAAGCAAAAATGGTTTAAATGGTATACGCTTGCTAGCGCGGCATCATTTGTACTGATCCTTGCAATTACTTGGGGCTGGTACAGTAATGATGGAGACATCTCTTATGGAAGATTAACACAAATACCTTTTCAAGAAATTCAGTGGTATCACGCAGTTGCACCTGCAATACTTTTAGTATTAACAAGATTTGGAATACCTGTTTCAACAACGTTTCTAGTTTTATCTGCTTTTGCATCTACTGTAGTTCTTGAAAAGATGCTTATGAAAAGTGTTGTAGGTTATGGTCTAGCTGCAACCGCTGCTTATATTTGTTGGGTTGTTATTTCAAAATTTATCAACGAAAAGCTAGATGAAGTTGAGGATAAATGGATTGGTTTTTGGCGTAACTCTGTTTGGGTAACATCTGGTTGGTTATGGTGGGTTTGGTTATCTCATGATGTTGCTAATATAGCTGTTTATTTACCAAGACAATTAGATGTAACATTACTATTAATTGTTCTTGGCTACTTTACGATACTTCTATTTTATATTTTTTATATTCATGGTGGAACTATCCAAAAAGTTGTTTTAGAGAAAACTGGAACAAGATATGCAAGGTCAGCAACAATAATAAATATTATTTATGCTGCTGTGCTTTATTACTTTAAAGAACTTAATGATCTACCAATGTCTACTACATGGGTATTTGTTGGGTTATTATGTGGAAGAGAATTAGCGATTGCATCGATGAATAGTGATTACAAATTCAAGTATGTATTCCCACTTATTGGTAAAGACTTTCTGAAAATGACTTTAGGGTTAACAGTGTCAGTGGCAATTGTACTTGCAATTCACTACATAATTATTCCAAATAATTGGTTTTAATATTTTTTATGTGGTCGTATTAGATTTATTTAATACGGCCATATACATCTTGATATCTAACAATATCAGATTCTTTTAATACTGATCCTACCTGAGCTTCAATGATTTTAACCGGTTTTTTGTTCGGGTTTTCAATTCTATGAACTGCCTCTAATGGAATAAATATATGATCGTTTTGTTTTTTAGAAAATTTATCTTTATTAAGTGTAATTCTTGGAGTTCCTTGTGTTACTAACCAATGTTCAGCTCTATGATGATGTTTTTGCAAACTTAATATTCCTTTTGCTTTAACAAATAATTCTTTGATTAAAAAACCTTTACCTTCAAATAGATTGACGTACCTGCCCCAAGGCCTGTAATAAACATTTTCTTTCTTATAATATTTATTCTTATTTTTATCATACATTTTTAAGATCTCTTTCCAGCTACCAAGATCAGACCAAGGAATATCTAATTTAATTGCATTAATTTGTTTAGTATTTTCTAAAATTGCATAATCAAAAGATTTGGCGGTAGCTTTCTCGAAAGATGTTTTATTTAAGTAATATGTGTTATCTTTAAGTCTTGCTTTTATAACTGCATTAACACAATTTTTATATATTGTTGGTTGGTATTTCTTAAAGTTATTTATTATTGAATCTTTTCTTAAAAAAAACATTCCAGAGTTCCAATAACCTTTTTGTTTAATAACTTGTTTAGCTTTTGTCTCAGTGGGTTTTTCAATAAATTTTGTTACTTTATTAATTTTTCCTTTTACTTTTTTCGTTATAAAATAACCGTATTCGGTAGAAGGAGCTGTTGGTTTAATACCAAAAATAAATATATTTTGATCTGTTAAATTGGCTTTATTTTTATTTATAGCTTTATTAAAAATATTTGCTTTTTCTATCAAGTGATCAGCTGCGAAAAACATTAAAGGTTGTTCGTTTGGAATATCTTTAATTAGTGCTGAAGCTAGAATTGCTGGTGCTGTATTTCTTTTGGATGGCTCTAATATTATTTTGTAGTTTTTAATTTTAAACTTTTTTAGGTATTTTTTTACTAACTTTAAGTACTTAGCGTTTGTACTAATAATTGGATAATCAAATGTTGACCCTTTAACGCGCTCTAAGGTTTTCTCCAATAAACTCCACCCACCAAAATCAATAAATTGTTTTGCTAAATTATTTTTTGATTGTGCCCAAAGTCTTATTCCAGCTCCGCCACATAAAATAACAGGTCTAATTTTCATTAAATATCAGCGTAAACTTTTACTTCTTTTCTTTTACCAGGATGTGTTGGTGCACCTAAATAAGCAGGACCTACTGTTTGAGCATATTTCCAGATAGTTCCAGATCCGAAGCTTGATTTTTTTGGTTTCCATTTTTTTCGTCTAGCTGCTAATTGGGATTTAGTTAATCTAACGTTAATAGTTCCTTTTTTAGCATCAATATCAATTACATCTCCATTACGTAATAAAGCTAAAGGGCCTCCTAAAGCCGCCTCAGGACCCACATGACCAACACAAAAACCTCTTGTAGCACCAGAGAACCTTCCATCAGTAATAAGAGCGACCTTCTCCCCCATACCTTGTCCATAAATCGCTCCAGTTGTTGAAAGCATTTCTCTCATACCAGGACCACCTACTGGACCTTCGTAACGTATAATAATAACATCGCCTTCTTTATATTTTTTATTTTGTACTGCAGCCATTGCTGTCTCTTCATTGTCAAAGCATCTAGCTTTACCAGTGAATTGAATTTTTTTTAATCCAGCAATTTTAACAATGCCCCCCTCTGGAGCTAAGTTGCCTTTAAGGCCAACTACACCACCATCTGGAGAAAGAGGGTTGTCATAAGCTCTTAAAACTTTTTGCTTAGGGTTAAATTTAATATTTTGTAAATTTTGCTTTATAGTTTTTCCAGTTACAGTCATACAATCACCATGAATAAATCCACCGTCATAAAGTGTTTTTAATAACATCGGAACTCCACCAGCTAACCACATATCTTTTGCGACATATTTTCCACCTGGTTTTAAATCAGCTAGGTAAGGAGTTTTTTTAAATATTTTAGCAACATCCATTAAATCAAATTTGATGCCGATTTCATTAGCAAGAGCTGGCAAGTGTAGAGCAGCATTAGTTGATCCACCCGTAGCAGCAACAATTGTTGCAGCATTTTCTAGCGCTTTTTTTGTAACAATATCTCTTGGTCTAATATTTTTTTCTAGTAAGTTCATTACAGTTTTTCCACTTAATAACGCGTACTTATCCCTTTCTTCGTATGGAGCAGGTGTTCCCGCTGAATAAGGTAAAGCCAATCCAATGGCTTCTGAGACACAGGCCATAGTATTTGCAGTAAATTGTCCACCACAGGCACCCGCACTTGGACAGGCAACAAGTTCTAATTTTCTTAACTCTTTTGCAGACATTTTGCCTGCAGAATGTTTTCCAACAGCTTCAAAAACATCTACAACAGTTACATCTTTACCCTTATATTGACCTGGTAAAATTGAACCACCATAAATAAATACACTAGGAACATTTAATCTAACCATTGCCATCATCAAAGCGGGTAAAGATTTATCACAGCCAGCAATACCTACTAGCGCATCATAGCAATGACCACGAACAGTAAGTTCAGTTGAGTCAGCTATGATTTCTCTAGAGATCAAAGAGGATTTCATTCCCTCATGTCCCATGGCAATACCGTCAGTAACAGTAATTGTACAAAATTCTCTTGGTGTTCCGCCAGAAGCTCTAACACCCTTTTTAACAGATTGAGCTTGTCTCATTAAGGCAATATTACATGGAGCAGCTTCATTCCAAGTTGATACAACACCAACAAAGGGCTTGGCTACATCTTTTTCAGTTTCACCCATCGCGTAATAAAATGATCTATGTGGTGCTCTATCAGCTCCTAATGAAGTGTGTCTGCTTGGTAATTTTTTCTTATTAAATTTTGCCATCATAAACTTTCTATCGTTATTGATATTCTTTTAATATCATTTTCTAAATTACTATAATTAGTTTTTTCTTGTTCAACAATATCTTTTGGTGCTCTATCAATAAAGCTTTTATTGCCTAATCTTTGTGATATTTTATCCATCTCTTGTTGATATTTATTTTGTCTATTCGTTAAATTTTCTTTAATTAATTCTAAATCTACATCTTGAGCAAAATATACCTTAAACAAGTCACCAGAAATCATTAAAGTAGCAGCAGGTTTTTCTAAATCTTTATCAAATAAATTATTAATTCGACCTAATCTTTTTAAAATAGTATCATTTTCTGAAAAAAATAATTGATCATTTTTACTAATTCCTTCTATTGAAATATCTATAAAAGATCCTGGACTCACACTTAGTTCATTTTTAAAAGATCTTAATTCTGAAATAATACTAATAATTTTTTCGACTTGTTGAGTATTTGTATCTTTTTCAAAATTTCCAGATGGCCAATTAGCTAACATTAAAAAATTTTTACCCAAATTATCAAATTTATTTTTAAGCCATATTTCTTCTGTAACAAATGGTATAAATGGATGTAATAATATTAATATTTGCTTAAAAATATAAGCAGATACTGCTCTTACTTCGTCTTTAGCTTTTTTGTCATCAGAAAATAGTATTGTTTTTGATAACTCTAGGTACCAGTCGCAATATGAATGCCAGGAAAATTGGTATGTATTTTTAGCAGCTTCATCAAATCTATAATCTTTTAAATTTTTCTTAACCTTATCTTTAGTTAGTAGAAGTTCTGAATAAATCCATTTATTGATATTAATGGTTAAATTTGGAACTTTATCAGCTTTATTAAAATCACACCTATTTGTTATTAAAAAATTATTAGCATTCCATAGCTTATTTAAAAAGTTTCTATATCCCTTAACTCTATCTTCTGAAAGTTTTACATCAGTTCCTGGTGAAGCCATTGATAGCAAAGTAAATCTCAGAGCATCGGCACTATATTTTTTTATTAAATCTAAAGGATCAATTACATTACCTTTTGATTTAGACATTTTTTGCCCCTTCTCATCTTTAACTAAAGCGTGAACATAAATATCTTTAAAAGGTTCTTTGTCTAAAAATTCCATACCAAACATAATCATCCTAGCAACCCAGAAAAAAATAATATCAAAACCAGTAACAAGGACCGATGTTGGATAAAATTTTTTAACATATTCACTATTATTAGGCCAACCCAAAGTTGCAAAAGGCCATAGACCAGATGAAAACCAAGTGTCTAAAACATCAGGATCACGTACTAACTCCACATCTTTTTTATAATGTACCTTAGCTGCCGCTTTCGCTTCTTCTTCGTTTATAGCAACAAATATTTCTTTATCAGGTCCATACCAAGCTGGTATTTGATGACCCCACCATAGTTGTCTTGAGATACACCAAGGCTCAATATTGTTCATCCATTGGAAATAGGTTTTGGACCAATTTTTGGGAAAGAAATTAGTTTTTTTTGAACTAACAACTTCTTTTGCTTTAATGGATAATTTTTTTGCATCAACAAACCATTGCTCTGTTAAAAAAGGTTCAATCACCGAATTTGATCTATCTCCATAAGGAACTTTATTTTTTATGTTTTCTTCTTTTACAAAATAGTCATTTGCTTTAAGTTCTTTTAGTATTTTCTTTCGTACTTCAAAACGATCAAGACCAATATAATCATTTGGTCCGTTATCATTAATTTTTCCTGATTTTGTAAAGATATTTATTATTTCAAGATTGTTTCTTTGTCCCACATCATAATCATTAAAGTCATGGGCTGGAGTTATCTTTAAAGCACCCGTACCTTGTTCTGGGTCTGCATAATTATCCTCAATAATTTTTATTATTCTGCCAACAATTGGGATGGTAACGGTTTTACCTATAAGTCTTATGTAGCGTTCGTCTTTAGGATTTACAGCTATAGCTGTATCACCTAACATAGTTTCAGGTCTTGTTGTAGCGATTGTAATAAATTCATCAGAATTAACAATTGGATATCTTATATAATACATTAGAGAGTTAACTTCTCTATTATCGACTTCAAGATCAGAAATAGCAGTTTTTAATACGGTATCCCAGTTTACTAATTTCTCAGCTTTATAGATTAGTTTTTTTTTATGAAGCTCAACAAAAACTTTAATTACTGATTTAGATAAATTATCATCCATCGTAAAAGCATTTCTAGACCAATCACATGAGCAACCTAATTTTTTAAGTTGATTAATTATAATATCACCATATTGTTGCTTCCATTCCCAAACTTTTTCGATAAATTTTTCTCTTCCTATTTCATTTTTATTTATATTTTCGGAAATCAGTTTTTTTTCTACTAAAGCTTGAGTAGCTATACCTGCATGGTCTGTTCCTGGTTGCCATAATGTTTCATAATTATTCATTCTATAATAGCGAACAAGTAAATCTTGAATAGAGTTATTTAGTGCATGCCCCATATGTAAACTTCCTGTAACATTTGGTGGAGGAATTACTATTGAAAATTTCTTTTTATTTGGCCTTGGCTTAAACAAATTATTTTTTTCCCAATAAGAGTAAATCCTATCTTCAACATCAGAATGTATATATTTATCATTACTCATTGGCATTCTTAAGTTTATAATTTAATAATATGAATTAACAATAATCAATTTAATATCTTATTTGGTTTACTAATTATTAATATTTTATATATAAAAGGTTATCTATTTGCTTTAATATGAGATGTGAGGGCAACGTGGCGGAATGGTTACGCAGAGGATTGCAAATCCTTGTATCCCAGTTCGATTCTGGGCGTTGCCTCCAACAAATCATTTTATTATTTTAAGTTTCATTCAATATAGAGACTAACGAATTATAATGAGTAAAAATAGTATATTTTCTTGAAACTATTAATCCATTTTTAATTATTTTATTAATCTTATCTTTGTTAGAATTTTCAAATTCATTAAATGATTTAACAAAACTATCCATTTTATTATTTTCAAATTTGAAACCATTTACATGATCAATAATCAATTCTTTAGGTCCATTTGGGCAGTTACTTGAAATTACTGGAGTTTTTAAAAAAAATGATTCAATTAAAACAAAACCTGGGTCTTCCCATTGTGAGCACATTACATAACAAGATGCTCTTTTAAAATAAGGAAAAATATTATTCTTATATCCAATTAAGAAAATTTTTTTTTGTAGTTTGTGCTTAATAATATATGATTGTATTTTATTATACATTTCACCTTCACCGGCAATAACCAAAACATAATTATTATTATTTAAAAAAAGATGGTATGCCTTAACTAAAAATAAAAAGTTTTTTTGTTCAGTTAATCTGCCAACTGCTAAAATATATTTTTTCTCAAATTTTTCTGTTAATTCAATATTTTTATTAATATTAATATTTTTAATCTCAATAATTGGATCTTCTAAAATCTTAATTTTTTTTTGATCAGTAAAATTAAGTTTTATCAATAAGTCTCTTGTCAATTTAGTGGGGCAAGTGATTATATGAAGTTTTTTAAATGTTTTTTTCCACAAATAACGTCTAAAGAAATTTAATTGTGGATATCCTGAAATTCTTAAAATGAATTTTGTTTCAAACCTGTTAAACAAAAGTAAAAACAATGGTAAAGATGTAATTAAATGTATTATCAGAAAATCAGGTTTATCATTTTTTATTTTATTTCTAAGTAATCTGAAAGAAATAATAAAAATAATTAAATAAGAAAACCTACTTTTAATTTTCCCAAGTTTTGGTAGGAAATTAATAAAATTAATTTTACATAAATCAATTAAGTCTGTTTTTTTTTTTTTAATTTCAGTTCCAAATAAACTAAACTCTCCACATACATTAAGAATTGAAGCTTTATATCTTTTTGAATATCTGTTTATTGAATAAGCAGAGTTAATAACGGCTTTATTAGTTGCAATATTTGTACTTAAACTTGGTGACCAATAATAGATTGATTTCATTTATTAAATAATAATATCACAATAAACGTTTTATTCATCTCAAAATTTATCATCGAAAAATTTTTTAAATTTAATTTTTACTTAAATTTAACTACATTTAAGATCAATATTCATAGTTATAATTAATATTTTACTTCTAGGCACAAAAAACTATTAAGAGCTAAAAAAGACATCGAATGATGTTGGTATTTATATAAAAAGTTAAATAGTGTTTTATAGATTGACAAATTTCACAAATTAATTGACTAGATTCTTGAAGGTGTTTTAAGAAATATATAGTTGCTTACATGTTCAATTTAATCTTAATTAAATCTAATTTGTTCTTAGTTTTTACTTTCTTATATAAATATAAAATAATTAACACTGGAAGAAATATCCAAATTTTATAGGTATAGAAACCTTTTAAGGACAATAAGTACTTATTGATTTTTATTTGGCAATAAACTGTAAAATATTGTACCAGGTTAGATTGTGGGTTTTGCAATAAAAAATCTTGTTTTAGTTTGAAAAAAAAGTAAATTGGGTTTTTTAATATTCCTCGGTAGCTCAGTTGGTAGAGCAGTTGACTGTTAATCAATTGGTCGTAGGTTCGAGTCCTACCCGAGGAGCCATAAATAAAAATTTTTTATTTTAATAATTATGCTTGTTTATATATTTTTTCTAAAAGTTCTTTATCTGAACTCTGTAAATTTTTACTAAATTTTAATTTTTGCTCACTACTTAATTCAGAATATAATTTAACTAAAAAATTATAATTAACATTCATATGCCCTTCTTGTGCTTTTTCTGTATTAATTAAATATTCAGAAAAATCTTCAAAAAAGTAATTAATTGGTACTTTTAAATAGTTTGAGATTTGCAATAATCTAATAGAGCTAACTCCATTAGTGCCTTTTTCATATTTCTGTATTTGTTGAAATGTTACGTTAATTGCTTTTGCAACTTTAGTTTGTGTTAAGCCTAAAGCTAATCTTCTTAGCTTTAATTTGTTACCTAAATGACCATTAAATTTGTTTTCCATTAAGACCCCTCAAAATGTGTTTATAAAAGATTTTATTAAACTAACTTTTTAAACTTACTGCAATAAGATAATATTTTTTTTTTTATGTAAATTTTGAATTATGAAAAAGCTGTCAAGAATATAAATGAGAAATATTAAGTTTTTATATTGTTATAAACCTAGTGAATACTAATAAATAATGATTTATAGTATCTGACTGAGGAAAAGTTTTGTTCTATCGTTTTTTGGGTTAGAAAAAAAATCTGTTGTCGTAGCTTTTTCAACAATCATTCCCTCATCCATAAAAATCATTTGGTCTGCAACTTCTTTTGCAAATCCCATTTCATGAGTTACAACTATCATTGTCATTCCTTGCTTGGCTAAATTAACCATTACATCAAGTACTTCTTTAATCATTTCAGGATCTAATGCTGATGTGGGTTCATCAAATAACATGATTTTTGGCTCCATGCATAGTGCTCTAGCGATAGCAGCTCTTTGTTGTTGTCCACCAGATAATTGGCCTGGAAATTTTTGTATTTGATCTAAAATCTGTACTTTTTCTAAATGTTGCAATGCTAATTCTTCAGCTTGTTTTTTTGGCATTTTTTTAACCCATATAGGTGCAAGCGTACAATTGTCCAAAATTGACAGATGCGGAAATAAATTAAATTGTTGAAAAACCATTCCAACCTCAGCTCTTACTTGTTCTATGTTTTTTGTATCTTCTGAAATTTCAATACCATCAACAATAATTGTACCTTTTTGATGTTCTTCTAATCTGTTGATGCATCTAATTAATGTAGATTTTCCTGATCCAGATGGTCCACAAACAACAATTTTTTCTTTTGCTTTAACTACAAGGTCTATTTCCTTTAAAACTTGAAAATCGCCGAACCATTTATTTACTTTTTGAATTTGAATAATTGGATCTGGCATAATTTATCTATCTGTTTTGTATTTTAATTCTAATTTTTGACTATATTTACTCATACTGAAACAAATAATCCAGAATATTATTCCTGCAAAAACATATCCTTCCATTGAAAAACCTAACCATTTAGGATTAGTTTTTGCTAAATTTAACATTCCAACCACTTCTAAGAGACCAACAACAAAAATTAGTGGTGTGTCTTTTATAAGAGCCAAAAATGTATTGGCAATACCTGGAATTACTAATTTTAATGCCTGAGGAAGAATAACAAAAATATGCATCTTCCAATAACCCATGCCAAGAGATTTAGCTGCATCATATTGACCTCTGGGTAATGCTTGAAGACCGCCTCTTATTACTTCAGCTGTATAAGCAGCTTCAAATAAAGTTATAGCAACAACAACTCTAATCAATTTATCTACATAAGTTCCGTCTGGTAAAAACATAGGAAACATCACAGCTGACATAAACAAAACTGTTATTAAAGGTACACCTCTCCAAAATTCTATAAAAGAAAGAGAGGAATATTTAACAATAGGTAAATTAGATCTTCTTCCAAGAGCAAGCATCATTCCTAATGGAAAACAAAAAATTAAAGAAAAGAAAGATACTATAAATGTTAAGGATAAACCGCCCCAAGCTCCAGTTTCTACCCATTCAAGTCCGAAAGATCCTCCTGAGATTATGTAGTAGATTAAAATGAAAGAAATTATTGGTAATAAGATTGTATAGTAAAATGAAAGATAGTTTTTGAACCTAGCAGGTACAAAGAAACCAGCAGCTATGAATATAAGAACAGCTACAAATGTAACATTAATTCGCCATTGTTCTGAATTTGGATACATTCCATACATAAATCTGTTAAACCAAACTTTAATATAAACCCAACATGCTCCACCACCTGTACAGGCTTCTTTTGTATTACCAGCAATATTTGCATCAAAAATTAACCAATTTAACAAAGGAGGAAGTGCGAATATTATAAGTAATATTATTATTACACTTAAAGTAGCATTAAAATTACTTGTGTTAATATTTTTGTTAAGATTATCTAAAATTTTTAAACCTGAAAATTCAATTCTAATAAAATGAAGTCCAATTACTGCAAAAATTAAGGGAATAAAAAAATTGATAATTCTAGGAAGGAAAGAAGTAATATTTGTATTTAAAAAATTATTTGAATAAAAATCAAAAATTCCAAATACAAAAAAAAGTGACCCTAATGTAAGAAATAAAGGTAAATTCTTGTTATCTGGTTTTAGTAAATTAATTTTTGTCATAATTTTACTTTTCTAATATCGCTATTTTTTTATTATACCAATTCATTAATAATGAGATTACAAGACTAATAGTTAAATATGTAGCCATAGTAATACCAACAATTTCTATTGCCTTACCTGTTTGCATCATCGCAGTTCCGGCAAAAACTAAAACTAAATCTGGGTAAGCAATAGCTGCTGCAAGAGATGAGTTTTTAGTTAAGTTTAAATATTGGTTAGTCGTTGGTGGAATAATAATTCTTAAAGCTTGAGGCATAATTACTAAATTCAAAACATGACTTGGAGAAAGTCCTATTGATGCTGCTGCCTCTTTTTGACCTTTGCCAATCCCTTGAATTCCTGCTCTAACATTTTCAGCAATAAAAGTTGCTGTATAAAGTGTTAGTGCAAGAGTGAGGGCAATTAATTCAGGCGGTATCTTGAAACCACCATCAAAAGTATAAGAAGATTGAGACATTTGTCTTATTACTGGAAAACTAAAAGATAAATCCACACCACCTATTAAAAAAGTTAATAATGGTAATCCTATAAAAATAGCTGATGAGATTAATAATACGGGTAACCTCTTACCTTCTTGTTCTTGTTTCTTTTTTGCATATCTTAAAAAAAAGAAAATTAATACGATCGCTATAATTAGTGTCGTAAAAAAAACATCGAAGTTTGTCCAAATTGGTGCTGGTGCATAAAGTCCTTTAATTGTTAAAAAAGATGAGTTTAATAATAAAGGAGCATCTTCAGGCATTGGTAAGGCTCTAAGTGCAGCAAAATACCAAAAGAAAATTTGTAATAATAAAGGAATATTTCTAAAAAACTCAATGTAAAAAGAAGCTGTTTTTCTGATTAAGTAATTAGGAGATAATCTTGAAACACCAACAACAGCACCTAGTAGTGTAGCTAAAATAATTCCAATAAAAGCTACTAGGAGTGTGTTTAACAATCCAACTAAATAAGCCCTAGCGTACGAGTGTGAACCATCGTAATCAATTAATGAAAATTGTATATCAAAAGAAGCTTCTTGTTTTAAAAAACCAAATCCAAATTCAATTCCTCTTGTATCCATATTTTCTTGAGCGTTCATGGTAAAGAAACCAAAAATCAACACAATAAATAATAGTGTTAGTAATTGAGGTAGAATTTTTTTTATTTTCATTTGTGATAGTATAAAAAAAGGGCTAGATAAATCTAGCCCTTTTTAAATTATTTTAGATAATAATTATCTTGCTGGTGGTACGTAAAGTAATCCGCCTTTAGTCCATATTTGGTTTGGACCTCTGTTTGGCAAAATACCAGTATCAGCGATATTTCTCTTGTAGCTTTCTCCGTAATTACCAACTTGTTTGATAATTCTTAAGCTCCAATCGTTATCTAAACCAAATGCTGCACCTAATTCACCTTCAGAACCAACAAGTCTTTTGATTTGTGGGTTTTCTGAAACTTTCATTGAGTCAGCGTTTGCAGATGTAATACCATATTCTTCAGCTTCGATCATTACGTTTAGAGACCATCTTACGATGTCTTCCCAAACTGCATCACCTTGACGTACAACAGGTCCTAGAGGCTCTTTAGAGATAGTCTCTGGTAACACTATGTGATCATCAGGGTTAGTCATTTTTGTTCTTTGTGCTGCTAGACCAGATTTATCAGTAGTGTAAGTATCACATCTACCTGAATCATATGCTGCAACAACTTCATCAGCTTTTTCGAAAGCAACTGGTTCATAAGAAATTCCTTTTGAATTAAAGAAGTCTCTCATATTTAACTCAGTTGTTGTACCAATGTTAGTACATGCTGAAATTCCATTTTTAAATTGACTCGTAGAAGTAATTCCAGAGTCTCTTCTAACCATGAAGCCTTGGCCATCGTAGAAGTTCACTCCAACGAAAGTTAGACCAATATCAGCATCTCTAGAAAGTGTCCAAGTTGTGTTTCTTGATAAGATATCAATCTCACCAGAAGTTAGGGCAGTAAATCTTTCTTTAGCACTTAAAGGTGTGTATTTAACTTTATTAGCATCACCAAGTACCGCTGCAGCAACAGCTCTACATACATCAACGTCAACACCTGTCCAATTTCCAGCTGCATCAGCATTTGAAAATCCTGGTAAACCTTGAGATACACCACATCTTACAAAACCTTTTTTCTGAGTGTTTTTAAGAGTTTTTGATTTCTTAGCAGCCATTGTTTCAGTTGTAAAAGCAAACAGAACTGCAACCATAGCAACTAAAGAAGTTAATTGTTTTACGTATTTAAACATTATTCTTCCTTTATGTTATTATTTATTTGTTAACAAATAATTCAAATAAATTTGAATTAATATAATTATCTATCACTATCTAATCTTGATCAAAGAAAATCGAATTAGATTAGAATTATTCTATCTATATATGGTGTGGATTTATGAGGTACTAATATATGTAGATAATGGTGCGCCCTGGTGGACTCGAACCACCGACCCTCGGTTTAGAAAACCGATGCTCTATCCAGCTGAGCTAAGGGCGCAGTAAATTATTAGGCTATTTATAGTACTAATTTAATTTTTAAAAAGAAATTTTTTACAAATAATCAATAAAGTTAACAGCTCAAGTCTACCTATAATCATAAATAAAATGAGATAATATTTGGTAAAAAAATGCAAATTATGAAAGCTAAAATCATTCAATCCATACATTGATGAATTTACAGTATTCATTAATGTCAAAATAGATAATTTAAAAGAACTTTCAAAATCAATACCACTAATTGTTAACAAAGAACTTAGAGTGAGAAGAGAAATAATAAAAATCACTATTGATAAAAAATATTTATAGATTTCATTTAATTGAAAAAATTCTTTAGAAAAAAGATGTTTATTAACATAAATGTTTTTGGGCCTACTGTAAGATAATATTTCATTAATTGAATATTTAAATAATGAGTAGATTTTTAAAAATCTAATACCAGAGCTAGTAGAAAAAAAAGATCCTCCGATAATAACTAAAATTAAAAAAACAAAAGACAAATTTGATGAATTTTTATTAAGTGAAAATCCAATATTTGAAACACTACTGGTTAAAGATAAAAATAATTCACTAAAATTATTATCAAAATTAAAAAAAATAAAAAAAATAGTTAATAAAAATAAGAAATAAAATAACAAATGAAGATCTTCGTTAAAGAAATTAAGATTACGGTTTTTAATAAAAATTAAATTATAACTCAAAAAAATACTAAAAAATGATGTAAGTAGTAAAAATGAAAAAACAACAATTTGAGAATTGTTTAGTAAAATATTTGATAGATTATTTGTGGGTAAAAATCCACCAGAAGAAATAATTGTCATTGCTAGATTTAAAGAATTAAAAATTCTAATATTAAATAAATTTAAAATAATAAAAATTACAAACGTTATCATCGAGTATAATAAAAAAATTTTAAAAGATTGTTTTAAGGTTTCGGCTTTATTAAAAGATATAAAATTTGTTAAAGATTTTTTAAAACTATTATCAAAAATGTCTATTAATAAAATTATAGAGAATAAAAAATATAACCCTCCTACCCATTGAGAAGAAGATCTCCATAATATCAAACCTTGATCTATATGTTTAATATTTTCAAAAATAGTAAATCCTGTGGACGTAAAACCAGAAATTGCCTCAAAATATGAGTTAATAAAAGTTAAATTATAAATACTAAAATAAAAGGGTATGGAGATAATTAAAGGTAGTAAAAAATATCCCAAGAGGATAGTTGAAATTTTTTCGTATATAGATATTTTTTTTTCATCATTATTTTTAGTGTAATAAAATAAAACTGTTAATAAAATTGAGACAAAAAATGTATAAACATAAGTATTTAAATTTAAATAAAGATTTAAATAATATGAATAAATGATATTAAAAAAGGAAAGAATTGAAATAATTCCACAGAAAACACTCAAGTAAATGAGTTTAAAAAAATTCATTCAATTAAATAGAACTTATACGAAACATATTTTCAACCACTTGAAAAAAATCTTTTTTGGCTAAAAAAACAACAATGTCTTCTTTTTTGAATATAAAGTTTGATCTTGGAATTATAACTTCTTTACCTCTTAAAATTGCACCAATTTTTATTTCATTTGGTAAGTTAGAGTTTTTAAGTTCTTTATTAATTAATTCAGAAGTCTCAATTATTTCGGCCTCAATAATTTCATATTCACCATTTAATATACTATAAGCTGTTTCGATAGTTCCTTTATGAACGTGTTTCAATATACTTGATACAGTGTTCATTCTAGGGTCAATTAAATCGTCAATTTTTAACGATGATTGTAATAGTGCATAGTTAGGTTTGTTTATTAGAGCCATTGTTCTTTTGTCATTCAAATCATCTTTATCTTTTGTGAATTTTTCAACTAAAACACTTACCATTAAATTATCTTCATCATCATTTGTAAGAGCTAATACTGTTTCAACTTCGTCTAAATTCGCTTCTAATAAAACTTCTTCATCAAGTCCATTACCATTAATGATTATTGTATTATTAAGTTCACTTGCAATAAATTCAGCTCTTTCTTTATTTTTTTCAATAATTTTAACTCTTACGGAGTCAAAAGTTTCCTCAAGGTTTTTTGCTAAATTAAAACCAATATTTCCACCTCCAATAATTAAAATTTTATTTGAAATTTTTTCATTATGACCAAATGCATGTAATGTATCAGACATTTGTGATGAGTTTATTATTAAGTAAGCTTTGTCATTATGAAGTATTACATCATTTTTTTTAAGAATTGTGAATTTATCATTTCTTATAACACCCATAATATTAGCATCAAGTTTTGGAAATTTTTTAGTTAATTCATTTAATTTTATATTAATTAAAGGACAATTCTCATTAATTAATATTTCAAGTAATCTAATTTTGTTATTGGCAAATGGAACGTTGTCTAAGGCTCCTGGTGCTTCCAATTTTCTTAGTAAGGATTTTGCTATCTCAATTTCTGGTGAAATAATTACATCAATTGGCAAGTTTGCTTTATTATAAACTTTGGAAAATTTAGGGTTTAAATAATCTTGAGATCTTATTCTTGCAATTTTTTTGGGAACATTAAAAATCGAAAATGCAATTTGACATATTAACATATTAATTTCATCATTACGAGTAACTGCAATAATCATATCTGCATCTGATGCATTAGCTTTTTCCAATATGGATGGATAACTTGCTTTTCCTACAATTGACTTTACGTCTAAAGTATCATCAATTTTTTGTATATCTTCGCTTGAGGGGTCAATAATAGTTATTGAGTGGCCCTGTTCACTAAGAAGCTTAGCTATTGTAAAACCTACCCTACCAGCACCACATATAATAATATTCATTTTTAGTTTAATTCCTTAATTCCTAATCCTTTGAGTTTTCTGTGTAGAGCTGATCTTTCCATTCCAATAAAATTAGCAGTTTTGGATATATTGCCATTAAATTTTTTAAGTTGAGTAGTTAGATACTCCTTTTCAAAATTTTCTCTAGCTTCTTTTAGCGGTACAGATAAGGGGTTTATGTTTTTTGAAGTAGTATCATCGGGTTTTTTTAAGGATTCTTTGATAATATTTGAAATTTTTTCATTTGTATCAGGTGATAAAATTGCAATTCTTTCAATTAAATTTCTTAATTCTCTAACATTTCCAGGCCAATCATAGGTAAGTAAATAACTATCATTTATATCAATTTGTAGTTTTTTTAAATTATAGTTTAATGCTATTTTATTAGAAAAATATTGAATCAATAAAGGTATATCAGACGCTCTATTTTTAAGTGGTTCTAGATTAATCTCAAAAACATTTAACCTATGATAAAGATCTTCTCTAAAATTGCCTAATATAATTTCTTTTTTAATATCTTTGCTGGATGAACAAATAATTCGTACGTTAACTTTGATATCATGATTTCCATCAATTCTTTTAAATTTTTGATCAATTAAAACGCGTAAAATTTTAGATTGAGTCTCTAAAGGAATTTCAGAAATTTCATCAATCAGTAAAATTCCAGCTGTAGCTTTTTCAAGTGCACCATATAAAATGACACCGTTTTTTTTTTCTTGCCCAAATAATTCAAGTTCGTATTTTTCATCATCTAGTAATGCGCCATTTAAAACAACAAAGGGTCCACTATATCGATTGGATTTTTTGTGAATTTTTCTAGCAACTAATTCTTTACCAGATCCGATTGGTCCATTAATAAATATTCTACTTTCTGAGAGTGAAATTTTATTGATTTGATTATTAATTTTATCAATATTGGGACTATTACCAATAATTTCATATGAATAAAAAAGTTTATCTTCAAAATCTTTATTTTGATTTTTTAAATTAATATTTTCTACAGCTCTGTTAATAAAATTTAATAATCTTTCTTGATTAAAAGGTTTTTCAATAAATTCAAAAGCTCCTGATTTAAGTGCTTTAACGGCCATTTCAACATTTGCATGCCCTGTTATTATAATTACAGGAATATCTTTATTCTTAGTTTTTATATGAGATAACAATTCTAAACCATCATTATCACTTTTGTCCAATTTAACATCTATGATCGCAACATCTGGCAGTTTTTTATCAATTTCCGCTAAAGCTTGATTATAATTTGCTGCTAATCGGGTTTTATATCCAGCATCTATAATTAAATCATTAATAATATTTCTAATATCTGCATTGTCGTCAATAATTAAGATTTCAGTGATCATTTTTTTAAAAATTTAATTATAATTTTTGCTCCTACTTTTAAAGGTTCAAATTTAATTGATCCATTGTGGTCATTAACAATTTTATTGACTATAGCTAAACCTAAACCTGTTCCCTTTATTTTAGTTGTAAAGTATGGGTTCAAAACATTCTTAATATTATCTGGTGAGATTTCAAAACCTTTACCATTATCTACAATAATAAATTCTATATAATCACTTTTATGAGATATTTCTATATTAATTATTCCATTAAAATGGGAATTATTAACGTTTTTTTCTTGGATACTTTCTATTGAATTTTTTATTAAATTAAAAAATACTCTGCTTAGTTGCTCACTATCAGAATTAAATATAATCTTATCGTTAATATAGTTAAAGTTTATTTTTATATTTATATCCAATTCATTTAATAATTTAATATTATCTTTAAGTATTAAAATTAAATCATTATCTTTTAATGTAGGTTTTGGCATTCGTGCAAAATCAGAAAATTCATTAACTAAATTTTCAATTTGTTTTATTTGTTTGATAATAATTTCTAAATATTCAGTAAAATTTTCTTTTTCATTATTTGAAATCATTTTAGAATATTTGTTATTTAAACGATCAATTGTTAATTGAATTGGAGTTAAGGGGTTTTTAATTTCGTGTGCAAGTTTTCTGGCTAAACTTTCCCATGCTTCATGTCTCTCATTGATTAAAAGCTTTTCTTGTTGTGTTTTTAATTGATCAATCATTAAATTAAAGTTTTCATTTAAAATTTCCATATCTTTATCTGTTTTAATTATTGGGACTTTTATATCTAAATTTCCCTTTCCAATATTGGAAGATGCTGTAATTAAATTATTAATTGATCTAAAAAATCTTGATGAAAATCTAATTGCTATAGAGATGGATAAAAATAATACTAAGGCAACAATTACCAAATAGATTAGGCCAAATGAAATTTTAATGCCTGTTTGTTTGTTTAAAACTGTGTAATAAAAATTAATAGCCTCCTCTGATGTTGTTAGGTAGTTTGAAATTTTTGTATCTAGATATTTAACTACATATAAATATTTACCTTCGTAATTGGCAAGTTTAATTAATGATGCTGATTGATTTTCATAAGTATTTAATATTTTTAAAGGTCTATCATCATTTGAAACCATTTCTAATGCTTTAGATAATGGTGGATTATATTCTTTAATATTTTTTAGTGTTGAAAGGTATGGTTTGCCTTTTAAATTTATAATATGAATTTCATCCACAAGTCTTATTAATTTCTGAGTATTTAAAAAACTTTTAAATTGATTTATATTTGATTTTAAGAATTTTGAACTTTTATTTAGATCATATGCTATTAAAATAATTTCAGATTGTGTTTTATTTTTTACTTCTTCGGTGTAACTTTTTGCAATTTCATAAGAATTTCTTACAGCTGTAGTAATTTTTTTATCTAAATATTTATCAAGTGCAAAAGTTAGTAAGAATAATGAAAATAAAGAAATTAGTATTGACGGTATTAAGGTAAATAATGCAAAAAAAGTTATATATTTAACGTTCGCCTTTGATCCACTAACATCAAAATCACTTTTTAAAGAATTTTTAACCTCTAAAAATATTTTTATAAAAAAAAGAAGTAAAAAAATTATATTTACAATTAATAGTATCTGGAGATTTACATCATTTAATTTTATAAAACTTTTGTCAATAAAGGTAAAAAAAGTTAAAAAAGCTAAAAATAATGTAATTATAAATATAAGTGTAATAAGTATATTTTTTTTGATAAAATCGATCATAATGTGGTCTATAAACTAATAAATAATTTAATCATGAATAATTGTTTCATAATACTTGCAGGTGGTGAAAGTAAAAGATTTAAATCTAAAACACCTAAATCATATCATTTATATAAAGGGAAACCTTTAATACTACACTCTATAGACAAAGGTAAAAAATATGCAAAATTTGCCGAAATTATAGTTGTAATTAACAAAAAACATAAAAAAATCATTAAAAAATTAAATATAGAAAATATAAAGATCGTTGAGGGAGGAAAAACTAGAGCAGAGTCGGCTTATAGAGCTCTTAAAAGTATATATAAAAAAAATTATAAAAATGTATTCATACATGATGCGGCTCGCCCAAATTTTACTTTAAAACTATTGGATAGATTGAGCAAAGAATTAAAATTAAATAATTGTGTAATTCCAGCGATTAAGACCAATGATTCAGTTAAAGAAAAAATTCAAAATAAATTTGTTAATTTAAAAAGAGAAAATATTTATTTAACTCAAACACCTCAGGCTTTTAATTATAAACAATTGTATAAACTTCAAAATAATAAAAGTTTAGAAATTACAGATGATGCTAATTTATTTATTAACGGCAGAGAAAAGATTAAAATAATTAATGGGGAAAATAATAATATAAAAATCACAATAAACTCAGATATTAAAATAAATAATTTAATTAAATATGGAATTGGTTTTGATATTCATAGATTGGTTCATAAAAAAAAGTTATATTTAGGTGGAATAAAAATTCCATCACCTATTGGAACATTGGGGCATTCAGATGGAGATCCAGTTTTACACGCAATAATTGATGCTCTACTTGGTGCTTGTGGTAAAGGTGATATTGGACAAAAATTTTCTGACCAAAAACAAAAATATAAAAATATTAGATCAACCATTTTATTAAAAAAAGTTGTAAAAGAAATTGAATCTATAGGATTTATAATAAACAATATTGATATAAATATAATTACTCAAAAACCTAAAATACAAAAGTACAAAAAAAAAATAATAAATTGTATAGCTAAATTATGTCGAATATCTAATTCACAAATAAATATAAAAGGTAAAACTACTGAAAAATTAGGTTTAATAGGAAAAGAAAAAGCAATAGCCTGTGAGGTAATTGCATCTGTGATAAAAAATGATTAATTTGTTCAACTCTTTATTTGTGACAATGTTTGGTTTGGGAAAAATTAAATTTATCCCAGGTACCCTAGGATCTCTAGCCACATTAATAATTTTATTTTATCTAT
>CAJQTO010000012.1 GCA_905620465.1 uncultured Candidatus Pelagibacter sp. | reverse complement strand
TTTGCATAATCTTAATAATGCTCAAAAAGAAGCTGTTTTATATCTCGATGGACCCTTATTAATTGTTGCTGGTGCAGGATCGGGGAAAACAAAAGTGCTTACATCAAGAATAGCACATATTATCAATGAAAAAAAAGCATTTCCAAATCAAATACTTTCCGTAACGTTTACAAATAAAGCTGCTAAAGAAATGCAAAAACGCGTCAGCGCAATACTTAATTCTGAAGTTATTGGATTATCATGGCTTGGTACTTTTCATTCAATTTGTGCAAAACTTTTGAGAAAACATGCGGATGCTGCTGGATTAACTTCAAATTTCACAATTATAGATACAGATGATCAAGTAAGATTAATTAAAAATATATGTAAAGCTGAAAATATAGATATTAAACAATTGGCTCCAAAATATATATTAACAATAATTGACCGATGGAAAAATAAAGGATTTTACCCTAATGAAGTTATAATTAACAAAAATGATATTTTTGAAAAAACTGTTTTACCCCTTTATAAGATATATCAAAAAAAATTATTAGATTTAAATGTATGTGATTTTGGTGATTTAATTTTACATGCAGTTAAAATTTTAGAAAAAAATTTAGATATTAGAAAAATTTATTCTAATAATTTTAAATATATCTTAGTAGATGAATATCAGGATACAAATTTTATTCAGAGCAAATGGTTAAATCTATTGTCAGAAAAACATAGAAATATTTGCTGTGTGGGTGATGATGACCAATCAATTTATAGTTGGCGTGGTGCTGAAATAAAAAATTTTTTAGAGTTTGACCAAGTTTATAAAAATTCTAAAGTTATTCGATTGGAAGAAAATTATAGATCATCACAGAACATTTTATCAGTTGCTTCTAATCTTATTGCTAATAATCAGAATAGAGTTGGAAAAACTTTAAGAACAACGATGGAAGAGGGTGATTTAGTAAAACTTAACTGTTTTAAAAATGGAAAAGATGAAGCTACGGGCATTTCAGATGAGATTGAAAAAAAAATAAAAAAAAAATATTCTCTTAATAATGTTGCAATTTTAGTTAGAGCTATATTTCAAACAAGGGAATTTGAAGAACGTTTTCTTAAAATTGGTTTGCCCTACAGAATTCTTGGTGGAACTAAATTCTATGAAAGAGCTGAAATTAAAGATTGTGTTGCATACTTAAGATTAATTCATCAAGAAAAAGATGATCTAGCTTTTGATAGAGTAGTAAATAATCCCAAAAGATCGATTGGTGAAAGTACAACAAAACAAATTCATGAGTATGCAAAAAAAAATTCCACCAACTTAGAAATTGCCTCTAAAAAGTTAATTGAAATGAATCTTATTAAGCCAAAAACTAAGGTTGGTCTTTCTTCGTTTTTGTTCTTAATAAAAAAATGGAGAAATGATTTAAATATAAAAAATATAGGTCATGTAAAATTATTACAATTTGTCTTGGACGAATCTGGGTATTCAGCCATGCTTAAGAACAAAAAAGATGTAGATAATGAAAATAGATTAGAAAATATTAAAGAACTTTTAAGTGCCATGAAAGAATTTGATGGTTTAGAAAGTTTCTTGGAGCATGTTGCGTTAGCAACATCTATAGATCAAGACTGGGATGGTGAAAAAGTTAATTTGATGACTATGCATGGATCTAAAGGGCTAGAATTTGACGTTGTTTTTCTTCCTGGTTGGGAAGAGGGACTATTTCCACATCAAAAATCTATAGAAGAAAAAGGTCAAAATGGACTAGAAGAAGAAAGACGACTTGCTTACGTAGGAATTACAAGGGCAAAAAAGATAGCTTTAATTTCTTTTGCAATGAACAGATTCTACCAGGGTGATTGGATAGATAGTATGGCATCAAGATTCATTGATGAATTACCAGAAAAAAACATAGAAAAAAATTCATTCTTTGATGAGACTAAAGATGAAAGTGATGATTTTGAATTTAATCAAGACTTTGAAATTGAAGAAGGAACAAGAAGCCCGGGTTGGATCAGATATCAAAAAAGAATTAAATGAATAATAAAAAAATTTTAAAATTAAAAAAAATAATAAATTTTTATAATTTAGATGGTTATATAATACCTAAAAATGATGCTTATTTTTCTGAATATGCATTACCAGATAGATTAAAGACAATTTCTAACTTTAGTGGTTCTGCTGGATTTGCTATAATATTAAAAAAAGAAAATTTTTTGTTTGTTGATGGAAGATATACAATCCAAGCAAAAATTCAAGCTGGTAAATATTTTAAAATAATTGAAATCCCTAAATTTTCACCAGGGAATATTTTAAAAAAATTCAAAAAAAAACTATCTATAGGCTATGACCCACAACTATTTACAAACTCCACACTTAAAAAAAAATTTAACAATAATTGTAATTTGTTCCCAATTATGGAAAATTTAATAGATAAAATTTACAAAGATAAAAGAAAAACTTTAGTTAATCCTTTTTATAGCTTGGATGATAAAGTTTCAGGTGAAAGCACAAATTCTAAAATACACAGATTAATTAAAATAATAAAAACTAAGAAAATTGATAATATATTTGTAAGTGCACCAGAAAATGTTGCATGGCTACTGAACATGAGAGGAAAAGATAGTCCCAATAGTCCCATACCGAATTGTAAAATTATTTTAACAAGTAAAAAGAAAATATTTTTTTTTTCATGTCCTAAAAAAATTTATCAAATAAAAAAAAATAAAAGATATAAGCATTTTACATTTTGTACTCACAAAAAATTTCCTGAAATAATTAAAAAGTTAAAGGGTAATAGTTTTTGTATAGACAATTCAACTTGTTCTGTTTCAAATGAAAATATCATAAAATCTTCATTCAAAATTAAAGGCGATATTGACCCATGTTATATTATGAAGTCTATTAAAAATAGATCGGAAATAAAAAATATGATTAACGCTCATGTTAAAGATGGTCTTGCATTAACTAAATTTATTTTTTGGATTAAAAATATAAATAAAAAGAAAATCACAGAAACATTGGCACAAGATAAATTAGAAAAGTTTAGAAAACTTGATAAAAATTATCTATTTCCAAGTTTTAATACAATAGCAGGTGCTGGCTCAAATGGGGCTATTGTTCATTATAGGGCTACAAAAAAGTCAGCTAAAATTATTAAAAAAAATGATATTTTTTTATGTGACTCGGGTGGTCAGTATAAATTTGGAACAACGGATGTCACTAGAACGATATGCTTTTCAAAACAAAAGCAATCAATTAAAAATATTTTTACTAAAGTTTTAAAAGGTCACATTGCCGTTGCACAAACAAACTTAAAAAAAGATAACACTGGCAAAAAAATTGACATTAGGGCTAGAAAATTTTTAAAGAGAGATGGACTAGATTATCCTCACGGCACAGGTCATGGAGTGGGTTTTTTCTTAAATGTTCATGAAGGACCTCAATCTATATCAAAATATAATTCTATTAAGATTAAAGAAGGTATGATTTTAAGCAATGAGCCTGGATATTATAAAAAAGGTAGCTACGGGATTAGAATAGAAAATTTAGTTTACGTAAAAAAAGATAGAAAAAATTTACAATTTGAAAATTTAACTTTAGCACCTATAGAAACAGACCTTATAAATTTTAAACTACTTAATAAAATTGAGAAAGATTATTTATTTAAATATCACTTAAATATTTATGCAAAGTATTCAAAATTTTTAAATCTAAAAGAGAGAAAGTGGTTAGCTAGTCTTATTTAACATTTTTATCCACTCGTCTTGGTTGATAACATTAACATTTAACTCTTTGGCAATACTTATTTTTTTGATAGTAGGTTTTTCTCCAATAATTAAAAAATCAAGTTTTTTATTAACATTGCTTATTATTTTACCAGAATTTTTTTCAATTAAGAATTTAGCTTCTGCTCTACTTATTCCTTCTAATTTGCCAGTCAGCATAAATGTTTTATTTTTTAAAGGTCCATTTTCATTAACATGAGAAGCATTAGTTACTGTTAGTTTTTTTTTAAGTTCGTACAAAACCTTTACATTAGTTTGATTAAAAAAAAAAATTCTAACAGATTTAATTTGAGTTTCTCCAATTCCATCAATATTTGATAAATCATTAAACTTTTTGCTTATTGATAATTTAATAAAGTTATCTAAAGATTTTAAATGTCTTGCTAGAAGCTTTGCATTCTCTTGTCCTATGTGCCTTATTCCCAGGGAATAAATAAATCTTTCGAGCGAAATATTTTTCTTTTCTTCAATAGAAAACTTTAAATTTGATACTGATAAATCTCCCCAACCTTCGAGTACTTTTATTTTTTTATAATCTAAATTAAAAATATCTTGTGGTAATCTAACTAAATTAAGTTCCCAAAAGTTTTCAACTATTTTTTTCCCAAATCCATCTATGTTAAAAGCTTCTTTCGATACAAAATGTTTTATTTTTTCTATTGCTACTTTTTCACATTCATAGCCCTCTCTTATACATCTTCTCACGACATTTTTTTTTTTAGTAATTTCATTAAAATCTTTAATAGTCTTAGATCCACAAGATGGACAGTTTTTTGGAAATATAAATTTAAGTGCGCTCTTAGTTCTTTTTTTTAAATCTACGGAAATAACATGAGGAATAACATCCCCTGCTCTTTCTACTTTTACCACATCTCCTACTCTAATATCTTTTCTATTTATTTCATCTTCATTATGAAGTGTTGCATTAGAAACTATAACTCCACCAATGTTTACTGGTTTTATCTTCGCTACTGGAGTAAGAGCGCCAGTTCTACCTATCTGAATTTCAATATTTAATATTTGAGATATAGAATTATGTGCAGAAAATTTATGTGCTATAGCCCATCTTGGCGCATTCGCTGCAAATCCTAATCTTTTTTGCAATTTAAAGTCATTTACTTTGTATACGATTCCATCAATATCAAATTTTATCTCTTTTCTTTTTTCCTCTAAATTCTCATGATTCGAAATTAAATTATTAACACCTGTGATAGTTTTGTTAAATGGATTAATTTTAAAGCCCCATAATTTTAAATGTTTTAAAAAATCAGATTGTGTATTAATTGACATCCCTTTTTCAAATCCATGAGTATAGGCTATAAATTTTAATGGTATTTTTTTTGTAATTTCTGGATCTTTTTGCCTAAGAGATCCTGATGCAGCATTTCTAGGGTTGGCAAATTTATTCTTTATTTTTTCAAAATCATTATTTTGAATAAAAACTTCTCCACGCACATCAATTGTACTTGGAAAATTTTTAGCATTTATAAATTGGGGTATATCTTTTATAGTTTTTAAATTTTTAGTTATATCCTCTCCTTCTTTTCCATCACCACGTGAAAGTCCTCTTATCAATTTTCCATTTTCATAAATTAATGATGCTGAGATACCATCAATTTTAGGCTCTGCACTATATTCAATACTATTTGAGGTATTTAAACTTAGAAAGTTTAATATTTTCTTTTCAAAATTGATTAAATCCTCTTCATTAAAAGCATTTCCCAATGAAAGCATTGGAACTTTATGTTTAATTTTTTTAAAATTCTTAGATGGCTTAAATCCTACTGACTCTGTTGGTGATTGATCGTTTTTAAGAAATAAATATGTATTTTCTAGGTCAATTATTTCTTTTTTTAAAAGATCAAATTTCTGATCCGTAATAATTGGTTTGTCTTTATCGTAATAGTATTTATTGTATTTTTGTATTATTTTTATTTTTTTTAAATAATCTTTTTTAATCAGATCATTGTTCATGTCACTAAAAGAGTTTTTTAAATTTTTTTAGCATTTTATTTTTTTCTTTTTTATCTTTTTTAATTATTTGAGTTTTATATTCTTTATTAAATAACTTATATGATTTTTTATACCATTCGCTAGAAAGGTAATTATACCCTAGTAAACTGGCGTATTTTTTTGACTCTTCCACAAGTCCTATGCGGTAATGTAGTTCAACTAATCTATGAATCGCTTCTTCTGCATAAATAGTTGTTTCGTAGTCATTTATAACAATTTTGTATCTATTAATAGCAGGTATCCATTTTTCTATTTTAATATAATGCTTTGCTATGTACATTTCTTTTGATGCTAAAATATCGTTAATCAGTTCAATTTTATATTTTGAATCTAAAGCAAAATCAGTATTAGGGTAATTAAGTATTACAAATTGAAACTTTTCTTTTCCAAGAATTAATGGCGCCAAATCTTTTTTTTCGTCAAGTATTGACTCATAATGACACATTGCTAATAAAAAATGAGCATATGCCAATCTTTCATCTTTAGGGTAAGTTTTAATATATCTTTCTAAATTAAATATTGCTTCTGTATAGTAATTATCATGATAATAAGAATAGGAAGCCATCAATGCTGATTTTGGTGCCCATTCTGATTTTGGAAATAATAATTCTGCTTCAAGAAATTTTTTTGCTGCATAGAAATGATCACCTTTGTTTATATATTCGATTGCTTCCATATAGGTTGAAATCATTTCCTGTTCTTGATTAATTTCTTTTATAATGGATTTTTTTTCTTCTTTGTTGGCACAAGATTGAAATGAAATAAAGATTATTATTAATAATAATTTATATAAATTTTTCATGGGTATATTTTGTCGATACCTTATTTACACAGGATAAAAAAATTATGCAATAGCTCTTAAATGGCTTTTATTAATAAAAGCATAAGGTAAGTTTTTTTCTTTGATTTCTATTAAAGAAAAATTTTCTTTATTTTCAAATACTATTCTAAGTAATTGATTTGTAAGTTTATGACCACCTTGTGAACAAACTATTTTTCCAATTATTTTATAACCAGCCAAATAAAGATCACCCATGCAATCTAAAATTTTATGATTTACAAATTCTTTTTCATTTCTAAGACCTTCTTTATTCAAGATTTTATTATCTTTGATAACTATAGCATTTTCTAGACTTCCACCTTTTGCTAATCCCATTTCTCTTAATTTTTGGATATCTTCAAAAAGACAAAAGGTTCTAGAGTTATAAATTTCATTTAAATCAGATTCATAAACTTTAATTAAATTTCTTTGGGTTCCTATTAGATCATTTTCATATTTAAGCTCAAAATCTATGTCTAGACTAATTTTACTGGGCTGAATTGAAATTGATTTTTTCCCATCTTTGAACTCTATCTTTTTATCAATTTTAATAACTTTAATTGGCGCATCGCTAGTTTTAATTCCAACTTTAGTTATTTCTTCAACAAATAATTTTGCAGATCCATCTAAAATTGGAACTTCTTTATTGTTAATTTCTATTAAAGCATTATCAATGCCCATTCCATAAAAAGCTCCCATTAGGTGTTCTATTGTCGAAACGCTCACTCCATGTTCATTGGAAATGGTTGTACAAAAAACTGCACTACTAACATTAAAAATATTTGGAATTACTATATTATTGTTTTTAATATCTATTCTTTTAAAAATTATTCCTGTGTTTGATTTCGCAGGTTTAATGGTCATGCTTACATTAGTGCCACTATGAAGGCCTGCGCCCTGTATTGAAATATTTTTATTAATTGTTTTTTGATTTAAAACAGACATTACAAAACTTATAAATTCAGCCTGTAAAATATGGAAGACAAGAAATGTTACAGGAAAATACTATTTTATCTGAAAAAGTGAAATAGTTTTTCAAAAAAGCCTTCTTTTATTTCCTTTTTAGGTACAATTACAACTTCCTGCTTATTGATTCCCTTGCTTAATTTTAAAGCAGCTTCACAAATATCTTGTGTAGTTTCTTCTAGTAAATCTATCTCTTTTGAAAAGACAATTTTTTCTTTAAATTTATTGTCTAAAATTTTCGATCCGTCACCCATTAAAATCAGTTGAAATTGATAGGACGGATCTAAATTATGATTTAATTTTATTGATTTGATACATAATTCTAAAATTTCCTCAATTCTTGCAAAAATTATTTTTTGAATCAGGTCAAGTGACAATTTTTTTTCTAATAAAATATTTTCATCTTTATCAAAGAGTAATTTAACTTTTTCTGCATATATTAGATCAATATTTAAAATCTTGGAAAGGTCTTTAGTAATATGATTACCTCCAATAGGAATAACATGGAAAAAACTAATTTCATTTTCATTATAATGAGTTATTGATGTTTTATCAAAACCCATGTCAATAAATGATATATTTTTTGTTGATGTAAAATTTTTCTTATAACTTATAGATTTTGTATAACTCGAACAAAATATTTGTTTTATTACAATGTCAAATTTTAAAAAAAAATTCTTAAAAAATTCTATATTTTTTTTGGGTAAACAAATAAACGTAATATCTATAGATAAAAAATCACAATTAATGTCTGTAGGTAAAAAAGTATAATTCTTATTATCAATTTTATAATTTTTTACAATAATATGAATAATATTTTGATTTGAATAATTTCTTAAAACTTGTTGTTTTGCATCCTGGATTAAGAATTGAATATCTTCTTTTTTTAATTTAGATCCATCAAAATTTTTAGATAAAGATAAACTAATAGATAGTGTTTCTGGACTATCTATCATTAAATTTATATTTTCTAAGTATTCATTGGTATTTTTTTCTAAGTTTGTAATAATTTTTTCAATTTCTATTTCTGCACTTGAGTAATCAGTAAAATAATTACTCTCATAAAAAAAGTTTTTTTTGGAAGCTTCTTTGTTAATGGCTCCTACTCTAATTTTTGATTTTCCAAAATCCATATATATATTAAAAGTGCTATTCTTCATTTTTCATAATTACATGATTAGAAATTCTTAAGTCTATAACTCGATTATCTTTAAACTGATTATCTTTTATTATTTTATGAGCAATACTTAATGCTTCAGTTAAATGTTGTTTTGGCAATTTGATTAAAATACCATCGATTGTTTGAACGTCCCATCTATTTGAAAAATAAAAAAAGACCGATTTAAAATCCTTAAATTTAAATTCAGATTTTTCAATAATTTTTTTAAATTCTAAAAACTTTTCAGAATTAAATTTGCCAAAAAATAAGGGTAATAGATCATTAGTATATTCATTTCTTATTAGCTTACCATTTGATCCTACTAAAAATTGACTACTCCCTTTTATTTCTAAAATATATTTTGTTGGCTCAATTTCTATATTAACTTGTTTGGGGTAAATTTTTTTAACAGTGTATCTTTCTATTGAATTATATTCTGAAATTATTGAATTTATATATTCTTTATTAATAAAAAAAATATTTCTAAATAATAAGTGGTTAAGTTTTTTAGCTATCTGCAGGTTATTATCATTTGTTAAACCTGACACAATAATTTTATTAATTTTAAAAGAATGGTTTTTTTTAGTTTCTAATGATTTATTGCTAGTTGTACTTAGAATAATTAAGAATATTAAATATATAAATATTTTTTTATTTTTATCTATTATTTGATGCATCTTTTAAAATCCATTCGATCAATTTTATAAAACTAATACCAGCATAATTAGCAATTTCCGGTACCAAAGAAAGTTTTGTCATCCCAGGCTGAGTGTTTATTTCTAATAAGTAAAATTTTCCTTTATAAAATTTAAAATCAGATCTAGTTACCCCCCTACATCCAATTGCATTGTGAGCTTTTAATGCAACATCTGTAATTTTTTTTAAGTCCTTTTTATTTAAATCTACTGGAATGATGTGCTGAGTTTTTGATTTTGGATTATATTTTGCTTCATAATCATAAAATTCCCTTTTTGGTTTTAATTCAATTGTTCCTAATTTTTTTTTACCCCTTATCGCTACTTGAATTTCTCTACCAGGAATAAACTCCTCAATTAATATTTCTTTATAAAAACTTAATATTTTTAAATTTTTTAAAATATTTTTTTTACTACATATATAAACGTGGACACTGGACCCTTCGTTGATTGGTTTAATTACTACTGGAAATTTTAATTTACTCTCAATTTTTCGAATAATTTCTTTTTCATTTTTCCCATAAACAAATTTAATATACTTTGGGGTTAATATTTTTTTTTGTATAAATATTTTTTTTGAAATTTCCTTGTCCATTGCAATAGAAGATGGAATTACACCTGAATGAGTGTAAGGGATTTTTTGAGTTTCTAATATTGTTTGAATATATCCATCTTCACCAAATTGTCCGTGTAAAGCATTAAATATTACATCTGGTTTATATGTGTTTATATTTTTCAATAAATCCTTATCTGGTTCACAAGTGATAACCTTATATTTGTTTTTTTTTAATTCTTTTGCAACTTCTTTTCCAGTTTCTAAACTAATTAATCTTTCTTTAGATATTCCACCACAAAGAACTAAAACTTTTTTTTTTACCATTATTCTAATATTTTTATTTCTTTTTCTAGTTTTATTCCTGTTTTTTTTTGAACACTCACTGTAACAAAATCTATCAATCTTTTCATGTCATTGAAACTAGCATTGTTACTATTTACAAAAAAATTACAATGCTTTTCAGATATACGTGCATCTCCAAAGCTAGTGTCTAGCGGTACTGAATCTTTTATTAGTTCCCAAACTTTTTTATTAGTTTGGGCTATTGGATTTTTAAATGTACTTCCGCTTGTTTTAATTTTAGTGGGCTGAGCATTATCTTTAGCTTCTCTAAGTTTTGTCATTTCTTTTTCAATCTTATCTTTAATTTTTTTTTCTCCTTTAAAAGATGCACTTAAAAAAATCAAATCCTCAGATAAGTCATTATTTCTATATTCAAATAAAATTTTATTTGCAGGGATAGTGATTACTCTTCCAAGTCTATCAATTGCTTGAACTGAAACTAATATATCTTTAAACTCTCTATTAAAACAACCAGCGTTCATTCTCAAGCCACCACCTATAGTTCCAGGTATACATGATAAAAATTCTAGACCTCCAATTTCATAATCACGAGCAAATTCTGATAACTTTTTGTCACTACAGGCACTACCCGCAACAATAATACCATTGGGTAATAATGAAATTCTAGAGAAATTTTTACTCAATTTAATAACAATACCATTAAAAATGGTGTCATTAATAAGTGTATTTGAGCCAGCTCCTATAGTAAAAATTTTTTCTTTATTTCCAAACTTTTTTAAAAAATCAACTAAATTTGAAAGAGACTCTGGTTTAAAATAAACTTTTGTCTTGCCTCCGATATTAAACCAATTTTTTTTTTTTAAATCATAATCAAAATCGAATTTATTATTTGTCTCTTTGGAAAATTTTTTTATTTCTTCTATTAGCATTATATCAATTTTGGTAATTCTCTAATCCAATTAGAAATTGAACCTGCACCCATTCCAATTACTATTTTTTTTCCATAAATATTACTTTTAACAAATTTGGCTAACTGATATTGATCATTAATTAAAAACAAATTAACTTTAGAATTTTTAATGATATCTTTGGCAAAATTGTTATAATTAAAACCTAATTTTAATTTTTCTCCCGCTGTATATATTGGGCACAAAATTACAGTGTCAGCTTTTTTAAATGATAAACTAAATTCTTTTTTTAAATCTTTTAATCTAGATATTCTATGGGGTTGAAACACACATATTATTTCTTCTTTTTTGTAAACAGCCTTCACTCCGTTTAATACTTCCTTTATTTCTGTTGGATGATGGGCATAATCATCATAAAAATTTGTTTCACGATAAGTAAATATTTTGTTAAATCTTCTCTGCACACCTTTAAATTCTTTTAAACCTTGTTTGATAATTTCTTTAGATATTCCTATTGTTGAAGCAACTGCAATGGCAGCTGTAGAATTTCTGATATTATGTATTCCTAAAAGTGGAATCTTTATTTTTTTTATTAGTGTATTTTTTTTTCCTGGTAGTTTAATTGATAAATCAAATTCTGAAAATTCTTTTGCTTGCTTTATATTTTTAATGTAAAATTGTGATTTAGAGTTTGTTCCATATGTATAATAGTTTTTAATCTTAATATTTTGAAGTAATTCATTATTATATTTATCATCGATGCAAATAAATGATTTTCCGAATGAAGGGACTTTATTCATAAATTTAATAAATAATTTTTTTAAATCATTTACTGATTTATAAAAATCCATATGCTCTCTGTCTATATTTGTTATGATAGAATATGTTGCTGGTACATGAACAAAACTTCCGTCAGATTCATCTGCTTCTAAAATACACCAATCACTTTTCCCGAGTTTAGCAGAATTTTTAAGGGAATTAAGAACACCTCCATTGATGATTGTTGGATCTAATTGAGTTTTTGAAAATATTGCATCTAACAAAGATGTTGTAGTTGTCTTTCCATGTGAGCCAGTGACAACGATATTCTTGGTTAAAGAAACTATGTGAGCCAACATTTCACCTCTCTTATAGATTGGTAGTTGTTTTTTTTTTGCCTCTACTAATTCTGGATTATTTTTTTTGATTGCTGAAGAAACAACTAAAATTGTTGTTTTTTTTATATTTTTTTTTTTATGTCCTATTAAAACTTTGATTTTATTTTTTTTTAACCTATCGATATTTTTATTATTAGAAATATCACTACCTTGAACACTGAATCCCATTCCTTTCATTATTAGTGAAAGACCACTCATACCAATTCCACCTATACCCACAAAATGTATAATCTCAGTTTTTGCTAATTCAATTTTCATTAATTATAGTTATGATTTTTTGATTTATATTATTCCATGTATTTTGATAGCTAAAATTTCTCATATTTTTTTTTTTATCTAAATATTCTTCTTTATTTTCAATTATATTAATCAATTTATCAGTTAGGCTACTCTCATTTAGTTCACTTTGATTTAAAATCCAGTTACATCCTTGACTTTCGTAAAAAGAGGCATTTTGAAACTGATGATTATCTTTGGCAAATGGTAATGGTATGGCTATAAAAGCTACATTTAAAAAAATTAATTCAGCTAATGTTGATGCTCCTGCTCTAGTTACACTTATATTTGCCTTACTCATAAAATCAGAAATATTATCTTTAAAATCAAATAATTCATTTTCAATATTATTTTTTGAGTAAAAATTTTTTATACTTTTGTAATTTTCAAAGTTAGTTTGTTGAAAAATTTTTAATTCATATTTTTTTGAAAGTTTTATTATTGAGTCATTAATAACAGTATCAAATAATTTTGCTCCTTGGCTTCCACCAATGATTAAAAGATTAATTTTTTTACCTATGTCCTCGCTTTGTCTTGCTGAGTAAAATTCTTTTCTTAATAATGTTTTAATTATTATAATTTTATTAGTAAATTTATTTGGAAAATTTTTAATTTTATCTGAATAACAAAAAATTTTCGCACAAAATTTCAAACAAAATCTATTTGCTCTTCCTAAAACCATATTTGGCTCAAATAAAAATATTTTAATATTAATAATTTTAGAAGCTATACATAAAGGTAGAGACACGTAACCTCCTGTAGATATTAATATATCGATTTTTTCTCTTTTTAAAAAAAAGAATGACTTAGCTACTAAATATAATAATAAAAATAATTGAAGTACAAGTATAAATAAATTCTTTGATAATTTAGGCGTATTAATAATTTCTACATTATATTTTTCTCTATTTAAAAACTTAGCACCTCTTTGGTCGGAGCATATATGAACATCAAAATTATCTTTTAAATGTTCATAAAATATTGTGGCAGGGACAACATGTCCTCCTGAGCCACCTGTACAAATTAAAATTTTTTTATTCATTTTAATTAACTTTTCTTTTTGTTAAATTCAAAATTATACCTGATAAAATAGAAACTCCTATAATTGATGAACCACCATAGCTTAAATATGGTAGGGTCATACCTGTTGTGGGAAATAATCTAATGTTAACTCCTAAATGAATTAATGTTTGAACTAATATAAGTGTTATTGAGCCAGCTAAAATAAGTTTAATTTTTTCATTTTTTTCAGAATATAATTTTTTAAATACATTGTGAATAAAAAATAAGAAAATTATTAATAATAAAATAATTACTATCACACCAAATTCTTCGGATATTACAGAAATAATAAAATCTGTATGTGCATCAGGTACTTTATTTTTCAATGTACCTTCTCCTATTCCCTTGCCAAAAAAACCACCGCTGGCTATTGCTTCTATGGCCTTTTCTACTTGACCACCATGCGTTCCTGTACTCGGGTGAAAAAAAGAATCAATTCTACTTCTAATATATTCAAATCTAGGAATGAAAAAAATTAAATATAATAAAATAATAAATGAAAAGCCAAAAAAAATAATAAATATAAATAGACTAATGCCCGATATAAAGACGAGTGTTAACCATGATAAAAAGACAAGTAAAGTTTGACCAATATCAGGTTGCATCATTAGCAAAAGTGCTATTGGTAAAATAACTATAAAACTTAAAAAATATTTATAATAAATATGAAAATTCTTTTCACTACTTAAAACTGTTGCAAGTAAAATTATTGTAAAAGGTTTAAGAAGTTCTATTGGTTGAAATCGGGGTAAAAAAAATAATTCAATCCAACGTTTTGAATTATTAACTTCCACTCCTATAATGGGTACTAATGCTAAAAAAAATAAAGAAACAAAAAATAATAAAATTGAAATTCTAAATAAATTTTTTTGGCTTAGGGATGAAAAAAAAATTATTACGCATATAGCAATGCATACGTAGACAGAATGTCTAAAGAAGAAAAAATAGCTATTAGTATCTAACTTGCCAGATGCAATTAGTGATGTAGATGCAAAAGAAAAAAATAAACCCAAAACAAACAAAAGTACTATTATCAAAAGAATTGGTTTATCTATATTTTTCCACCATCCATTATAAAATTTATAAATTAAATTATTATTAAACATTTATTATTTTTTTTGCAAGATTGTTAAAATATTTACCTCTGTCTTCAAAATTTTTAAAACTATCAAAAGAAGCAGCAGCTGGACTAAAAAGAATAATTTTACGTTTTTTATTTTTTTCTTTTTTTATGTCTAATAAAATTTTTTTAAATAAAAAAACTAGATCTGAAAATTTTTGACAATTTTTAACTGTCTATAAAAATGTTGCTTATCTCTTCCAAAAATATAAGCTTTAAAAGTTTTACAATCATATTTAGATAACAAAAATTTATCATTTTTTTTTGCTAATCCTCCAACTATCCAATAAACATTTGATAAAGATTTAAGTATACTTATTGACGACGAATAACTTGTAGCTTTGGAATCATTGATAATAGTTAGATTTTTTGACCTGTAAATTATTTGTTGTCTATACTTTAAGCCTTTAAAATTTTTTAATATTTTAAATAAATTTTTCTGGTTGATATTAAATTTTTTTACTATTTCAATAATAAAGGATAAATTTTCTTTATTACCTTCTGTAAAAAAAAAAGGATTATTTATTATTTCTAAAAATTTTGGGTTAACACCTTTGTTTATTTTAATTATTTTAGACTTAACCTTAATTTTTTTTATCTCTTTTTTAATATATAAGTTATTTGTATTTAAAAATGCTGTCCCTCTACTTTTTTGATTTTTAACTAATTTAAACTTTGCTTTAATATAATTTTTTAATGTTCCATGTCTCTCTAAATGATCGGGCGAAATATTTAATATTACAGCATAATTAGTCTTAAATAATTTACTGTATTCCAATTGATATGAAGATGCCTCAATAACAAAAATTGTTTTTTTTTTGATATTTTTCTCAAGTAAAATTGGATTACCTATATTTCCAACTAATCTCACATCGAATTTATGGTCTTTTAATACATTATAAAGAATTTGAGCTGTAGTAGACTTACCATTAGTTCCAGTAATAGTGATGTTTTTATTCGCACCATGTAGACTATAAAAAATATCCAAATCAGTGTTAATTTTATTTGAATTCTTTTGTAAATATTTAGCAAGTAAACATTTATTAACATTAATTCCTGGACTAATTATTATGTAGTCAAATTCTTTATTCTTAATATCATTATGACTAATTAACCTTTTTTTTATTTCGGTATTTTTGATAAAAAGTTTTTTATCATCAAATAAGTAAAGGCTACTTTTTTTTTTTAAATTTTTATAGGTGGATAATCCACTTTTACCAAGCCCATAAATTAAAATCTTTTTTTTAAAAAAGATGTTTTTATTTTTTAACATTATCTTAATTTTAGTGTTGCCAAACCAATCATCGCTAGAATTATAGAAATAATCCAAAATCTAATAACCACTGTGGATTCTGGCCAACCTTTTTTTTCAAAATGATGATGTATCGGGGCCATCATGAAAACTCTTTTTCCTGTTAACTTAAATGAAATAACTTGAACAATTACCGAAACTGCCTCAAGCACAAATAGTCCACCGGTAATGGCTAAAACTATTTCGTGTTTAGTAATTATTCCAACCGCTCCTAATGAACCCCCAAGTGCTAGAGATCCTGTGTCTCCCATAAAAATTTTTGCCGGTGGCGCATTAAACCATAAAAAACCAAGACATGCTCCAATAATGGAACCACAAAATACTGAAACTTCACCAACACCTTCAATGTAGGGTATCTGTAAATAACCTGCAAAAAATATATTGCCAGTAACGTAGCTAATAAATGCAAAGCATGCCGCAACCAATATAACCGGAACAGTTGCAAGTCCGTCAAGGCCATCTGTTAAATTTACTGCATTTGAAGATCCTACAATTATAAAAACAGAAAATGGTATAAAAAACCAACCAAGATTTATTATTAAATTTTTAAGAAATGGAAAATATAAATTTGTTAATTCTTTGTAATCAGTAAAATAACTCAATAATAGTATACCTATTATTGCTATTAAAATTTGAGAAATAATTTTAAATCTAAAAGAAATTCCTGATGAATTTTTATATCTAATTTTTTTGTAATCATCATAAGCACCAAGTAAACCAAAAGAAGTAGTTATAAAGATTAAAAACCAAATATAGATACTTGATAAATCTCCCCATAAAAAAACACCTGCAAATAAACCTAAAAGAATTAGCACACCACCCATAGTTGGGGTTCCAATTTTTTTTATAATATGATCAGCGGGTCCATCATCTCTTATGGGGTTTAAAATCTCATTAGCTGAAAAAAAATTAATAAATGGGGTTCCAATTAACAATACTATCAACATGGATGTAAACATTGCTAAACCAGTTCTAAAAGTCAGATACTTAAAAACATTAAGAAATGTGTATGTATCAATAAATTCTAAAATTAAATTATAAAGCATTAATCTTCTTAGTTTTTAAAGCATTGGTTAGCTTATAAAGTCCCGTTGAATTTGAACCTTTGATCATTAGATAATCATTATTATTTATATTGTTTTTTATCAAATCAATTATTTCAGAGTTTTTTTTCATAATTATACCTTTTTTATCTTTATTAATGTCTTTATAGATTTCGGCAATATACTTACCAATAACATTAACATAATTGATTGAAGTTTTGTTTATGACTTTACTAATATCTGAGTGTAATTTTCTTGAATGTTTACCCAGCTCTAGCATATCACCTAAGATTAAATGTTTTTTAGATCTATTTGTCTTAATCATGTCAAAATTTTTTATTGCAGAATTTAAAGACATAGGATTTGAATTATAACTCTCATCAATTAAATAAATATTTTTTTTATTAACTTTTATCTTAGAGATATCTCCACGTCCTTTAGGTATATGGTGGTTATAAAAGATATCTTTTGCTAATTTATTAATATCCTTAAAAATCATAATAACTGCTAAAGCCGCTAATATATTTGTTATATTGTTTTCAAAATTTGAAGAAGTAAAAAAGTATGTTCTTTGATTGTTTGCACTAATAAAAATTTTATATTTTTTTCCATATTTTTTAATAGAATTTAATTTTATATTTGAGTTTTTTTTCTTAATGCTGAAAGTATAAATTCTTAGTTTTTTCCTTAATGCTATTTTTTTATGAAAATTATAGAATTTATCATCTGCATTTAGAACTATTGCTCCACCATCTTTTACATTATGAATAATTTCTGATTTTGCTAAAGCAATCTGTTCTATATTTTTAAAGTTTTTTGCATGAGCATAAGAAACATTAGTAATAACACCTACATCAGGTTTAATAATTTTTGATAAATGGTCTATTTCACCTTTTTTATCCATTCCAATTTCAAATATACCAAAATCATCATTTTCATTAAGATTAAATAAACTTAATGGAACGCCAAATTTATTATTAAACGACTTTGGTGAGTATGTAACCTTACTAATTTTTTTGAGAGTTTTACCAATTAGTTCTTTTAAAGAAGTTTTTCCACAGCTTCCTGTAATCGCAATAATTCTACTAAAATAGTTTTCCCTAAGGATTGAGGACGTACTCGTTAAAAATTTTAAAGTATT
>CAJQTO010000011.1 GCA_905620465.1 uncultured Candidatus Pelagibacter sp. | reverse complement strand
TTTTCACCCTTAACAAGTATTTCTCCGTCTTTAGCAATTTTTACTAAATTCCCCTTAAATGGGGGACCCACAGTTTCGACTCTTATATCATTAATAGGATTACAACTTACAACTGGCGAAGTTTCTGTTAAACCATAACCTTGCAAGGTAGGTAACCCTATGGAATTTAAAAAAGATCCAACTTCTTTATCTAGGGCTCCTCCTCCTGAAATAAATGCTCTCAAATTTCCTCCAAACTGTTTTCTAATTTTTTTTCTTACTAATTTTTCACAAAAAAAATTAATTAAATTTTCAATTATAGAAAACTTATTTTGAGATAATCTTTTTTTTCCAAGATTAACTGTATTATTTACTAAGATTTTTTTTAGTCCAGTCGCCTTCATAAATGTTGCATTAATTTTTTGATATAAATTTTGATAAAATCTTGGAACGGCTGTCATTATTTCTGGACTACATTCACCCATATTTTTTATTAATTTTTCAATACTCTCTGCATAAAATACTCTTGCTGAAACAGCTATTTGCACAAATTGAATAGTATGTTCATAAGAGTGGGACAGCGGTAGCCATGTTAAAAATTTAGGATGACTTGTAACAATTGATTTTAATAATTCACATGAACCCTCACAATTATTTAGTATGCCGCCATGACTTAACATAACACCTTTTGGATTTCCTTGTGTTCCTGAGGTATAAATTATACAAGCCATATCTTTTCTTTTAATTGTTAAATCAAAAAAATTTTTAAATTCATAACTCTGATTTTTAAATATGTCATTTGTATACAAATTAGAATCATTATTAAGATCATTATCAGGTTCAAAGATAAATACCTTTTTGATAAACTTCTTTATTGGTATTAAATTTTTAATTTTTTCATATTGAATTTTATCAGAAACAAAAACTATAGATGGTTCGCAATTATCAATTATATATTCGTAATCTCTCTCCACATACGTTGTATATGCTGGAACAGTTATGCCTTCCGATAACATAATAGAAAGGTCTGTTATCATCCATTCAGGTCTATTTTCAGAGATTAATAAACATCTATCACCTTTGTTTATATGTTTTGAAATTTCTTTAGATAATTTAATAATATTTAAATAAACATCTTCCCAAGAATATTTTTTTTTTGGTTCTTTTAAAGATTCTAAAAAAATATCATTTTTGTTTTGCTTTTGATATTGATAATAAAATAGTTCTAATAAGTTATTTATTTTATTTATTTCCATAAAATATTGGTGGGCGAAGAGAGAATCGAACTCTCACTTCTTACGAAACACGATTTTGAGTCGTGCGCGTCTACCAGTTCCGCCATTCGCCCATGATTTCCTTTATTAAAATTTAAAAATTAAATAGTATAAGAACTCAAATTGTATTAAAACCAAAAAATGTCCAAAAATCTATACCAAAAATGTTTAAAATTAGCTGCTCACAAAAGTTCAAAAAAAATTTTAGCTCTCGTGTCATTTTCAGAAAGCTCTTTTTTTCCAATTCCACCTGACATTATGATTGTACCAATGATAATTGCAAAAAAAACTGACTATTTAAAGATATTTCTAATAGCTACTCTTTTTTCTGCTCTTGGTGGCTTATTGGGATATTTAATAGGATCAACTTTTTTAGATTTATCAATGAGTGTGATTGAATTTTATGGCTATGAAGAAAAAGTATTAAATCTAAAAAATGATTTAAAAAGTGGTGGTGGCTTTTATATATTTTTAGGAGCATTATTCCTTGCTGGTTTTACTCCATTGCCATTTAAAGTTTTTACAATAACTAGTGGTATTATTGATTTTAATATTATTATCTTTTTTTTAATTTGCTTGATGTCACGTGGATTAAGATTTTTTATTGTTTCTTACTTATCTTATAAATTTGGACATATTTTTAATAAATTTATTCAAAAAGAGGGTGCAAAATGGTTCACTATTGCTGGACTTGCTGTTGTTACTATTGGTGTAATTATATATTTTGTTATTAAATAAAATGTCTCAAATAAAAAATAAAACCTTATTAATCTTAATTTTATCTTTTAGTATTTTTGCTTTATTTACAGCTTATTTTATTCAATATGTTTTGGGCCACATGCCATGTAATTTATGTCTAATAGAAAGAATTCCTTATATTTTAACCATCATAATAATTGTCACAATTTTTATATTTAAAAAATATGAAAAAATTTATCTGGCTTTACTAAGCATAATATTTATTTCAACAACTTTGTTATCTTTTTATCATTTTGGAATTGAACAAGGTTTTTTTAAAGAATCCTTAGTTTGTGATTTAACTTCTCTAGGTAATAATTTAACAGCCAAAGACATTTTAAATGAATTAAAAGAGCAAACTATAAGTTGTAAAGATGTAACTTTTAAAATCTTAGGTCTTTCTCTTGCTACAATAAATACCATTATTTCTCTAATACTAAGCATTATAGTAACTAAAATTTTTTATAATTATGAAAAAAACAAATAAAACTAAAGTTGAAGAATTTATAAGAGTTGATCATGCAGGTGAGCGTGGTGCTATAAAAATATATGAAGGTCAACTGCTCGCTTTAAATACTTTTATTAAAAATGATGAACTAAAAAAGACAATTGAAGAAATGAAAGAACATGAAAAAGAACACTGTAATTATTTTGAAAATGAAATAAAAAAAAGAAAAATCAAACCCACAAAATTTTTGCCATTATGGGATTTGCTTGGTGTTGGTCTTGGTTTCGGTTCGACTATACTAGGAAAAAAAGCTGCTATGCTTTGTACTGCGTCTGTTGAGGAAGTAATCGATGAACACTATGCAAATCAAATTAATCAACTAGAGCATGATGAAAATAAATTAAAAAAAAAAATAACTAAATTTAGAAAAGATGAATTACATCATAAAAACATTGCATATGAAGAAGGAGCAACAAAAAAAGGTTTGTATTCTATTTTGGATAAAATTATTAAAACTGGCTCAAAGATTGCCATCAATATTTCAGAAAAAATATAACTAAGCTTCTAGTTCTACATCCCAATATAGATAATCTATCCAGCTTTTATGAAGAAAATTTGGTGGAAAGTTTTTTCCATTTTTGTGTAGATCTTCTGTAGAAGGCTGAAAAGGTTCATGGTTAAGTGTCATTCCACAGTGTTGAATTAATCTACCTCCTTTTTTTACATTACAATCTGAGCAAGCGGTCACAACATTATCCCAATTAGTTTGTCCACCTTTTGATCTAGGCAACAAATGATCGAACGTTAATTCTTCACCACTACCACAATATTGACATGTAAATCTATCTCTTAAAAATACATTAAATCTAGTAAAATTTGGGTTAGTTTGAGGGATGATAAAATTTTTTAAAGCAATAACACTTGGGAGCTTCATATTAAATGACGGACTTCTGATTAATCTATCATAGCTACTTACTATTGTTACTCTATCTAAAAATACAGATTTTACTGAATCTTGCCAATTCCAAAGGGATAGCGGATAATAACTTAAGGGTCTATAGTCTGCATTTAGAACTAAAGCAGGGCATTTTTCTAACGAATGATTTTGTTCAGCAAAATTAATCATGAAAAATATTCTAACTGAATTAAATTATTTTATCAATGAATAGAAAATACTTTTTTTATTAAATTTTAAAGTTATTTATTATATAATTTAGAGCTATACTCGAAGCTTCAACTGGAATATTATGTTCACAATTTTTTATTATCTTTGTTTCCACTTCAATATTACTTCTGATTAAAAAATCTTTAGCTTCTAATAAATATGTTGGTGAAACAATAGAATCTAAATCTCCGTGCAATAAAAGCATTTTTGTGGAAGAGCTTTTTCTTTTTATTATATCTTTTTGATTTATTATTTTTCCTGAAAAGCCGACTATACAATTATAATTTATATCGGCTGTTAACCCTAAATTTATAGACATCATACAGCCTTGACTAAATCCTGATAAACAAATTTGCGAATTTTTCAAATTATATTTAACTTTTACCTCTTCGATAAATTCCTGTAGTTTTTGTTCCGCTTTTTTTGATTGTTCTAAAATATATTGATCGTCATCTTGTGTTAAATCAAACCACTGGTATCCTGATGGGTTTATTGAGCAAGATTCATGGCCATTTGGACATAAAAAAATAGTGTTAGGTAAAAATCTTTTCCAATTTAAAGTCAGCATACTAATATCTTTACCCTCACCTCCATAACCATGGAGTAAAATAACCGCATTATTAATCTGGATATTTTTTTCTGGTTTTATAACCGTTGTAGTAAGGCAAAATGTCATTAATGAGTTAGTATTTTTTTAATTTTTATCAAAATATATTAATTACATCACTTAGTATAACTTATTTTTTAAAAATTAATTATAAGAACTTAACCAATTAATAAATTCTTTATTACCAAAATCTATAGATCCTATAACTCGGGCAAATTCTTTGCCTTCCTTGTTCAGCAATATAGTTGTTGGAATTCCTCTTAATGAAAATTTTTTAGCCAAAGTAACTGCTGGATCATAATAAATATTTAGATTTTTAATTTTTAATTCTTTAAAAAAAATTACTGATTTTGACAGATCTTCTTGCCCAATATTTATTGGAAAAATTTTTATATTATTTAATCTAAAATCTGATTGTAACAAATCTAGTGATGGCATCTCTTCTCTGCAAGGAACACACCAAGTAGCCCAAAAATTTAATATTAATAATTTTCCCTTAAAATCGGCTAAATCTATATTTTTTTGATTTTCATCTTTAAAAACTATCTCATCATATGTTTTCAGATTTTTATTTATAACTAAATTCTCAATATTTGGTTTTTCTATAGCGTAACTATAACAACTGGTTATTAGGTAAATAAATATTATTAAAAATTTCATGTTAAATAGGTATAATTAAATACCATGACAAAAAATAAAAACAACCAGACAATATGGAATACTAGAATTAAAAAAAATGTTTCAACATTATTTCAAAAGGTTGGTAATTCAATAGATATAGACAAAAAACTTTATAAAGAAGATATTGAAGGATCAATTGTTCATACTGAAATGCTATTTAGGCAAAAAATTATATCTTTTAAAATAAAAAATAAAATTATTTATGGACTAAATAAAATTGAAAAAGAAATTTTAAAAAATAAATTTGAATACAATAAAAAATATGAAGATATACACATGAATATTGAAAAAAGATTGTTTCAAATAATAGGAGAAGAAGCAGGATACGTGCATACTGCCAGATCTAGAAATGATCAAGTTATTACCGATTTTAAAATGTGGATTAGATCAGCTACTAAAGAAGTTAACAAAAATTTAGATAATATTATAAAAACTATTCTCAAAATTTCAGAAAAAAATATTTATACAATTATGCCAGGGTTTACACATTTAAAAAATGCACAGGCTGTTTCTTTTGCCCATTATTTAATGGCATATGTTGAAATGTTTAATAGAGACAAGCAGAGATTTTTTAATAATTTAGAAAGTTTATCTGAAAACCCTTTGGGTGTCGCTGCATTAACTGGTACATCATTTAATATTGATAGAAATTTTACAACAAAAAATTTAGGATTTAAAAAACCTACAAACAATTCAATAGATACTGTCGCTGATAGAGATTTTGTTTTAGATTTTTTATATAGTGTGTCTGTTTGTTCTATGCACATTTCAAGAATAGCTGAAGAACTCATCATATGGAACTCGGACGGTTTTAATCTTATTAATCTTTCAGACAAGGTTGTTACTGGTTCGTCAATAATGCCTCAAAAAAAAAACCCTGATTTATTAGAATTTTTAAGAGGGAAAACTGGCTCTACTTATGGAAATTTATTCTCGATGTTAACTATACTAAAAGGTCTTCCAATATCATATTTTAAAGACCTTCAAGATGATAAAGAAATAGTATTTAAATCTAATGAAACTCTTGGTAATTGTATTCTAATTCTCAATGAGGTTTTAAAAAATCTTAATCCTAATAAACAAAAGATGTTAAATCTTGCTAATACAGGCTACATCACTGCAACAGATTTAGCAGATTATCTTGTTAAAAATCATTCTATGTCTTTTAGGAAAGCTTACAAAATCACTGCTTCTGTTGTTAATTATGCAGAAAAAAAGAAGAAGAAATTGAATGAATTAAGTATTGATGAACTAAAAAGCATTGAATCAAAACTTACAATTGAAGTACTGAAGATTTTTGACTTAAAAAACTCAGTAAATTCGAAAAAATCATATGGCGGAACATCTTTTGATAATATTAAAAAAATGATAATCAATTATAAAAAAAACTTAAAATGATAAAAAAAATAATATTAATTTCTATGTTGTGTTCTCTGTTCTTTTCATGTGGGAAAAAAACAGACCTAGAATATAAAGTTAAAAAAAATAATATCCTTATAAATAAGGTTTAATGAAATATATCAACAAAAGCTTCTCAATAGAAAAAGTTAAAGCACAAAACTTAGCAAAAAAATTTGCAACTCCCATCTATTGTTATTCCTACAAACAATTAAAAAAAAATATAAATAATTTTAAACAAAATTTTAAATCATTCTCTCCTTTGGTATGTTTTGCAGTTAAAGCCAATGCTAACGTTAATCTGATTAGGGAAATTGGAAAACTTGGATTGGGTGCAGATGTGGTGTCCATAGGAGAGCTTATGAAAGCTTTAAAAGCTGGTATAAATCCAAAAAAAATTGTTTTTTCAGGTGTTGGTAAAACAAAGACTGAAATAAGTTATGCTATTGATAAAAAAATATTATTATTAAATGCTGAGTCAAAAAGTGAAATAATTGAAATTGAAAAAATAGCAAAATCAAAAAATAAAATTATCAATATTGGCATTAGATTAAACCCTAATACAGACGCCAAAACATTAAGCAAAATTTCTACTGGAAAGAAAGAAAACAAGTTTGGTGTTGATGAAAAAGTTTTTTTTGAATTAATCAAATATTCCAAAAATTCAAAAAACATTAGTCTCAAATGCTTAAGTGTTCATATTGGGAGTCAAATTGTAGATAATGTACCCTACGAAAAAATGTTAAATGTTGTTGATAGAATTATAAGGAAAGCTAATTATGAATTTGAATTTATTGATCTTGGTGGAGGTATGGGAATATCATATGACAATAATGGTAAAAAACTTAATTATAAAAAATATAATATATCTATAAAAAAATTTTTAAAAAATCATAACTCTAAAATTATATTTGAGCCAGGTAGATCAATTGTAGGAAATGCAGGAGTCTTAATTACAAAAATAATTTATATAAAGAAAAATGAAAAAAAAGACTTTATTATATTGGATGCTGCTATGAACGATTTAATGAGACCAGCAATATATGGGGCTAAACATCGCACACTTCCTGCTTTAAAAACAAATTTGTTTTCAAAAAAAATTTATGAATTTGTTGGTCCCATTTGTGAAAGTACTGATAAATTCATAACTTTAAAAAAATTTCAAAAATTAAAAGAAAAAGATCTTATTATAATGTGTGATGTTGGGGCTTATGGAATGTCACTAAGTTCAAATTATAATGTTAGACCAAAACCGATAGAAATATTAATTAAAGGATCTAAAATTAATGTTATTAAAAAAAGACAAAAACTTAAAGACTTAATTTAGTTTTTGAAACAATGATAAGAAATTTTTTATTTTCACTTTTCTTTTTTTTAGGAATTATTTTAATTTCTATTGCTTTTATCCCTACATTTTTTTTACCACAAAAAATTGTGTTAATAGGAGGAAGGGCAATGGGGTATTGGGCTTCTTTTTGTTTACGTGTTTTTTTATCAACTACAATAATTATTAAAGGTAAAGAAAATATAATTAATAATGGTAAGTTTTTTATTGCAGCATCACATCAATCAATGTTTGAAACATTTTTTTTACAAACAATTTTTAATTCACCCGTATTCATTTTAAAAAAGGAATTACTTATAATTCCAGTATTTGGTTGGTACCTTAAAAAAATTGGATCAATCTCCATTAAAAGAAATAAAATAACGAAAGAAAATCTAGGTTTTTTTGATGAAATATCTAAATTAGTTAATACATCAAATAGACCTTTGATAGTTTTTCCTCAAGGTACAAGATTATTACCTGAGGATAGATCTTCGTTTAAAAAGGGGGTAAGTAGAATTTATGAAGAATTAAATATATCATGTCAACCAATTGCTATTAATTCTGGGCATGTCTGGCCAAAAAAAGGTATAAAAAAAATTAATTCTAATTTAACTATTTCAATTTTAAAACCTATAGAGCCTGGACTAGAAAAACAAATTTTTTTAAAGAAATTAGAAAATGATATTTATTCAGAGCTTGATTTACTAAATTAACCTTTCATAGGCATCACAACAAAAATGCTATCAAAATCTGCTGGATCTTTAATTAAAGCTGGAGAACCCGTATCATTAAAAAATATTTCAATTTTGTTTCCATTTAATTGAGATGCAACATCTATTAGGTATCTTGAATTAAAACTAATTTCTAAATCATGGTCAAATTTTACACTCAGACTTTCTTTTCCATCACCACTATTTGTATTGTTAACAGATAAATTTAAAATATCTTTTGATAAATTAAATTTTACACCATCTTTTTTATCAAGAGAAACTGATGCTACCCTGTCTACTGAATCTAAAAATAATTTTAAATCAATTTCTAACTTTTTTTGATTATTTTTAGGTAATACCTGAATATAGTTAGGAAATTTTCCATCTATTAATTTTGATATTAAAATGCTGTTATTTAATTCAAACTTAATTTTTGATTTTAAATTTGATATTTTAACATCTCCATCATAGCTTTCTAATAATGAACATAGTTGAAATATTGTTTTTTTAGGTAATATAATGGGCTCAAAATCTATCTTTTTATCTAGTCTTATTTTAGATATTGACATTCTATGACTATCGGTTGCAGCAGCAGTTAGAAAGTTTTTATCTTCTACTTGGGTCTGGTGAAAAAATATTCCACTTAAGTAATGTCTAGTTTCGTCATTTGAAACTGAAAATTTACATTTATTAAGAAGCTTTAATAACTGTTTTGATTTTATTAAAAATTCATTTTCATTAAAATTTTCATCCGTTAGTGGAAATTCCGTTGCACTAATACAGTTTAAATTAAAAATAGATTTTTCTGACTCTACTTGGAGTTTACTAATATCACTCAAAGACAAATTTATTTTTTTCCCAGAAGGTAATTTTCTAATAATATCATACATTATTGATAATGTCGTGGTGGTATTTCCCTCTTTAATAACTTCTACATTATCAATTTTATGAATAAATATTAAATCTAAATCTGTTGCTGTAATTGTTAAGTTAGAATTGGTGACATTCAATAGAACATTTGACAAAATGGGAAGAGTACTTCTTTTTTCGATTACTCCTTGGCAATAGTTAAGGGCTTGCTGCAAATCTTGTTGATTAACGTTAAATTTCATTTTCTTTATTATACAATATTTGATTTTTTAAGTTATTTATATTGTTGGTCATTTCTTGGTCATTTTCCTTTAATCTTTCAATCGTTTTAACAGAATGTATGATTGTAGTGTGGTCTCTATTGGAAAACTCTCTACCAATTTCAGGTAACGACTTTGATGTTAGAATCTTTGTTAGATAAATCGCAGTTTGCCTTGGTCTTACTAGGTATCTTGATCTTCTAGAAGAAAGCATCTCATTTTTGCTTATTTTAAAAAATTTACAAACGATAGATTGAATTAAATCAATGGTAACTTTATTTTCTGCAAGATTTAACAGATCTTTTAAGACTACTTTGACTTCAGATAGATTTGGAACTTTGTTATATATTCTGGAAAAAGAAACAACTCTATTAATCGCACCAACTAATTCTCTAATGCTTGTTGTAATTTCAGAACTAATAAATTTTTGAATTTCATCTGAGATATTTATTTGATTTGAATAAAAAATGTTTAGTTCCTCGGTTTTTTTTTTAACTATTTTACTACGAAGTTCATAATCAGGTTTTTGAATATCAACAACTAGTCCGCCTGCAAATCTAGATTTTATTCTTTCTTGAATTCTAGATAGTTTATTTGGGGCTCGATCAGCTGAAATTATGACTTGAGAACCCTTGTCTAACAGGGCATTAAAAGTGTGAAAAAACTCTTCTTGCATTGCTTCTTTACCATTCATGAATTGGATATCATCAATTAATAAAATATCAGTATTTCTAAAATATTCTTTAAATTTAACCATGTCATTTGATTTAATTGATTTTACAAATTGGTACATGAATCTTTCGGCAGAAATAAACATAACTTTATTTTTTTCTTTTAATGTAAGGCCTATGGCATTCAATAAATGAGTTTTTCCCATTCCAACTCCACCATATATATAAAGTGGATTATAGTGAGAAATGTTTTCTGAAACTTTTTGAGATGCTTCATAAGCTAATTTATTACTCGATCCAGTAATAAAATTATCAAATCTTTTGTTTGGATCTATTCTATTATATTGTAAATAAGTATCTTTAATAAAAGATACGTTTGCATTTTTTTCTGATGAGCCAACATCATCTTGAGTATTATCATTTATATTTTTTTCAACAATCTTAAATTCAATTCTATTAAGGTCTTTTTTATAAGCTTTAACAATCTGTAAAATTTGATCTAAATATCTTGAGGTAATCCAATCCTTTATAAATCTAGTCGAAACAGATAACAAAATATAATTATTTATTTCTTCTATAAAGTCTATTTTTTTAAGCCAGCTTTCATAAATATCTCTACCAAGCTTATTCTTCATATCTTTCTGAACAATACTCCAATCCAAGCTGTTAGAAGGTATATTTTTAATATTTTGTGTTGAATTGTAAGTAGACATATTTTTGTAGGTATAAAGTCAGTTAGAAGTAAAATAAGATTTATGCAATAAATAATTTACTGAAATTAAAAAAAAATTAAATCTATAGGTGAATCATTTTCTACGTGCATAAATTTAAATTAAGTATTTTGATCACAGGGATAATTTTAGTTATTAAATAGTTTTACAAATAAAAAATATGTGAGTGTGAACTTTATAAATTAAATAATTTAATATTTTACCAAATCTATATATAGTTAAAAAATAAATTTACTTTTCTTATTTAGTGTTAAAGCTTTTGGTTGAAGCGCTTTAATCAACTATAAGTAGTTAATTATAGTGCGGTAATCTTTTTTGTAATTCTTGAGATATTTCTTGAGGCATTCTCTTTTTTTATAATTCCAGTTTTTGTTACTTTCATTAGTTCAGAATTCAACTTAGGTAAGAATTTTAAAGCTTCTGATTTCTTTTTTGCTTCAAGTAGAAGGTTCATCTTTTTAAGAGCATTTCTATATTTGCTTCTACGGGCTTTATTAACCAACGTTTGCTTGCTAATTCTTCTAATTCGTTTAATCGCTGATTTTGTGTTTGCCATAAGCGCTGTGGTATAGCTCGAGAATTTATACCGGTCAATAGAATAATTGTTTATTTTTGGCATGTATTACAAAAGAAAGTTGACCTATTAGATATGGATATTTTCTTTATTTTGCCTGTACATTTATTTCTTAGACAACTTAAATTTTCTCTTTGGTAAACCTTAAATTCTTTTTGAAAATTCCCATTTTCTCCAGAAATGTTTTTAAAATCACGGATACTTGATCCTCCTTTTTCTATAGCCCTCTTAAGAACGGTTTTTGAAAAAAAAATAATTTTTTTACATTCTTCTTTAGATAATTTCATTGCATGGGTTTTTGGATTAATTCTACTTAAAAATAAAATTTCACTAGCATAAATATTACCAATTCCAGATACAAATTTTTGATCTAATAAAAAACTTTTTATATTTTTTTTTTTATTTAAAAAATATTTTAGTAAATATTTTAAGTTAAAGGTTTTAAAAAATGGCTCTGGCCCTAAATGATCAAATCTATCTATAAGTGCTTGTTTATTATTTATGAATTTTAAAAACCCAAATCTTCTAGGGTCGTTATAAATAATTTTTAAATCTTTAAAATGTATTTCAACATGATTGTGTTTTTTTGGTAGACTGGGTGAATTATAAAAGCTTGTATTAGTAAGTTTATTTAAATCATTTTTTTTAATTAAATGAATGGTACCTGACATTCCAAGATGAATTAAACAAAAAGAACCATCAGAAAAATTCAAAATCAGATATTTAGAAAATCTAGTTACTTTTTTTACTATTCTGTTCTCTAATAATTTTTCAAATTTTAAAGGAATTTTAAACCTTAGGTTTCTGTTTTTTATTATTATCTTTTTGATTTTTTTTTGTTGTATCTTTTGATTTAATGATTGTTTGACTATTTCTACTTCTGGTAATTCTGGCATTTCACACTATATTATCAATAAATAATAAATTTAATATGCAACAATATCTCCAAAACAAAAAAGGGCTTGTTCAAGGTGTCTTTGATAGTGTCTATGACAAATATGATTTAATGAATGATTTCATGTCTCTAGGCGTTCATAGAATTTGGAAAAAAGATTTAATAAACTGGATGAATCCTTCAATAGATAAAACTTTAATTGATGTTGCTTGTGGAACTGGCGATCTGGGTAAACTTTTTTTAGATTTAACTAATAAAGATGGAAAAATTTTTTGTATTGATCCAAATAAAGGTATGATTAGCAAAGGAAAAATAAAGCTAAATAGTTATAAAAATATTGACTGGATGATTGCTCCCGCAGAAAAACTACCTATTAAAGATAACTCTTGTGACTACTATACAATTAGTTTCGGTTTGCGAAATACCAAAGATCTTAACAAAGCTCTTTCGGAGGCTTATCGTGTACTAAAGCCAGGTGGTCGTTATCTATGCTTAGAGTTTTCAAAAATTCAAAACTCTAATCTTAATTTTATTTATAAGAATTATTCAAAACTTATTCCTTTAATTGGAAAAACAGTTGCTGGTCATAAGAAACCTTATGAATATTTAATTAAGAGTATTGAAGAGTTTATTAATCAAGAAGAGTTAGTTGATCTAATGAAGAAAAATAAATTTAAGAATTGTTCTTATAGGAATTTATCTGGTGGAATTGTAGCAATTCACTCTGGCTGGAAGATCTAATGATTAAAAAACTATTTACATTGTTTAAATTAGGAAGAAAGTTAGCTAAATCCGATATTTTAAATGTTGTTTCTAAATTTAAAAAACCCCCTCTGGCTATTAAGATTCTGTTTCAAATACTTTCTTTTTCTTTTTCAAACCCAAAAAGAAATAATTTAAATGATACTGAGGGTGAAAGACTCTCAAAATCATTACAGTCTATGGGAACAACTTTCATTAAATTAGGTCAATTTTTAGTTACTAGACCTGATATAATTGGAGATGAGCTGGCAAAACAATTGGAAGGCTTACAAGATAGACTTCCTGCCTTTTCTTTGTCTGAATCAAAAGCAATCATTAAAAAAGATTTGGGAGAGGAAACTTTTAACTCAATAATAGATTTAAGTGAACCTGTTGCAGCAGCTTCAATAGCACAAGTTCACAAGGCTAAAATAAATGATAATGGTACAATAAAAGATGTAGCCATTAAGATCTTAAGGCCTAATATTAAAAAATTATTTAATGAAGAAATCGATGCGCTGATGCTTTTTGCTTTTTTTGTTGAATCATTTATTAAAAAAACCAAAAGATTAAAATTAATTGAGGTAGTTTTTTTACTTAAAGAAATAACCAACCTAGAAATGGACTTAAGGTTTGAAGCAGCTGCTGCTAATGAATATGCAGAAAACACAAAGAATGATGCGGGTTTTAGAGTTCCTGCAATCTATTGGAATTTTACAAGTGAAAATGTCATGACGCTTGATTGGGTAGATGGTGTTTCTATTCGTGAAACTGAAGATTTACAAAAAAGAAACATTAATACTAAAAAAATTGCCTCTGACATTATTCAACATTTTCTAAGACATGCTGTTAGAGATGGATTTTTCCATGCTGATATGCATCAAGGAAATATATTTATCGATAACAATGGACAAATTGTTCCAATAGATTTTGGTATTATGGGCAGATTAGATAGCCTTAGTAAAAGATTTTTAGCAGAGATTTTATTTGGCTTTATTCAAAGGGACTATAAAAAGGTTGCTGAAGTGCATTTGGTTGCCGGTCTTGTTCCTAAAGATGTACCTGTAGATGATTTAGCTCAAGCGTTGCGCTCGATTGGTGAGCCAATTTTTGGTCAATCTGTAAAAGATATTTCTGGTGGAAAATTATTAAAACAACTTTTTAATGTTACTGAAAAGTTTAATATGCAAACTCAACCTCAATTATTAATGTTACAAAAAACTATGGTTGTCGTAGAAGGTGTCGCCAGAAAACTCTATCCAAATACCAATATGTGGGAAACTGCAAAACCTGTTTTGGAAAGCTGGTTAAGGGAAACAAAAGATCCTATCAATACTTTAAATAAAGGTTTAAAAAGTACTACAGAAGTAATTAAAAGATTACCTGATTTTCCAGAAATTATGGATAAAGCCAATCAAGCACTTACATTTTTAGCAAGTGGTCAAATACCGCATAATTCAAACTCATTTACAGCTCTAAATGAAAAGAAATCTGAAATGATAATGTTTAGAAATCAGTCTATTGTTGGTTTATTATTGCTTGTAATTTTTGGTCTATTAGTATTTTAATTTGCTCAATGAATAATTTATCACAAAGAAAAATACTTTTAATAATATGTGGAGGTATATCTGCTTATAAAAGTTTAGAGCTTATCAGATTGTTCAAAAAAGAGGATGCAGAAATCAAAACTATTCTCACTAAAAGTGCTAAAGAATTTGTAACTCCTTTATCAGTAGCTTCTCTTTCTCAAGAAAAAGTTTACGATGATTTGTTTAATGTTGAAGATGAGGCAGAAATGGACCATATATCGCTATCTAGGTGGGCTGATGTAATCCTTGTTGCTCCAGTTACAGCAAATACTATCTCAAAATTAAGTGCTGGTTCTTCAAATGATCTTGCCTCAACAGTAATTCTTGCATCAGACAAAAATGTTTTTTTAACACCTGCTATGAACGTTAGAATGTGGGAGCATCCATCGACAAAAGAAAATCTTAATAAATTGAAATCTTATGGATATAAAATAATCGGCCCTGAAGTTGGAGATATGGCATGTGGAGAATTTGGTGAAGGAAAAATGACGGAACCAAAAAATATTTTGCAAGAAATTGATTCATATTTTAGAGAATTAAATGATAATAAAAAATTTAAAGCCTTAGTAACCGCAGGACCAACTAAAGAATACATCGATCCCATAAGATTCATAACAAATAAATCTTCTGGAAAGCAAGGGTATGCTTTAGCAAAGTCATTGGCAAAAAGAGGATTTCAAACAACCCTAATTTCTGGACCTACAAATTTACAAATAGATGATAATATAAATTTAATTAAAGTTGAAACAGCAGATGAAATGCTTAAAGCAACACAAGAAAATTTACCTGCCGATGTAGCAATTTTTTCTGCAGCCGTTGCTGACTTTAAAGTAAAAGAGAGAAAAAATGAAAAGATGAAGAAACAAGAATATTTAAATTTAGAACTTGAAAAAAATATTGATATTCTAAATTATGTATCAAAACATAACTCTCTTAGACCAAAATTAGTTATTGGATTTGCAGCTGAGACAAATAACATTCAAGAAAATGCTCAAAAAAAATTAATTGAAAAAAATTGTGATTGGATAATAGCAAATGATGTATCCAATAATTCTATTGGATTTGACTCTGATTTTAATGAGGTTTCAATTTTTTATAAAGATAAAGAAATGAAAAATGAAAAACTTACTATGAAAAAAAAATCTAAAATCTCGGAAGAAATAACGGATAGAGTTATTAAACAGTTAAATTAAAATTTAATGGCAAGAGTATTAATCAAAAAATTAAACCCTGATGTAGAACTTCCAGTTTACAAAACAAGTGGTGCTTCTGGTATGGACTTAATGGCCTTTATAGAAGAGCCAATTAAAATATCACCTAATAGATCATATTTGGTGCCTACAGGGCTTTCTATGGCATTTTCAGAGGATTATGAGATACAAATTCGTCCTCGTTCAGGTCTTGCTGCAAAAAATAGTATAACGGTTTTAAATACGCCAGGAACTATTGATAGTGATTATAGGGGTGAGATTAAAATTATTCTTTTTAATCACGGAAAAGAAGACTTTATAATTAATAATAAAGATAGAGTGGCACAAATGGTCTTAACTCCAGTTATCAAAATGGAATTAGAAGAAACAGATAATTTACTAGATACTTTAAGAGGTGAAGGTGGATTTGGCTCAACTGGTAAATGAAAAGCCAACTGAATAAAAAAATAATTGAACGATATTCAAGACAAATAGTACTTAAAGATATTGGTGTTTTGGGCCAAAAAAAAATTTTATTGTCAAAAGTTTTAATTATTGGTGCTGGTGGTCTAGGATCTCCTGTTGCGGAATTTCTTTCAAGAGCTGGAATTGGATCACTAGGAATTGTTGATGATGACAAGGTAGGTCTTTCTAATTTACATAGACAAGGACTTTACAATACGTCTGATATCGGAAAATTTAAAGTGAAGATAGCAAAAGATAAAATTAAGAAAATAAATCCCACTACAAGAGTTACTATTTATAAAATTAGATTAAATAATAATAATTTTAAAAAAATTATAAATGACTATGATTATATAGTTGATGGATCAGATAATTTTACGACTAAATTTCTATTAAATGATTATTGTTTAAGGTTTAAAAAAATTCTTGTGACCGGGGCAATTAGTAAGTTTGATGGACATATATTCACTTTTAATTTTAAAAATAAAAAAATTCCTTGTTTGAGATGTTTTTTTCAAGAATCTAATATCTCAGATGATTTATTAAACTGTGAGTCTGAAGGTATTCTTGGAACTGTTGCCGGAATTGTGGGAACTATTCAGGCGAATGAAGTATTAAAAAAAATACTAAATATTGGAACGGGGCTTGATGGATATATTTTTATTCTAGATTTACTTAATTTAAACTTTAGAAAAGTTAAAATAAAAAAAAGAAAAAACTGTTTCTGCAAATGACAAAGAAAATAGCTATTTGGTTTTTATTTCTATCAATTCTATTTACACAGTACTCAAGCGCTGTAGAAAAATTCTGGTCTTTAAAAAATAACAAAGTAAATGTTAGATATGGACCGAGTTTGAACTCGAAAATTAAATATATATATAAAAAAATAAACCTGCCAGTAAAACAAATAGATAAAAAGGAAAATTTCCTAAGAATTATGGATTTAAAAAACAATAGTGGTTGGATACATACTAGCCAGTTAAAAAAATCAAATTCAATTATTGTTTTAGAGGATAAGATTTTATTCAAAAAACCTTCCGATTTTTCTAAACCAATTGCAAGATTAGAAAAAGGGAGACTGCTGGTTATCAAAAAATGTGCAGACAGTTGGTGTAAAATAACTACAGATAATTATTCAGGTTGGATTAAAGCTAAAAATGTCTGGGGATCTACTAAATAAAATCAGCTGATAAGGATTTGACGTTATCTTCAGTTAATTTTGTAGTGTGTGAATATTCTTTATGATCTATCCCAAGTTCAATATTTATATTACCTGATTTAATTTTATTAATTTGATCATCATTAAATTTAAAATGAATAAATTGTACTGAAGATGCCTTTCCTTCAGCTGACGTTCTATCCACATCATCTTCGGGTGCTGCTTTAATCTCCTCGTTATCAATTTTCATAAATATTTTTTCTTCTATCCCACCAACTTTTCCTAAAAATGCTCCTCTAGAAATTGGATTGTCAATTTCAAACATTAGGGTTGCCGTAAGCTCTTTTCCATTTGGGACTAAAGGATTATAAGCAATTAACTCATCTTTTAATTGTTGGTCACCACCTTTTTCAATATGTAACATTTCTTGAATTTGCGCCACCATAGTCTCAAAACTTTCAAAATAAAAAGTTGCATAAGGGCCAAGTGCTATTCTTCTATTTTTTTTAAATTCGACAAGGTCTTTTCTAATTTGTTTTCTATTTCCAGCATAAATATCTGCTGACATTAAATCTTTTTTTTCAATTAATCTTTTTTCTTTGCTCATAATTATAATCTATAACTTTTTGCCATTAATTCGATGGGGTGTAGTGCCTCATCGTTGGCTATGTTTGTGTCTGTCTCTAATTGTTTTAAATGCTTTCCCGCCAAAGGACAGTCTGAAGACATGTATTTATTATTTTTATTTTTAATCTGTCTCGCTGTTGGTGTTCCAACTTTTACAGCAAGATCGTGTGTTTTCTTCATAACCCCGAAAGTTCCACCATGGCCTGCACATCTTTCAACAACATCCATTTTAATATTGGGAATAAATTTTAGCATATCTCTAGATTTAATGCCCATATTTTGTGCTCTAGCGTGACAAGCATTGTGAACTGTCACCCCACCATCAATTTCTTGTAAACCTTCTGCTAGGCCTTCGTTTTGTGCTATATCAACGATATATTCATCTATATCTCTAGTATTTTTTGAAATTCTTTTAATATTTTCATTATTGGGCAATAATAATGGCCATTCAAATTTTAACATTAAACCACAACTAGCTGTAAGTGTAATAATTTTATAACCTTTATCTACCCATTCCAATAAGTCTTTGGATACTTTTTTGGCTTGTTCAACAACTTTTAAAAGGTCTGCTTGTTCGAGGTAAGGCATTCCACAACATCCTGGGTAAGCCTCTTGAACTTCAACTCCATTTTTCTTTAAAACTTTTAAAGCAGCAACTCCTGTATCCTTTTTATTAAAATTAACAAAGCACGTTGAATAAATTACAACTTTTCTACTTTTGGATGGAGCTTCAGTATTTATTGGATCATTATTTTTTTTAAAATAATTTGTAAATGTTTCTGAATTATAAACTGGTAATTTAACTCTCATATCAATTCCAGCAACTAATTCTAATATTTTTCTAAAGAATGTATTTTTAATATTTGTTGTCCAATTTATTAGTGATGATAGCATTACACCAATTTTTGCATTTCTATCAATTTGAGCTAATTGCGCTGGTACTGCTGGTAATTTATTTAATTTTTTTTGAGCTGTTCTATATCTCAACATTAAATGAGGAAAATCTAAATCGAAATCATGTGGTGGAACATAAGGACACTTAGTCATAAAACACATATCGCATAATGTGCAGGCATCTACTACAGGTTCAAATTGTTCACTTTTTAAACTTTCTACATCCTCATTTTCTGACTCGTCTATCATATCAAATAATTTTGGAAATGAGTCGCATAAATTAAAACATCTTCTACATCCATGACAGATATCAAATGCTCTTCTCATTTCGTCATCTAATTTTTTTGTATCTAAAAAATCAGGATGCTCAAAATTTATTGGATGTCTTATAGGTGCTTCTGTGCCGCCTTCTTTGCTCATATTTAAAATTTTAGGATTTAATGGTGGGGAAGAACCCCACCATAAATTAAGTCTTATTTACGCAATAGATTCTAATGTTTTTTGGAATTTACCTGCATGTGATTTTTCAGCTTTTGCTAAAGTTTCAAACCAGTCAGCAATTTCTCCAAACCCTTCTTCTCTGGCTGTTTTTGCCATACCTGGGTACATGTCTGTATATTCATGTGTTTCACCTTGAACAGCTGAAGCTAAATTATCTTTAGTTTCACCAATTGGTAATCCTGTAGCGGGGTCACCAACTTCCTCTAAATACTCAAGATGTCCATGAGCATGTCCTGTTTCACCTTCTGCTGTAGATCTAAATACTGATGCTACATCGTTATAACCTTCTATATCTGCTTTTTGAGCAAAGTATAAATAACGTCTGTTTGCTTGGCTTTCACCTGCAAATGCATCTTTTAAGTTTTCTTCTGTTTTACTTCCTTTTAATGACATATTTTTCTCCTTAATGATTATGATTAATATATAATCATTCTAAACTATAAGTCAACAGTTTAGAATTATTTTAATGTAAATGTTAAACTATTGATATTATTAAATTAATTTTGATTTTGATTATCAGTTGCAACTTTAATTAGCACTTCTATAGATTTTATTTTTTTTCCTGTAATGTTTTGTTTTATATTTACAGAATCAATATCATCACTACTACAGTCAGTTAATTCATTTGTGTCTTCATCAAAAAAATGGTGGTGTTCAGTAACATTAGTATCGAAGTAACTCTTGTCACTATTAATTGAAATTTCTTTTAGATAACCTTTTTTTTTAAAAGCATGAATAGTATTGTAAACTGTAGCTAGCGAAATTTTTTCACTCAGTTTTTCCTCAATAATCTTAGTAAGATCATTTATTGTGAAATGGAAAGTTTTTTCAGGTGAAAACAGCACTTCACAGATTTTAAGTCTCTGTCTAGTTGGTCTTAAACCAGATTCTCTTAATTTTTTCTTATAAATATTTAAATTACTCATTATTGTTTATAATAGTTCTAAACTATTTCTATATTATAATCCTTACAAATCAAGTATTAAAGGATCTTAATTTATGAAAAAAAACTCATTTACATATGATGAGCTAATAAGCTGCGGAAATGGAGAACTTTTTGGCCCAGGTAATGCAAAATTACCGCTTCCTCCAATGCTTATGTTTGATAGAATAACTGAAATCAATGAAGAAAATGGTATTTTCAAAAAAGGTTCTTTAAAAGCTGAACTTGATATTAAAGAGGATCTTTGGTTCTTTGATTGTCACTTTAAAGAAGACCCTGTAATGCCAGGTTGTCTAGGCCTAGATGCAATGTGGCAGTTAGTGGGTTTTTACCTTGGATGGTTAGGAAACCCAGGAAAAGGTAGGGCATTAGGTGTTAGCACTGTTAAGTTTACAGGTGAAGTTTTAAAGAATGTAAAAAAAGTAAAGTATGAAATTGATATGAAAAAAATTATGGCTCCAGGTGGAACTACAGTTGGCCTTGCAAATGGTATTGTATTGGCAGATGATAAAAAAATATATTCAGCAGAAAGTTTAAAAGTGGGATTATTTAAATAATGAGAAGAGTGGTAATTACAGGCTTGGGAATTGTTTCATGTTTGGGTAATAATCAACATGAAGTTTATCAATCTCTTTTAAATTCAAAATCTGGAATATCTTTTTCTGAAGAATATAAAGAACACAATTTAAAAAGTCATATTCATGGCAAACCAAATATAAAATTAGAAGATCACGTTGATAGAAAAACAATTAGATTTATGGGCTCTGGTTCTGCGTATAATTATATAGCAATGAAAGAGGCTATTGACGATTCAGGTTTAGATGAAAAAGATGTTAGTAATTTTAAAACTGGAATAGTTATGGGTTCTGGTGGACCTTCAATTGAAAATGTTATTGTAGCTGCTGATAAAACTAGAGCAAAAACTCCAAAATTAATGGGGCCTTTTATTGTTCCAAGAACTATGGCTAGTACAGCTTCTGCCACACTTGCTGTGCCTTTTAAAATTAAAGGAGTAAATTATACAATGAGCTCAGCTTGTGCAACTAGTGGACACTGTATCGGGCACTCTATGGAATTAATACAAATGGGAAAACAAAACATTATGTTTGCAGGTGGTAGTGAGGAATTACACTGGGCTATGACTGCGATGTTTGATGCAATGACCGCACTATCTTCTAAATACAATGATACGCCTGAAAAAGCATCAAGAGCTTATGATAAGACTAGAGATGGATTTGTTATAGCTGGTGGTGGTGGTGTTTTAGTACTTGAAGAGTATGAACACGCAAAAGCAAGAGGTGCGAAGATATATGGTGAATTAACAGGGTATGGCGCAACTTCTGACGGGTATGATATGGTGGCTCCATCAGGCGAAGGTGCTGTTAGATGTATGAAGATGGCTTTAGCGACTGCAAAAAATAAAGTTAATTACTTAAATACTCATGGAACATCGACTCCGGTAGGAGATATGACAGAATTAAAAGCAGTTAGTGAAGCGTTTGGTGCTGAGATTCCTAAAATCAGTTCTACTAAATCACTTTCTGGTCACCCATTAGGTGCAGCTTCGGTTCATGAGGCTATCTATAGTTTAATCATGATGAAAAATAACTTTATTACAGCATCAGTTAATATTACTAACATGGATGACGAAGCCAAAAAATTCCCAATTGTAACTAAAACAGAAACGGATGTAGATTTAAATTCAGTAATGTCTAACAGTTTTGGTTTTGGTGGAACAAACGCAACTTTAATTTTTGAAAAAATTTAAATGAGTTTAATGAAGGGTAAGAGAGGATTAATCATGGGTGTTGCAAATGAAAGGTCTATTGCCTGGGGTATTTCTCAAAAATTAGCAGAAGCGGGAGCTGAATTAGCATTCACATATCTAGGTGATGCATTAAAAAAAAGAGTTATCCCTTTAGCTGAAAAATTAAACTCAAATATTACTTTTAGCTGTGATGTTGAAAATAAAGAAGAGGTAATAAAACTTTTCGAAGATATAAAATCACAATGGGGACAAATTGATTTTGTTGTTCATGCAGTTGCTTTTTCAGATAAATCAGAATTATCTGGTGAATATTTAAACACTACTAGAGAAAATTTTTTAAAGAGTATGTTAATTTCGTGTTTTTCATTTACAGAAGTTTCTAAAGAAGCTTCTAAAATAATGAAAGAAGGTGGAAGCTTATTAACTTTAACTTATGAATCTAATAAAGCTATTCCAAATTATAATGTAATGGGTGTTTGTAAGTCTGCTCTCGAGGCAAGTGTTAAGTACCTTGCAAGAGACTTGGGGGCTAAAGGAATGAGAGTGAATGCAATAAGCGCAGGACCAATTAAAACCTTAGCAGCTTCTGCTATTGGAGATGCAAAATTCCTTTATAAATGGAATGCAGACCATTCTTTCTTAAAGAGAAATGTAGATATTCATGATGTTGGGAACTCAGCTTTATATCTATTAAGCGATCTTGCTGCTGGTGTTACAGGTGAAATTCACTATGTTGATGCTGGTTACAACAAGGTTGGAATGCCCGATCCAAAAAATATTACCTAAATAGAAAACTTTTGAAAAAAATAACAACTCCGTCACAGGCACTTATGGATATTGCAAAATCCTTTAGTTTTAACTCACAAAATTATATTCCAATGGAAGGTGCATCTTTTTCATTATTTAGAGTTGAAATTCTATCAGGATTAACTGTTGCTTTAGCTTTGGTCCCGGAAGCTATCGCTTTTGCTTTTGTTGCTGGGGTTGCACCCTTATCGGGCCTTTATGCAGCTTTTATAGTTGGTTTGATTACGGCGATAGTGGGCGGTCGCCCTGGAATGATTTCTGGAGCAACAGGAGCGTTAGCTGTTGTTATGGTAGCACTTGTTATGGATCATGGCGTAGAATATCTTTTTGCAACTGTTGTTTTAATGGGAATTTTGCAATTGATTGCAGGTGTTTTTAAACTTGGAAAATTTATTAGAATGGTTCCCCAGCCTGTGATGCTTGGTTTTGTCAATGGTTTAGCAATAGTAATTGGTATTTCTCAACTTAGTCAATTTAAAACATTCAATTCCCTTGGAGAGTCAGTTTGGATTACAGGTGATACATTAATTTACTCAATTGGCTTTGTTATTCTAACTATGCTTATTATATGGTTATTACCTAAAATAACAAAAGCACTACCAGCTACCTTAGTTGCTATTTTAGCAACTACTATATTGGTTTTAGTATTAAAAATTAATATCCCAAGTGTTGGGGATCTTGCTAGTGTTAAAGGAGGTCTTCCGAATTTTTCAATACCAAATATCCCTTTAAACTTTGAAACTTTGAAAATTATTTTCCCTTATGCATTTATATTGGCTTCAATTGGGTTAATTGAAAGCTTATTAACATTGAATTTAGTAGGGGAAATTACCAACAAGAGAGGCGGGGCTAGCCAAGAATGTTTGGCACAAGGTTTAGCAAATACAGTTACTGGTTTTTTTGGAGGAATGGGTGGTTGTGCAATGATTGGACAGTCAATGATTAATGTTAAGTCTGGCGGTAGAACACGTATTGCTGGAATAGCTGCTGCTTTATTTTTATTAATTTTTATTTTATATGCTTCTTCATATATTGAAATGATACCTATTGCTGCCTTAGTGGGGGTTATGTTTATGGTTGTGATTGCAACATTTGCTTGGAATTCTTTAAAAATTTTATTTTTTGTTCCCAAGAGTGATGCACTAGTTACTATTCTTGTAACTGTCGTAACAGTTCTTGAGGATTTGGCTGTTGCCGTAATAGTCGGTATAATTGTATCTGCACTAGTTTTTGCGTGGAAATCTGCGTCAAGAATTAGAGCCATAGAAAGACCATCTAAAACTGAAAAAGGTGCAAAAGTTTATGAAATAGAAGGGCCACTTTTTTTTAGTTCAACTAACAGTTTTTTAGAAATTTTTAATCCATCTGAAGATCCAGAAGTAATTATTATCGATTTTGCTAGATCAAAAGTAATTGATCAATCTGCTTTGAAGGCGATTGAAGATATTGCAGATAAATATAATAGTTTTCGAAAAAAAGTTAAACTTAGACACTTAACTCGTGACTGTCACAAATTACTTAGAAGATCTGGCCAATTGGTTGTTGATAGTGATGATGATCCTGATTATGGAATGGCAATTGATTATAGTGTTAAATTAGGGATTTTCGGAAAATAAGAAACCCTCCAGAACTTTCATTCTAGAGGGTTAAAACCTTAATTTATATTATTTTGCTTCTGTGCCAGTTATAGCTTGTTTCATAGAAAGTTTAACTTTACCTCTATCAAAACCAATTACTTTAACAGTAACTTCATCACCTTCTTTTACAACGTCAGTAACTTTTTCCACTCTTTTAGCAGCAAGTTCTGAGATGTGAACAAGACCATCTTGTTTCCCTAAGAAGTTAACGAAAGCACCAAATTCCATAATTTTCATTACTTTACCTGTGTAGATTTTATTCATTTCAGGTTTAGCAATAATATCTTTGATCATAGCCATTGCTTTGTTTCTAGATTCTTCATCTGGAGCAGCTACTGTTACTTCACCTGTATCTTTAACATCTACTTTGGCTCCTGATAACTCAACAATCTCTCTAATTGTTGCACCACCTTTTCCAATTACAGCTGCAATATCTTTTTTATCAACAGTAATTGTTTCAATTTTAGGAGTATATTTAGAAACACTATCTCTAGAACCAGACAAAGCTTTCGCCATCTCACCTAAGATGTGAATTCTTCCTTCTTTAGCTTGCGCTAAAGCTTGTTCCATTATCTCAAATGTTATTCCAGTGATTTTAATATCCATTTGTAAAGAAGTAATACCTTCTGCAGTTCCAGCAACTTTAAAGTCCATGTCACCTAAGTGATCTTCATCACCTAAAATATCTGAAAGAACTGAAAAATCATTTCCTTCTTTAATAAGTCCCATAGCAATACCTGCAACAGGAGCTTTTATTGGAACACCAGCATCCATCAATGCTAATGATGCACCACAAACAGACGCCATTGAAGACGAACCATTTGACTCTGTAATCTCAGATACAACTCTGTAAGTATATGGAAATGCTTCTTGTTCAGGTAATGAAGAATTAAGCGCTCTCCAAGCTAATTTACCATGGCCAATTTCTCTTCTACCCGTTCCAATTCTTCCTGTTTCACCAACAGAAAAAGGAGGGAAATTGTAGTGAAGCATAAATCTATTACGCTTTAATCCATCAAGACTTTCTACTCTTTGCTCATCTTCAGAAGTTCCTAATGTTAAAACAACTAATGCCTGTGTTTCTCCTCTAGTAAACAAAGCTGAACCATGAGTTCTCGGTAGAACGCCAACTTGACAATCAATTTGTCTAACATCACTTAAAGAACGACCATCAATTCTAGATTTATTTTTTAAGATATCAGTTCTTACAATTTTCTTCTCAGTCTTTTTAAGCATCATAGAAACATCTAGATCTGAATAAGATTCATCTTCTTTAAACATTTCTTTACATCTTGCAGTAATTTCACCTATTAAAGTTGATCTCTTCTGCTTGTCTCTAATGGCAAATGCTGCTGTTAAATCTTTATTAAAATTATCTGAAATTTTCTTTTCTAATTTAGATAAATCTTTCTTTTCAACAACCCATTGTTTTTTTCCACAATCTTTAACTAATGCTTCGATTGCTGCAATAACAGGAACAAATTTTTCATGTCCAAATTTAACTGCATCTAACATTATTTTTTCAGATAAACCTGAAGTTTCGGATTCTACCATTAAAACTGCATCTTTAGTTCCAGCAACTACTAGGTTTAAATTTGATTTTTCAATTTCTTCTTTAGTTGGGTTAGATATAAACTTATCGTCTATTAAGCCAACTCTTGAGGCGCCAACTGGTCCTTGAAAAGGCATTCCAGATATTGCTAAAGCTGCTGAACAAGCAATAATAGCTAATACATCTGGCTCATTAATACCGTCATAAGAAAGTACTGTTGGTAATACTTGTACTTCATTTCTAAATTCTTCTGGAAACAAAGGTCTAATTGGTCTGTCAATTAATCTAGAAATTAATGTTTCAGCCTCTGTAGGTCTTGCTTCTCTTTTAAAATATCCACCAGGAATTTTTCCTGCTGCGTAGTATTTTTCTTGATAACTTACTTGCAGTGGAAAATAATCAATATCTGGGTTTACTCTTTTTGCGCCAACTGCAGTTGCGATTACTACTGTTTCACCACACGTTGCAATAATTGCCCCATCAGCTTGTCTTGCGATTTTTCCGGTTTCTAATATTATTGTTTTCCCGTCAACTTCTACTTCTTGTCTCGATACTTTAAACATTTATTTCCTTAAATTTAATTGTGTTAATACATTTTTGTAAGAATCTATTTTATTTTTCTTTAAATATTCTAACAATTTTTTTCTTCTATTTACTGCTCTTAACAATCCAACCGAAGAGTGTTTATCTTTTTTGAATTGTTTAATATGTTTTGAAAGAGTTTCAATTTTGTCTGTTAATAATGCAATTTGTACCTCTGAAGACCCCGTGTCTTTTTCATGCATTTTTAATTCTTCTGCTTTTTTCATCATACTATTTTTTTTTCCTATTTATTTGTTTGTTTTATTAAGTTTTCTATTTTTTCCGCATACTCAAAAGAGTCATCTTTGGCAAAAAGTATTTTTGGTAAATATTTCATAATTACTTTTTTAGATAAAACTTTTCTAATTAAAAAAGAATATTCTCTTAATTTTTTAATAACTATTTCAGCGTCCTTTCCTCCTAAGGGCAATACGTACGCTTTTGCAATTTTAAGATCTTGACTCATTTTTACTTCCGTAACAGTAATAGTGTTAGTTTCTAAATTTGGGACCTTAGCTTCATTTCTTGCAAAAATCATACCTAAAGATTGTTTGATCATCTCTCCAACTCTTAATTGCCTCTGTGATACTGGTTTTCCTATTCTATCAACCATTATATTGTTCTCTCAGTAGAAATTGAGCTATAAGCCTCTATTATATCATTTTTTTGGTAATCAATAAAATCTTTAAGTGTTATTCCACACTCTTGACCATTAGTAACTTGTTTGGCTTGATTTTTTTCTCTAAAAATTGAGCTAATTTTACCAGTATATATAATCGCTCCATCACGGATTAATCTAGCATCAGATCCATTTATTATTTCACCATCAGTTACTTTTGATCCAGCAACCTTTCCTGTCCCTGAAACTTTAAAAATTTCTAGGATTTGAGCAGAACCAATAATAGTTTCCTGAAGATCTGGAGATAGAAGCCCGGACATTTTTTGTTTAATGTAATCTAAAACTTCATAAATAATATTATATGAAGAAATTTTAATTTTTTCATTTTCTGCTAATCTTTTTGCTTCTTTACTTGGTTTGACATTGAAGGCAATTAATACTGCGTTAGAAGCTTTTGCCAAGGTTACATCTGTTTCCGTTACTACTCCTATATCAGATAAAATAATTTTAGGTTTAACTTCATCATGAATAATTTGATTTATAGCACTTTTAATTGCTTCAGCAGATCCGTGTACATCTGATTTTATAATAATATTTAATTCCTCGGCAGATTTATCTGCAAAAGCAGAATCTTGGGTCGCTAGTGTTAAAGGGTTTCCTCCACTCTTGGTTTCTTCTGCTCTATTTTCACTTAATGTTTTTGCTTCTTTTTCAGAATCTAAAACAATAAAGTCATCACCAGATTTTGCTGCTCCATTAATCCCTAGAATTTCTACAGGTGATGATGGTGGTGCTTCATTAATATTTTTCCCTTTGTCATTAATTAAAGCTCTTACTTTCCCCCACTTCCGTCCACTAACAAAAAAATCACCTTTTTTAATTGTTCCAGATGTTACAATAACAGTTGCTACAGCTCCTCTTCCAATATCAATTTTAGATTCTAAAACAATACCCGTCGCTTTAGATTCAAAGTCTGTTTTTAAGTCTAAAATTTCAGCTTGTAATACAATTGACTCTACCAACTTATCCAAATTCTTTTTTGTTTTTGCAGAAATTTCAACCATCAAAGTATCTCCTGATAAATCTTCTGCAATAAGCTCATACTCTAAAAGTTGATTTTTAATCTTTTGTGGGTCTGCATCAGGTAAATCACATTTGTTTATTGCCACAACAATTGGAACTTTTGCTGCTTTCGCATGTTTAATAGATTCGATAGTTTGTGGTTTTACACCGTCATCTGCCGCAACAACTAATACTACAACATCTGTTAACTTTGACCCTCTAGCTCTCATTTCTGTAAATGCCGCATGACCTGGGGTATCTATAAATGTAATTTTATTTGATTCGTGTTCTATTTGATAAGCACCAATGTGTTGTGTTATTCCACCAAACTCACCTGATACAACGTTTGCACTTCTTAAAACATCTAATACTGAAGTTTTACCGTGATCCACGTGTCCCATTACTGTTACTATGGGCGGTCTATTTTTTAAATTTTCAGATCTAGACTCTTTTATTTTTTGAATAATTTCTTCAGCTTTTGTTTCTCTTATGGGGTTATGGCCAAATTCTTTTACTAAATACTCAGCTGTATCTGCTGCTAGAGTTTGGTTAATGGTAACTGTTACGCCCATTCCAAATAAATGTTTGATAACATTGCTAGATTGTTCGGCCATTCTGTTTGCTAGCTCTCTAACAGTAATAGCTTCTGGAATATTTATATCTCTCTTTATTGGTTTTAAATTTTCTTTAATTTCTTCTTTAGTGAGTTCTCTATTTTCTTTTAATTTAGCTCTTTTAAGAGATGCTAAGCTTCTTGATCTTGATTCAATCTCGTCACTTAATGCTCTTGAAACAGTTAATTCTATTTCTCTTTTTTTTACTCCCAATTTACCTTTTGAATCTTTATCTCCAGTATTTCCCCTAAGTCTTCTTGTTGCTCTTTGTTCTGCCAATTTACGTCTTTCATAATCATTAGTAATTGGGGAGGATGGTTTAGCTGCTACATTTGACCTAGAAGCAAAACTTCCCGAAGGACTTGTTGTGCTTTTTGATCTTACGCTAGATGGTCTACTAAAGTTTTTTGTGGTAGAAAATTTATTTGGTTTTTTTTCAATTACAACTGAATTTTTACTTTGAGTTTTGGCTAGCTCAATATTATCTATTGATTTTTTGGCTATGCCAGAAAGTGTTAGTTTTGTTTTTTTGTTTTCCATATTTCATTACTCAATCTTTGTATATAATATTTCTTGCAGACATTATTAGCTCATCTGCTTCTGTTTTCGATAATGCAAAGTCTTCTAGATATCCTTGAATTTTAATTCTTTCACCTTTTACAATATCATAACCACCTGTTAATTCATCAGACGCAAGGTCTGCAAAGTCAGCTAATTTTAAAATTTTTTGTTCACCTAAAGTAACTAACATACCAGGTGTTAAACCTTTGTGCTTAATAAGATCGTCTTCAAGTCCCAGATCTTTAATTCTTTTTGTAATATCTTCTTGATCTTTTAGATAAAATTCTTTTGCTCTTTCTATCAAAGCTTTAGCAGTATCTTCTTCTATGCCTTCAATTTTCATTAAACTTTCAGGTGTACTATCTTTAATATCTGATATTGAAGAAAACCCCTCAGCTACAAGCAATTGTCCTAGAGTTTCATCTAGTTCTAAATTTTTAACAAAATTTTCTGTTTTTTCTTTAAACTCTAATTGTCTTCTTTCAGAATCTTCTTGGTCTGTCATTATATTGATTTCATAATTTAAAAGCTTTGTAGCCAATCTAACGTTTTGACCTCTACGACCAATTGCTTTACTTAAATTTTCTTCAGTTAAAATTACATCTAATTTTTTTGCAACACTATCAACATTAACTCTTTGAACTTCTGCTGGTGATAACGCATTTGAAACTACTATTGCAGGATCTTCAGACCAATTAACAATATCAATTTTTTCTCCTTGAAGTTCATTAACAACAGCTTGGACTCTTGATCCCCTCATTCCAACACATGCACCCACTGGATCTAATGAAGTATCAACTGCCTGAACGCAAATTTTTGCTCTACTTCCTGGATCTCTTGCTGATGATTTAATTTCAATTAGTCCATCATAGATTTCGGGAACTTCTTGTACAAATAGTTTTTCCATAAACTTTGGGTGAGCTCTTGATAAAAATATTTGCTGACCTCGAGCCTCTCTTCTAACATCATAACAATAAGCTTTGATTCTATCGCCAGCTTTAATATTTTCTCTTGGTATCATTTCATTTTTTTGAATAATTGCCTCTGCTCTTCCTAAATCAATAATTGTATTTCCAAACTCTAATCGCTTTACAATACCACTTAAGATTGAATCTTTTTTATCTATAAAATCATTATACTGTCTTTCACGCTCTGCTTCTCTTACATTAAAATTAATAACTTGTTTTGCTGTTTGAGCAGCTATTCTTCCGAAATCAAAGGAGGGCAGTGGTTGTAAAATTTCTTCACCAATTTTTTTGTCTTTATTCTCTACATTTAATGTTGTTGCATCTTGAAGGTTAATTTCTGTATTTGTATTTTCAGGATTCTCTACAATTATTAATTTCCTAAATATTCCAATATCGCCATTTTCTCTATTAATTAAAACTTTAATTTCGTTGTCTTGTCCAAATTTAGATTTTGCAGCTTTGGCGATTCCGGTTTCCATAGAATCTATAATCAATTCTTTATCAATAGATTTTTCTAAAGCTACTGCTTCAGCTATTCTAAGTAATTCTAATTTATCAGCTCTTTTATTTAACATATTTTTATTGGTTCCAAAAAAAAATGGGCTTAAGCCCATCTTGTAATTTTAATAATGTAAGGGCAATATATAAAGATTTTATTTTAATTCAATAGCAACTATTTAGAAAAAATGTCTTTTTTATCTGTTTTTTCCCATGAAAATGAGCCATTAGCTTCTGGAGTTCTTCCAAAGTGACCATACGCTGCTGTTTTTTCATAAATTGGTTTATTCAAGCCTAACATTTCTCTTATTCCTCTAGGGCTTAAATCAAAGTTTTTTGAAATTTTTTCTAAGATAAATTTATTCTTTTCTAAATCATTATCAAATAAATCTATATAAATAGATAAAGGTTTTGAAACTCCAATAGCGTAAGCTAATTGAATTAAACATTTGTCTGCAATTTTTGAAGCAACAATATTTTTTGCAATATATCTTGAAGCGTAAGCTGCTGATCTATCAACTTTAGTTGGATCTTTTCCTGAAAAGGCTCCACCACCATGAGGCGCTGCACCACCATAAGTATCAACAATAATTTTTCTACCTGTTAAACCACAATCTCCATCTGGTCCTCCTATTACGAAATTTCCAGTAGGATTTATATAAAGCTCTTCTTCATTAAAATCTTTTAAAAATTTTTCTGGAATTGATTTCAACATATAGGGTTTTAACAATTCTCTTACTTTGCTTTGATCTACATCAGCAGAGTGTTGTGATGATATTACAACTGATTTAACTTTAGTTGGCTTTCCATCAATATATTCAAAGGTAACTTGGCTCTTTGAATCTGGTTCTATATTTTTCAATTTTCCAGATTTTCTATCTTCTGCCATAAGTCTTAAAATTTTGTGAGAATAATGAATTGGTGCTGGCATTAATTCTTCTGTTTCATTACAAGCATAACCAAACATTATTCCTTGGTCACCAGCTCCTTCATCTTTGTTTCCTGAAGAGTCTACTCCCATTGCAATATCCGTAGACTGTGAATGTAAATGACTTTCTATTTTAGTATCATCCTTCCAAGTAAAACCTTCTTGGTCATATCCAATATCTTTAATACAATCTCTGACTTTTTGAATTAGTTCTTCTTTTTTAATTTCTGGACCTCTTACTTCTCCAGCAAGAATTACTTTATTTGTTGTGGTTAATGTTTCACAAGCCACTCTAGAAAAAGGATCCCTAGCAAGATAACTATCTACCACCATATCTGAGATACGATCTGATACTTTGTCGGGATGACCTTCAGATACTGATTCGCTAGTAAATAAAAAATTTTTTAAGTTACTCATTTTCAATCCTATTAAATGAAAAAATTAAAAAAATATATAATAAAATTAAAATTATAAAGATTATATTTCCATATCGTGCAAATAGTGTGGTTTTTAAGTCCTTACTCTCGGTAAAATCAATATGACCAGTATTTCCGAATTTAACTTGTTTTTCTACAGTTCCTAGTGGATTTATGATCGCTGAAATTCCATTATTTGCAGATCTAATTATATACTTTCCACTTTCAATAGACCTAAAAATACTATGAGCAAAATGTTGTTTTGGACCAATTGATTTACCAAACCACCCGTCTTCTGAAATATTAATAATATAATCAAAATTTGAATTCTTGGATAATCTGCCAGAATAAATAATTTCATAACAAATTAGAGGTAATAAACTTAAATTAAATTTATTATTATTTATATTCAAAGGTTTTCTATCTAATCCACGCGAAAACGATTGCTGATTATTTGTAATTGTTCCAATACCTATAAATTTAAAAAAGTTTTCGAATGGCATAAACTCTCCAAATGGAACTAAATTAATTTTATTATATGATTTGATTAAATTTAATTCGTTATCAAATACTGCTAATGAATTAAAATATAAATTTTTATTATTTTTGCTATCTAGGTCTTTTATACCCATTATTATTATGTGATTTTTACTAAAGTTTTTTGAAAATAAATCTTCATAAATCTTCATATCTCCCAAATAGCTATCTGGAATTATTCCTTCGGGCCACAGAAAAATAGTTGGTTGATTATCTTTTGGATTACTTAAAGAAATTAGTTCATTGATTATTTTTAATTCATTTTCTGCTGAATAAAAACTATCTAGACTAATATTTGGTGAAATTACTCTAATTATATAATCATGATTATTTTTTTTAACTAAATCAATCTGATTATTTCTTACAGTTCCAAAAATTAAAAAAATAACTGCGATAAAGGTAAAAAGAAAGCATGCAAAAATTTCACTTTTAGATTTTCTTAAAATAAGTATAGCCGGGGATGTAAATAAAGAAATACAAATTAGATTAAATGAATATGTTCCAATAATTGATAATATTTGAATAAAATTTGTGTTTTCTGAAAAACTAAATGCAATTAAATTCCATGGAAAACCAGTGAAAATAAATCCTCTTACTAGTTCAATAGTTCCAAATAAAATTGAAAATATTAAAAATGATACAACCACTTTTTTTGAATAAAGAATTGAAAATAAATATGTAATTATACCATAAAATAATGCAAGAAAAGCTGGTATTAAAACTATAGCAAATGGTATTAAAAATCTAAAAGTTTGATCAAAAGTTAACGAAATTGATATCCAGTATAACCCACTTAAAAAATATCCAAAACCAAAAGACCATCCGTACAAGAAAAAGTGTTTATTTTTTAAAAAATTTTTTTTTTTATTAAATATGAAAATAAAAAATAAAGTAAATGTTATAAAATTAATTATGAAATAATTATATGGTGGCAAGCTAAATGCGCTAATAACTCCTATAAAAATAAGATATATGGAATTTAAAAAATTATTTTTAAACAAAATATGTATTTTTTATATTAATAAGTTTATAAATTTTTTCTTCTTCTTTAATCATTTTTTTAAAATCTTTTAATTTAATATGATCGTAACCTAAAAGGTGAAGAAAACCATGAATAAAAGTTTTGGCAACTTTTTTTTTAAATTCTAAGTTAGTTAATTTTTTTGGTTTATCAATAAATTCATAACTGATAATTATATCTCCTAAATAAGAATTTTTTGTTATATCAATTTTTTTTTCCGCAGGAAAAGATAGAACATCTGTTGGTTTATTTTTATTTCTAAATTTTTTATTCAATTTTTGAATATTTTTATTATTAGACAATAAGACTGATAAACTTACTTTTTTTTTTATAAATCTATATTTCTTTGGTAAAAGTTTTGTTAAGATATTAAAAAAAATAATTTTTTTTTTTATTTTTTTATTCCAAAGATTATTATCAGAGACAACTTCAATATTAATCATTATCTTTATCTGAATAAGCCTTTACAATCTTAGAAACTAAAGGATGTCTTACTACATCAGAATGATCAAAATCTACAACAGCAATCTCATCTAAATGTCCTAATAATTTTTTTGATCTACTTAATCCAGACGTACTTTTATTGGGTAAATCAATTTGAGATGGATCTCCGTTAATTACGATTTTTGAATTTTCACCAATACGTGTTAAAAACATTTTAATCTGAGTATCTGTAGCATTTTGCGCTTCATCTAATATCGCAAAGGAATTTTTTAATGTCCTTCCTCTCATAAAAGCTAAGGGTGCTATTTCAATATCTCCAATTTCGATCATTCTTTGGATTTTTTCATAATCAAAAAGATCATAAAGTGAGTCATATAAAGGTCTTAAATACGGATCAACTTTTTCCTTCAAATCACCTGGTAAAAAACCTAATCGTTCACCAGCTTCAACAGCTGGTCTTGATAATATAATTCTCTCAATTTTTTTATCTAATAACATTGTAAGACCTACAGCGACCGCTAAAAACGTTTTACCAGTTCCTGCTGGTCCAGCAGATATAACAATATCACTTTGTCTTAATGCTCTCACATATTCTTTTTGTCTTTCAGATCTTGGTATTACTGATTTTTTTGGAGTATTAATAATATCAGAAATGTTTTGATTTTTATTTTTAACTTTTTCGTCGATCATAAATTTATCTATTGATGAGATTATATCCTTTTTTTCAATACTACCATTATTAATAAATTGGTTTGCCAAAAATTGAATAGCATTTTTTGTAATTTCATTTTTTTCAGGACTTGATTTTATTATAATCGAATTTCCCCTAGAATATAAACTGGTATTGGTAATTTTTTCTAACTCCTTTAAATTTTTATTAAATTCTCCAACAACACCCAGTAATAAATCGTTATCGTGGAAAATTACACTTAATGAATTGTTGTCAGAATAAACAAACTTTAAAATTGAATTAATTCTTTTTGATTGTATGTTTCTCAATTTTTAAGCTACCTTTTGATTGTAGTTTCTTTTAATTTTTCCAAACAAACTGTTTTGACTACTACTACTTATTTCTACTTGCACTATTTTTCCAATATTTTCTATACCACCATCGAATATTACCGATGTCATATGTTCTGTTCTGCCAAATAACTTTACTTTATCTTTCATTTGATTTTCTACCAATACATTTACAATTTTTTGTTCTAAAGATTTATTTTTACTGATCTGATATTCAAATAATAATTTTTGAATAATTTCTAATCTTGCTTTAGATTGACTTTTATCAACTAAATCTAAGTCAGCAGCCACAGTTCCTGGCCTGGGACTAAAAATAAATGAATATGAATTTACAAATTTTATATTTTTAACTAGTCTTAATGTATCTTTAAAATCTTCTTCTTCTTCTTGAGGATATCCTATGATAAAATCACTAGAAAACTCTATATTAGGATTTATATCTTTTAATTTTTTATAAATTTTTAAATATTCTTCAATAGTATGTTTTCGATTCATTAATTTTAAAATTTTATTAGAACCACTCTGTACTGGCAAATGAACAAGCGGCATTAGTTTTTTACTTTTTTTATAGACATTTAATAAATCTTCCGTCATGTCTTTTGGATGGGAGGTGGTGTACCGGATTCGTTCTATCTCTGAAAATTTCTCCAATTCTAATATTAAATCAGACAGTCTAAATTCTTTATTTTTTTCTCTGTAGCTGTAGGCATTAACATTTTGTCCCAATAGAATAATCTCTTTTGTTCCATTTTGAATTAATTCTACTACCTCTTTAATAATTTGAGTAAATGGCCTAGAGTATTCAGGCCCTCTTGTATATGGCACAACACAAAAGTGGCAAAACTTATCACATCCTTCTTGTATTGTTAAAAAAGATGATATCTTACTATCTTTATTTTTAATTTTACTTAGATAGTTAAACTTAGAAATAGTATCAAACTCTGTTTCATCATATTTTTTTTTTTTCTTAAAATAATTTAAAATTGTGTCATTAATTTTATGATATGCTTGAGGGCCTATTACTATATCTATGTAAGGTTCCCTCTTTAACATTTCTTGATTTTCTGCTTGAGCTACACAACCTGCAACAATAACAATTGGTTTTTTTTGAAATCTAAATTTTTTTTTTACCCTTCCTATTTCATGATAAACTTTTTCTTTTGCTTTGTCTCTTATATGACATGTATTTAAAATATAACAGTTTGCATCTTCATATTTATCTGTTTTCTCAAAACCAATTTTTTTAACGGAATCATAAATACGGTTTGAATCATACTCATTCATTTGACATCCAAATGTTTTTATAAATATTTTTTTTACCATTTACTTTAGGTTTTTTTTTTAACCCCATACAGTTCTAATTTATGATCTACTAAATTATAACCATACTTTTCAGCAACTTTTTTTTGTAACTTTTCAATTTCTTCGTCTACAAATTCTATTATTTTTCCAGATTTAACATCTATTAAATGGTCGTGATGTCCTTCATTAAGTTCTTCATATCTAGCCTTGCTCCCTTTAAATTCATGTTTTGCTAAAATTCCAGACTCCTCAAACAGCTTTACTGTTCTATAGACGGTTGCAATACTAATTTTTGAATCAATTTTTGATACTCTATTATAAAGTTCATCTACATCAGGGTGATCACTAGATCCTGACATAATTTTAGCTATAATTTTTCTTTGCTCAGTGAGCTTTACACCTTTTGATAAACATTTTTGTTCTATATTTTCTGACATATTCAATTTTAACTTAAGTAAATAGGATTAATCAAATTCTTTTTAATTTTAAATTTATCACATAAATGCGGGACATTTTCATATTTAGCTTTATTCGATTTCTCAAAATCTAGAAAACTAAAACAATAATAGTCTATTTTTTTGGTTAAAAATAAAGCTTTAATGGTTGCAAGTGAATTTCTTATACCCGCAAAACTACCTGGCCCTCTATTAACATAAATAACCTTTATTTCATTAAGTGAGCTCTTATTATTTTCTAAAAACTCATTAATTAGTATAATTAATTTTTCAAAATTAATTTTGCTATTTTCGTAACCACAAGTATAAATATTTTTATCTACTATGTGTGTTAAAAAAATTTTATCTTTTGCTGCATCTACAATTAAGCTGCTCATTATAATAATAATATTTATTTCTAATTCTAGAGCAGATGAAAATAATATCAAATATTATTCGAACGATAAAGGTATACTTTCGTTGATGTATCATAGATTTAACGAAGAAAAGTACCCATCAACGAATATTCAAATGGATATTTTTTTAGATCAAATCAAAATAATTAAGAACTTAAATTATAATTTTTATGATCCTGGAGATCTAGAAAAAAATTTTACTGTTCCAAAAAATGAAAAAAAAATTCTTATAACTATAGATGACGCCTTCTCTTCATTTTATGAGGTTGCATGGCCATACTTAAAAAAGAATCAAATTCCTTTTATTTTGTTTGTCTCGACTGAGGCTATAGGGAAAAAAGGATATATGAATTGGGATCAAATAAATGAAATAGAGAAAGAACATACTGTATATATAGGCAACCATTCTCATTCACATGATTATTTAGTTAACTTAAAAAAAAAGGATTTTATAAGTGATATAAATAAAGCTAGTAAAGTTTTTACTAATAAACTCGGATATAATCCCATATTTTTTTCATATCCTTTTGGAGAATATAGCGAGGATATAAAGGAATATATTTCTAAAAATTTTAAATTTTCTTTTGGACAGCACTCTGGCGTAATTGATATAAATAAAAATAGATTCGAATTACCTCGATTTCCAATCAATGAAAAATATGGTGATTTAAAAAGATTCACATTTTTAATTAATCTTGAGCCTTTGCAATATAAAAATCTTCTTCCTATTGATAAATACATAACAATTAAAAATAACCCTCCTATGTTTTCAGTAGAGTTTTTTAAAAACCAAAATAATATAAATAATATTAATTGCTTTTCAAATGAAGGTAATAAATGGGCAAAATCTAAAACTTATATTAATAAAAATAAATTAAATATAAAATTTAAAGAAAAATTTATTTTTCGCAGAGGAAGAATTAATTGCTCGTTAAATGACGAGGGTGTTTGGAGATGGTTTGGTGTCCAGTTTTCTATTCAACAAAATTAAATTAAGCTCTCTAATGCAATACTTGCTGGAAGTAATTTAGCATCATCAAAGTCTGTTAGTTGATTTTGTTTTATAATTTGTTGTAAAATTTTAACATATTCCTTACCAGTCTCTGCATATTTATCTAGGTGTTCGGAAAGAACTATACTATCCAATAATATTTTACCCTCATCTCTTGATTCAGCTCTTGCTCTTCTAAATTCTTTATACGAAGAATGCGTATTGAGATTTCTGTGATAGGCTTTTACAGAGGCCTGTAAGACTTTAAATTTCATCACCTTATGGGTTGTATTATTTTCTGCTCCTGCGGGCTTTATTCCTTCTCCAGACCAAGTCCATTGGCCAAATAGTGCATTACCTTCTTGAGCAAATCTTGATGTCCCCCAGCCCGTTTCTTTTGCTGCTTGCGCAATTGCTAATGATACTGGAATTTCATCCATTCTAATTTTTAATGTTAATAAATCATTTTTTCGGACGCCGTATTGTTTAAATTTTTGTTTTAACCATTTCTTTTCAGATATCGTGTTATTGTTTTTATTAATAATGCTAAAAAGCTTTTTTCTATCTAGTTTAATATTATTATTTTCTTTAATCACCAATGGTAAAATAATTTGAATAAATAATTTTTTTCTCTCTTTTGTATTTTCTATTTTTTTGATTTCTTGAGGTAGTAATGATAACGAAATTGGTTTAACCAATTTTGTTTGTCTAACATCTTCTAAATTATAATTAGTATCTTTAAATAATTGCTCAATAGTTGATGCACTCAATCTAACATAATCAGTCGGTAAATCATTAATTTCAAGCACATCTTCAAATATATATTTTTCTAATAAATCATCATCTACTTTAGATAGTTTACCAAGATTCTTATTTTCTAGTGTGTTTTTGAGAATATTCTTAGAATTATTTTTAAACTCTTTAAAACTTGACATTCTTTTATCTTTAAAATCAACAAAGACTGGCAACACATAAAAAGTAAAAATTATTATTATGCTACTTACAAATGTTCGTAACAAAACATTTAAATTATCATTTTTAAAATAGTCATTTTTTTTTTTTATGGTTAAAGTAAAACCTTTAACTTTTAAATATTTTTTTATTTCAGTAAATGTTATATAATTTTTTTTCATATCTATATCGCAACTACTTCTTTAACTTCGGGTATGTAGTGACACAAAAGATTTTGCACACCTTGTTTAAGAGTCAAGGTTGAACTGGGGCAGCCCGAACAACTACCTTGCAACTCTACTTTTACTACGCCATCTTTAAACTCTTTAAATTTAATATCACCACCATCTCTTGCAACAGCGGGTCTTATCTTTGTATCTAAAATTTTTATTATTTTTTTTTCTATTTCATCAAATTCAGATTTATTTTCTTCATTTAAGCTCTTATCAATTACAAATTCTTTTCCACTTGAATAAAAATCATTGATTAAAGATATAACTATATGTTTTATATCTTCCCAATCTATATTTTCTGCCTTATTTATAGATAAAAAATCTGCACCTAAAAAAATTCCTGTTACTCCATTAATGGATAAAAGATTTCTAACTAATTCATTATCGGCTTCTTCCTTTTTTGTAATTTCAAAAGATCCATTATTAGATACGGATTTTCCTGGAATAAACTTAAGTGAATTAGGATTGGGTGTTATCTCTGTTTGAACGAACATATCTTATATATAGTGATTAATTACAACATTTAAACTAATTAATAAATTTTATTAAAAACCTACTAGTTTTTTAATTTCTTTGATTTTTTTTGAAGCAATTTCATCTGCTTTTTGAGATCCTTCTAATAAAATAGTATCTAAATATTTTTCATCTTTTAGTAATTTTTTTATCTCTTTTGAAATTGGCTCAATCTTTTCAATTAATATTTCAGAAAGTTTTTTTTTAAACTCAGAAAAGTTCTTTCCATTAAATTCATTTATAGATTTTTCTAAATTTTGATTTTTTAGGCTAGAGTAAATGCCTAGTAGATTTGCCGTTTCTGGTCTTTGTGATAAATCATTTAATTCTGAAGGTATTGGCAGAGGATCTGTTTTTGCTTTTTTAATTTTATTTGATATTTGATCCTTATCATCTGTAAGATTTACTCTACTTAAATCAGATGGGTCTGATTTACTCATTTTTTTTAATCCATCTTTTAAACTCATGATTCTGGAAAATTCTTTTTGAATTAAAGGTTCTGGAAGCCTTAAAAATTCCGGTGCATTAAAATCATTATTAAATTTTTGAGCAATATCTCTACACAATTCTAAATGCTGTTTTTGATCATCTCCTACTGGAACATGTGTTGTATCATAAAGCAATATGTCTGCTGCCATCAGCACTGGATAAGAATAAAGTCCAATGCTAGCTTTTTCTTTATCTTTTCCAGCTTTTTCTTTAAATTGTGTCATTCTGTTTAACCAACCAATTTTTGATACACAACTTAAAATCCAGGCTGCTTCAGAATGAGCTGAAACCATCGATTGATTAAAAATAATACTTTTTTTTGGATCTATTCCGCTTGCGATAAATGTAGCGGCCGTTTCTCTTATATTTTTTTTTAATTCTTTAGGTTCTTGCTTAGTGGTGATTGCATGAAGATCAACTACACAAAAAAAACACTCATTATCTTTTTCATTATTTAATTCTACAAAATTTTTAATTGCCCCTAAATAGTTTCCTAGGTGGAGATTTCCTGTTGGCTGAACTCCTGAAAAAATTTTTTTACTCATTAATTTAGTACTTTAGTTTAATATCGCTAATTTTAAAAGCTTTGATCAAAACTGCAATTAACAAATAAGAAATAAGTCCCAATAATACTACTCCAATTAAGTATACGGCCTTAAAGTTTTGTTCATAGCTCATATTGGTATCAAAAAAATTAATCAAATAATTAAAAAGTAATCCCATTATAATTGTGGCTATTATAATTCTTATAAATCTACTTATAAATAAAAAGCTAAAATTAAATAAATTATCTTTTTTTAAAAAAACAAATAACATAATTGAATTAAACCACGATGAAATACTTGTAGCGATAGGAATAATAATAAATCCAAAACTATTAAAGTAAAAAACACTTATAACAATATTCAATAAGACTGAAATTACAGATATATAAAATGGAATTTTGGTATTGTGTCGTGCAAAGAAAAAACTTGAAAAAATTTTTATTAAAGAAAATGCTGGTAGACCCAAACTAAAATAAAAAAGAGCTTTTGCAGAATTTTTAACTCCCTCTTCATCAAATGTTCCATACCCAAATAACGCAGATATAATTTGTTCAGATGAAACTAGAAGGGCAACAGCAGCAGGAATACTTAGAAATAAGCTTAGTTCCAATGCTTTGTTTTGAATTAACATTATTTCATCTTTATTTCCATTTTGAATATAACTTGAAAGCTTTGGTAAGATGACTGTACCTATTGCTATGCCAGCAATAGCCAAATTTATTTGATAAATTCTATCTGCATAATAAAGATAAGAAACTGCACCTGTTTGAAATGATGCAATAATAGTTCCAACTAAAATATTAATCTGGGTTACGCCTGAAGCAAATATACTTGGTAATAATTTCCTAAAGAATTTTTTTACTTTTTCATCTATTATAATTTTAAGAGTAAATTTTGGTAAATAAAATTTTTTTACAAAAACATACAAAAACATTAACTGAACAATTCCAGATAAAGTAACTGCATATGACAAATAATAAACAAGTTGATCATTTAAAATTTTTCCATAAAACAAAACTCCTATCAACATAATATTCAAAATTATTGGAGCTGCGGATGAAATGGCAAATCTATTATGTGAATTTAAAATTGCTGAAAAAAATGATGCTATGCTTATAAAAAACAGAAAAGGAAATGTTATTCTGGTTAGATTAATTGCTAACTCCATTTTTTGATTATCACCATCAAACCCCGGTGCTATCAAAAATACAAAAATAGGCATAAAAATTTCAATAATTATCACTATAAAAAATAAACCTAACATTAATAAATTAAATACACTGTTTGCAAATTTATTAGATTGGTCTTTTCCTTGCGAGAGTTCAGATGCATAGCTTGGAACAAATGCAGAATTAAATGTTCCCTCTGAAAAAAGCCTTCTAAACGTGTTAGGAATTCTGAATGCAACAAAGAATGCATCTGCCAAAGGGCCCGTACCAAGAAATATTGCAATCAATATGTCTCTTATATATCCAAGGATTCTACTAATTAGAGTAAAAAAGCTAAATGTCCCTGTTGACTTAATAAGATTCATAAATCATATTAGTCTTAAAATTGCTCCATTTGTATATCTAATTAACATAAATGAAAAAAACAAAAGTTGATCATTACACAGATAAAGAAGCTTTAGAGTTTCATAATAGTAATAAACCAGGCAAGATTGAGATTAACTCCTCAAAGCCCATGTTAACAAAAAGAGATCTGGCTTTGGCCTACTCTCCAGGAGTGGCGGCTCCTGTAAACGCAATTGCTAAAAATGCTGATGCTGCGTATGACTATACATCAAAAGGAAATTTGGTTGCAGTTATAAGTAATGGATCGGCAATTCTTGGTATGGGTAACCTAGGTGCTTTAGCTTCCAAACCGGTGATGGAAGGAAAAGCTGTTCTATTTAAAAGATTTGCGGATATAGACGCGATTGATTTAGAGATTGATTCTGCTGATGCAAATGAAATTATTAATAGTATTAAAAATTTTGCACCAAGTTTTGGAGGTATAAATTTAGAAGATATCGCAGCACCAGATTGTTTTATTATTGAAGAAAAATTAAAAGAAATTTTAGATATTCCAGTATTTCATGATGACCAACATGGAACAGCTATAATTACAACTGCCGCATTAATAAATGCACTAGATATAAATAAAAAATCAATAAAAGAAATTAAGATTGTGGTGAATGGAGCTGGAGCATCTGCAATGGCCTGTACCAACTTATTTAAAAATAGTGGCGTGCCACAAAAAAATATAGTTATGGTAGATCGAAAAGGAGTAATCTACCACGGAAGAGATAATTTAAATCAATGGAAATCTTCTCATGCGATTGACACTAACCTTAGAACTTTGGATGATGTCATTAAGGATGCTGATGTCTTTTTGGGACTATCTGCGAAAGGAGCTCTATCAAAAAATATGGTAAAAAAAATGGCAAAAAACCCCATAATTTTTGCTTGTGCAAATCCTGATCCTGAAATTACCCCTGAGGAAATTCAAGAAGTTAGAAGTGATGCAATTATTGCGACTGGTAGGTCTGATTATCCAAACCAAGTAAATAATTTGATTGGTTTTCCATATATATTTAGAGGAGCCCTGGATGTTAGGGCAAAAACTATAAATGAAGAAATGAAGGTTGCTGCAGCGCACGCTATTGCCAAGCTAGCAAGACAGGATGTTCCCGATGAAGTTGTTGCCGCTATGGGCGGTGATAGACCCCATTATGGAAAAGATTATATTATACCATCAACTTTTGATCCTAGATTAATTAGTATAATTCCTGTGGCTGTTGCAAAAGCAGCAATGGAAAGTGGTGTTGCAAGAAAAGAGATAAAAAATTTTGAAATTTATAAAGAACAGCTTAACCAGAGACTTGACCCTTCTGTTACTATTATGCAAGGAATTAATTCTCAAATTAAAAAAACAAAGAAGAAAATTGTTTTCGCAGATGGAGAAGATGCAAATACTTTAAAAGCAGCAATTGCTTTTAAAAATAGTGGTCTAGGAATTCCAATACTAGTTGCAAAAAAAGAACGTATCCAACAAAGATTAAAAGAAATTGGTTATAATGAAAATTTTGACATTGAAATTAGTAATTCAACAGACAAAAAAAAGAGAGAGAAGTACGTAGATTTTTTATTTAAAAAAATGCAAAGAGAACAGGGTTTACTTGAGCGAGACTGTGATCGATTAGTAAGAAATGACAGAGTAATCTGGGCTTCTTGTATGGTTTCTTGTGGAGATGCTGATGGAGTTGTAACGGGAAACACACGAAGATATGGAGCTTCTTTAGAAAAAATAACCAAAGTAGTAGATCCAAGGCCTGGAGAAATTATGTTTGGTCTTAATATGATTGTTAATAAAGGTAAAACAGTTTTTGTAGGCGATACAAGTGTGCATGAATATCCTAGTTCAGAACAATTGGCTGATATAGCTATTTCGTCTGCAAGAGTTGTAAGATTATTTGGTTTTGATCCTAAAGTTGCTTTTGTTTCTCACTCAACATTTGGTCAACCTCTAACTAGTAGAACTAAACATATAAAAAATGCGGTAAACATATTAAAAGAAAAAAATGTAGATTTTAAATTTGATGGTGACATGCAGCCTGATGTCGCCTTAAATGACCAATATAAAGAATTATATCCATTTTCAGAGATAGTTGGTAATGCCAATATATTAATAATGCCTGGTCAACATAGTGCAGCAATATCATACAAAATGATGAGAGAGTTAGGAGGTGCTAAAGTTATTGGACCTCTTTTAATAGGTTTGGGACAACCGATAGAAATTGCACCCTTAAGGTCATCTACTTCTGACATTTTAAATCTAGCCTCTATTGCAGCTTATTCTGCTGGAGTAATTAACTATAATGAGAAAAATTAATTTTTTTGAATTCTTAAATCTTTCACTAAAAAAATACTTGCTATTACATCTTCAACATCAAGTATTTCTTTCGCTTCATTAATCACTTCTATTCTCTCTTCAGCCGTATGAGCAATACCATAGATAAAGATTTTTTTCTTATATGTGTCTATTTGATAGTTTGTTGCTTTAATTTTTTTGTTAAATATTGTGGCAGTACGTAATTGGGAGGTAATTAATAAATCTTTTGCAGATTGTTTAAAATTAAACTCTTCTTTGATTTTAGTATCATTTTTAACTGATCTTGCTCCTTTAGTTTCCCATGCCAATTTTGTTATTTGAAGTTTCTCCTCTGGATTAGGAACTTTTCCAGTTATAAAAATTCTACCATCTAAAACTTTTGTATTTAAAGTTAATAAATAACTTTTATTCCTTAATAATATTCTTGCTGTTAAATTTTTTTGCATAACTGAGTCGTCGATTTGTGTTCCAATAGATCTTGGATCCAGAGCTATACTCACACCTGTGCCAAAAATTCCTGTTGATGCTGTGCCTACACATCCAGCGAAAACTATAAATATAAAAAAAATTGAAATTAATCTATTTTTCATTCTTTAATTTTAAACAATAGTTGTAAATTTCTTTTTTTGGAACATTACTATTTAGACTAATCAAATCTGTAATATCTTTTATACTTAATTTTTTAATCATTTTTTCAATAGTTTTTTTATCTGATTCTTCTAATTTTAGCGAAGTTTTTTTTATTTTTTCTTTTTCAGAAATTACTATAGTCAATTCTCCTTTTGGATTATCTTTAAAAGGTTTAAGAGTATCAACACTTGTTCTTATATATTCTTCATAAAATTTAGTCATTTCTCTACATATTAATATTTTTCTTCCAGAAAAATATTCTTTAATAACTTTCACTGATTTGTTGAACTTTTTTGGAGAAATAAAAAGTACTATTGAGCTATCTAAATTTGATAAATTTGTAAAATCTTCTTTTAATTTATTATTTTTTTCTGGAAAAAATCCATAGAAAAAAAATTTTTCTGAAAATCCACTAATTGAAACAGCTGATGAAACTGCTGAGGGTCCAGGCAAGGGGAAAATGTTAATCTCATTCTGAAAACACTCATTAATAAGTATTGCTCCCGGATCGGAAATTGATGGTGTACCTGCATCAGAAATAAGCGATACAATACAATTAGATTTTAATATATCAATAATTCTTAATAAGTTTTTTTTTTCATTAAATTTATGATTTGAAATTAATTTTGACTTAATTTCATATTTATCTAATAAATTTTTTGAAACACGAGTATCTTCGCACAAAATATAATCTGATTTTTGTAAAACATCTATTGCTCTTAAGGTAATATCGCTTAAATTACCAATAGGCGTAGATACAATATATAATCCACTTTTAACTTGGTTATTTTTATTTTCTGAATGTAGAATCATTAAATTATAATCGCTATAATAATAACACTAAAATGATCAAAATTATTAAAATTATACTATTATTACTTTTAACTTTACTGACTCCTAACCAAAAGATATTTGCCGCAGAAAAAATTAAGATTGGTCTACTTGTTCCTTTGTCTGGAAAAAATGCAGAGATTGGCCAATCTATAATTAAAGCTACCCAACTTGCTATTAATAAAATCAACAACGCTTCTATTGAAATAGTTCCTAAAGATACAAAGTCAAAACCTGAAACTACATTAAGAGCTGCTAAGGAATTAAGCCAATTGGGAGTTAAAATAATAATTGGGCCTGTGTTTAATAATAGTTTAACATACCTTGATGAATTAAAAGATATTACTTTTTTATCCCTTACAAATAAAACTATTGGCAATCCTAAAAATATTATTAGTGCTGGCATAAATGCCTCTTCCCAATTAAGAACCATACAAAAATTTATAGAATTAAATGGAATAAAAAAAACTATTTTTCTGATACCCGATGTAAATTATAAAAATGAAATAAAGATAGCTATATCTAATTCGAAAATAAAAATATTTAAAAGTTATATTTATAATACAGACCCTACAAAACTTACAAAACAAATTGAAAAAATTACAAATTATTCAATAAGAAAACAAAACCTTGAAGACGAAATAACAAGAATAGAAAAATCAGATGAAGCCAACAAGGAACTTTTAATTGAACGATTAAATAAAAAAGATACCCTTGGAGGTGTTAAATTTGATTCGATAATAATTGCAGATTTTGACGAAAGCTTAAAAAGTGTTACTACATCACTATTATACACAAACATATCTCCTAAAAAAAAATATTTTATAACACTTAATCAGTGGTTTGATGAATCGCTGCTAAATGAAACTAGCTCACAACCTATTTATTTTCCATCCATAAATAAAAAAAATTACGAAAATTTTTCAGCAGAATATTTTGAAAAATTTAACCAGAATCCAAATCAATTGTCTTTTTTGAGTTTTGATTTAGTGGGACTTGTTTACTATTTAATACTCCAAAATAATTTAGTTATAGATCAAAAAATCTTTATTAAAAAAACTATGTTTAAAGGGAAAATTGGAATTTTTGAAATAAAAGACAACAAAATAAATCATATTCTTAATTTTTATAAAGTTGAAAATAAAAATTTTAAAGAAATTTTTTAATTTTTTTAAAAGCTTTATATCTATGATCTATTTTATATTTTTCGGAAGATTTCATTTCACCAAAAGTAATTTTTTTATTTAATGGTATAAAAATAGGATCATAACCAAATCCTTTTTTCCCTTTTGGCTTAGAGGAAATATAACCTTTAATCTCTCCTACTGAATGTATTGATTTTTTATTAGGCCAGTAAATTGTTAAGGCACAAATAAATTTGGCTTTAATTTTTTTAATTTTCCAATTTTTATCTTTTTTTTTTAACTCTTTAAAAACTCTGTTTATTGCTTTAGTAAAGTTAGCATTTTTACCTCCCCATCTAGCAGAATAAATTCCTGGCGCACCGTTCAGAATTTCTATTTGAAGTCCAGAATCATCTGCCAAGCAGACCATTTTAGATTTATACGAAAAAAATTTTGCCTTAATTAATGAGTTTTCTGCAAAATTTTTTCCATTTTCAGCTGGACTTTTAATTTTAAAGTCTGCGGGAGAATAAATTTCAAGATTTTTGGGCAGTAAATCTTTAATTTCTCTTAATTTTCCTACATTATTTGTGCCAACTAATAATTTTGTTATTTTTTTATTTAACATCTAGCAATTTTCAAATTTCATACCATATAAGTCTCAATGGAAAAAGATCAAAACATCAATAGTGTAGAACAAGGTAATGAGGAAAAAATTCCTAAAACAGAACCAAATTCCACAGATCCAATAGGGCAAGAAAAGGTAAAAGAAATTACCCCTGAGGAAAAAATCAAAGTACTAGAAGACAAAGTTATTAGAACTTTAGCTGAAATGGAAAATCAAAGAAGAAGATTTGAAAAAGAAAAAGATGATGCTTTTGATTATGGTGGTTTTGCTTTCGCAAGAGAAGCTTTAAATCTTATAGATAACTTAGAAAGATCAAAACAAATCTTAGAAAATGATAATGTTTTAAAAAATACAGAGGCCTTAAAAATAACCTTAGAACATTTTGATATAATCAATAAAGATTTATTCTCTGTTTTTTCTAAAAACAATATTATACCAATAGATTCTATTGGGAAAAAATTAGATCCAAATATGCATCAAGCAATGATGGAAATTGAGAATGATCAAAAAATACCTGGCACTATCATTAAAGAAATTCAAAAAGGATTTATGATGAAAGATAGATTATTAAGACCGGCTTTAGTTGGTATATCAAAAAAAACTGAAAATAAAGATCAAAAAACCGAGGAAAATATAGAGAAATCAGACAACAAATAATTTTTGACTAAACTTGTAGATTAAAAATTAGCACTTATATGAAAGGTAGGATTTAAAATTATGAGCAAGATTATAGGAATAGACTTAGGGACAACAAATTCATGCGTATCTATCATGGAAGGTAGCCAACCTAAAGTATTGGAAAATGCAGAGGGCGCTAGAACAACTCCATCTGTTGTTGCCTTTACTGATGATGGTGAAAAACTCGTTGGACAACCTGCTAAAAGGCAGGCAGTAACTAACCCTGAAAATACTATATTTGCAGTAAAAAGATTAGTAGGAAGAAATTTTGAAGACCCAACTGTTAAAAAAGATATTGCAGCAGCGCCCTTTAAAATAGTTAATTCTGAAAAAGGTGACGCTTGGATTGAAGCAAAGGGGCAAAAATATTCACCCTCACAAATATCTGCTTTTATTCTTCAAAAAATGAAAGAAACTGCTGAAAAATATTTAGGTCAAGAAGTTACAAAAGCAGTAATAACTGTTCCTGCTTATTTTAATGATGCTCAAAGACAAGCCACTAAAGATGCTGGTAAAATTGCGGGCTTAGAAGTTTTAAGAATCATAAACGAACCTACGGCTGCTTCTCTCGCTTATGGTTTGGATAAAAAAAAGGAAAATAAAAAAATTGCTGTTTATGATTTGGGAGGAGGAACATTTGATGTTTCTATTCTTGAATTAGGAGATGGTGTATTCGAAGTAAAATCTACTAATGGTGATACCTTTTTAGGCGGAGAAGATTTTGACAATTCTATTGTTAATTATTTAATTAATGAATTCAAAAAAGATAGTGGAATTGACCTAAAAACTGATAAATTAGCACTTCAAAGATTAAAAGAGGCAGCAGAAAAAGCTAAAATAGAATTATCATCAGCAGAACAAACAGATGTTAATTTACCCTTTATAACTGCAGATAAAACAGGTCCAAAACATATTAACTTAAAAATGACTAGAGCCAAACTAGAAGCTTTAGTAGAAGATTTAATTTTAAGAACTATACCACCTTGCAAAACAGCTCTAAAAGACGCTGGTCTTAATGCAAGCGAAATTGATGAAATTGTAATGGTTGGTGGAATGACAAGAATGCCAAAAGTTGTTGCAGAAGTAAAAAAATTTTTTGGTAAAGATCCGAATAAAAGTGTTAACCCCGACGAAGTTGTTGCAATGGGAGCAGCAATTCAAGCTGGTGTATTGCAAGGAGATGTGAAAGATGTCCTTCTTTTAGATGTAACACCTTTATCACTTGGAATTGAAACTTTGGGTGGTGTATCAACAAAATTAATTGAAAAAAATACAACAATCCCTACTAAAAAAAGTCAAGTTTTTTCAACTGCCGAAGATAGTCAGCCCGCTGTATCAATAAGAGTTCTTCAGGGTGAAAGGGAAATGGCCTCTGATAATAAAATGCTTGGAAATTTTGAACTAATTGGAATTGCACCAGCAGCAAGAGGTATTCCTCAAATAGAAGTAACCTTTGATATTGATGCAAATGGAATAGTAAGTGTTTCTGCAAAAGACAAGGGTACTGGTAAAGAACAAAAAATTCAAATTCAAGCTTCTGGTGGATTAAGTGATGAAGAAATAGAAAAAATGGTTAAAGATGCTGAAGCAAATAAAGAAGAGGATAAAAAGAAAAGAGAGTCTGTCGATGTGAGAAATCAGGCAGATACCCTTTTGCACTCTACAGAAAAAAACCTAAAAGAACATGGTGTTAAAGTTTCAGACGCTGAAAAAAAAGCAATAGAAGATGCTTCATCAAGCTTAAAAGAGGCCATCAAAGGTACTGATATTGAAGATATTAAGAAAAAAACAGAAATATTGGTTCAGGCTTCAATGAAATTAGGCGAAGCGATCTATAAATCTCAAGAAAAAAAGCCAGATTCATCTAAAGATGGTAGTAAAAATGATGAAGGAAAAAAAGACGATAATGTGGTTGATGCTGATTTTGAAGAAGTAAAAGAAGAAGTAAAAGAAGAAGATAAAGAAGAAGATAAAGAAAAAAGCGCTTAAGACTTACAACAACAACTATCATCTTAAAGTAACTTATGGCTAAAAGAGATTTTTATGACGTCTTGGGTGTTAGTAAAAGCGCAAGCCCACAAGAATTAAAATCAGCCTATAGAAAGCTAGCAGTAAAACATCACCCTGATAAAAACCCTGGTGACAAAATTTCTGAAGATAAATTTAAAGAAGCAAGTGAAGCTTACAACATCCTTTCAGATCAAGAAAAAAAACAAAACTATGATAGCTTTGGCCATGCCGCTTTTGAAGGAGGTGGTGGAAGACAAAGTAGTGGTTTTGGTGGAGCTGACTTTTCAGATATTTTTGAAGATTTTTTTGGGGATTTTGGAGGTAGTGGAAGATCTGGAGGAAGAAGAAGTACTAACAACAGAGGATCTGATTTAAGATATGATCTATCAATTACCCTTGAAGAAGCTTATGAAGGAAAAAAGCAAGATATAAAATTTTCAACCACAGAAAAATGTAATACCTGCAAAGGTAATGGATCTAAACCAGGCTCTTCTCCTGATAGATGTACAGTTTGTGGAGGGAATGGAAAAGTTAGATCTAACCAAGGTTTTTTTACTGTTCAACAAGCTTGTCCTCAGTGTGCTGGAAGTGGAGAAGAAATTACAAACCCATGTACCGATTGTAACGGTCAAGGTAACAAACAAGCTTCAAAAAAAATATCAGTAACGATACCGAAGGGTGTTGATGATGGAACAAGAATAAGGTTGGCTAGTAAGGGTGAGGCTGGAACCAAAGGTGGGGCTAGTGGAGACTTATATCTATTTATTAACGTTCATTCTCATGATCTTTTTAAAAGGTCAGATGAAAATTTATTTTTTGAATTTCCTATTTCTCTAGCAGATGCTGCACTAGGTACTACAATTGAAATACCAACAATTGATGGGGGAAGAGCAAAAATTAAAATACCAGATGGAACTCAAAATGGAAAACAATTTAGACTAAAAGGTAAGGGAATGCCTTACATGCGTGGCAGTGGAAATGGTGACCTCTATGTTCAGGTAAATACCGAAGTTCCAATTTCATTAAATAAAGCACAAAAAGAACTACTTGAAAAATTTAGAGAAATTGAGAATGAGAAGTCAAACCCTAGTATTAAAAAGTTTTTCCAAAAAGCCAAAATTTTTTGGAAAAACTAAAAGACTAATTAACTAAAAAAGGTTAATATTTTCCCAGATGAAAAAAATTAACTTAGCAATTTCTGGCTGTCTTGGAAGAATGGGTCAGCAACTTATCAAATCTTCTAAATCTAATAAAAACTTTAAATTAGTAACTCTCACAGAAAACAAGCCTATCAATAAGAAAATAGGTGGTATTAATCTTGATTTAAATACAGATCAGGCCTTTAAAAAAATTGATGTGATTATAGATTTTACAGTGCCAAAATGTACTCTTGAGATTCTTAAAATAGCATCAAAACTAAAAAAAAGAGTGGTTATTGGAACAACTGGCTTTACTCAAAAAGAAGAAAATTTAATTAAAAAATATTCAAAAAAAATCCCAATAATAAAAGCTGGTAATATGAGCTTGGGTGTTAATTTATTGATGTATTTAACTGAAATTGCTTCAAGGTCTCTTGGAGACAATTATTTAAGTAAAGTGTTTGAAATTCACCACAAACATAAAAAGGACTATCCATCAGGAACTGCATTGATGCTAGGAAAAGGTATAGCTGATGGAAAAAATAAAAATATTTACAATTTAATTGGTAAAAAATTTTTAAATAAAAAATCTTTTCCTTATGGAAAAAAAATTAACTTTAACTCTATTAGGAAGGGTGAGATTATTGGAGAACATGAGGTTACATTTTCTAGTGGTAAAGAAATAATAAAATTAAATCATGAAGCATTTGATAGAGCTCTTTATTCAGATGGTGCTTTAACTGCTGCAAAATGGCTTACAAGTAAAAAACCTGGACTTTATTCAATGAGAGATTTGTTGAATTTTAAATAATGAATGCAAAAGAAAAAGCAAAAAAAATACTTAAAATTTTAAATAAAATTTATCCAACTACCCCTATTCCATTAAAACATAGAAATAAATTTACACTTTTAACTTCTGTTCTTTTGTCGGCACAATGCACAGACTTAAATGTTAACAATGTAACTAAGGATATATATCCAAAATATAATAAACCTAAACACTTTGTTAAATTAGGAAGAAAAAAAATTGAAAAATTAATTAAAAGTATTGGTATCTTTCGAGTTAAAGCAAAAAGCATTTATTTAATGTCTAAGCAGCTTTTGGAAAAGCATGGGGGTAGAGTGCCCAAGAGCTTCGAAGAACTTGAAAAACTACCTGGTGTGGGCCATAAAACAGCAAGTGTGGTCATGTCTCAAGGCTTTGGTTTGCCAGCCTTTGCAGTCGATACCCATATACACAGATTATCTCAAAGATGGGGTTTAACAAATGGTAAAAATGTTGTTCAAACCGAAGTGGATTTAAAAAGATTATTTCCTAAAAAAACTTGGAGCAAATTACATTTACAAATAATTTTTTATGGAAGAGAGTTTTGTAAAGCTAGAGATTGTTATGGTTTAACTTGTAAAATTTGTACTACTTGTTATCCTCACCGCAAATATCCAATTAAAACAAAAAAAACATAATATGAAAATACTAGGAATCGGAAATGCTATAGTTGATGTTATCTGCAAAATTGAAGATAAATATTTAATAGACAATGGGTTAACTAAAGGCACAATGAAACTAGTTGATGAAATTGAGTTTAAAAAACTATTATCATCCTTAAAAATTGAAGAAACTGTTTCTGGTGGATCAGTAGCCAATTCTATTGTTGGATTATCTCAACTAGGAAATGAAGTTGGGTTTATTGGTAAAGTTAGTAACGATAACTTAGGCCAAAAATACGAAGATGGTTTAAAAAAAGAAAATGTTAATTATTTCTACTCTAAAAAAAAAGAAAGTTTACCAACTGGAACTTGTTTAATACTAATTACACCAGACTCTGAAAGAACAATGTGTACATTTCTTGGTACTGCAGGGAAAATCAATGAAAATGATGTTGATATAAATTCAATTAAAAATAGCGAAATACTTTTTCTAGAGGGTTACTTGTGGGATGAAGGTGAACCTAAGTCTGCTTTTGATAAAGCTATTGTAAATTCAAATAAAGTTGCAATGTCTTTGTCAGACTCATTTTGTGTAGAAAGGCATAAACCACACTTTTTAGAACTAGTTAAAAATAAATTAGATATTACTTTTGCAAATGAACAAGAAATTACCTCCTTAATAAGCGCAAAGAACTTTGCGGAAATAATCTCATTTGGCCAACAGATTGGAAAAATAATAATTATTACACGTGGTGAAAAAGGAAGCATTGCCATAAATAAAGATACAGTAATAGAGTGTGAAAGTGAAAAAAACCTTAAAATAGTTGATCTTACAGGTGCTGGAGACCTATTTGCAGCTGGCTATCTTCATGGGTACATTAATAATTTAACAATTCTTGAAAGTCTTAAAAAAGGTACGGAAATGTCTTCAAAAATAATTCAAAAAATAGGTGCTAGACTAAACTAGACTTTTTTCTCTTGTAACTTCCTTTTCCTCTTTTTGCTTTTACCACTCTCGGTTTAAATTTTCTAGTTCTTAGATCTTTAGCAATAGGATTTTTTTTTGTCATTTATATTTTATAACCTTTTTCTTCACTAGTTATAAAATTTTCATCATTAAATTTATCCTTTATCTTTTTTCTTAATCTGTAGATATGAGTTTCAACAGTATGAGTTTCTAGGTCAGAAGAGTAACCCCATACTTTATTTTGCATTATGTTAACAGATTGTGGAATACTTTGATTCTTAAGAAATAAAATAATATCAATTTCTTTTTCAGTTAATTTTAATTCTTTAGTTTTATTGTAAATAATTCTTGAATTAAAATTTAGTGTATAGTTTTTAATATTTAATTTAGAATGAAAGTTATATTTTTGTTTTATTAATTGTATATTTATCTCATCAAGAATTTTTTCAATTTTAAGGGGCCATATATCCATTACTAAGATAGTATTAATATTTATTTGGCTACTTGATCTTAATATATGCTGTTTTTTATCAACAATAATTGTAGAATTTAAGCATTCGAGATTATTTAATTCTATTTCTTTTAAAAATTCTTTAGAAGTTTGATAATTAAGAATATTAAATGAAAATAAATCATTCATTTCGTTCAAAATATTATACAATTTTGGAAACTCTACTAAACTTACTGATTGTTTAAACATTAAAACATAACTTATGCTATTAACTCTAAAAAATAAAGAGACCTTAGTTATAGATGATTTTATTTTTAAATGTTCAGTTGGGAAAAATGGAACAAAAACAAGAAAAACTGAGGGTGATAAAGCCACGCCTAGAGGAAAATTTTCTTTAGGCAAATTATATTACAGAGCTGATAGGGTTCAAAAACCTGTAACTAAACTTTCAATTAAAATTATAACTAAAAATATGGGTTGGTGTGATGATCCTACAAGTAATTATTACAATAAAGAAATTAAAATTAATAATAAACTAAAGCATGAAAAGTTATTTAAAAAAAATAATTCCTATAATTATTTTATTGTAATAAATTATAATACTAAAAAGATAGTATCCAACAAAGGTAGTGCTATTTTTATTCATTTAACCAAAAAGTATAAAAAAACTGCAGGGTGTATTGCATTGCAAGAAAAAGATTTTTTGATTTTGATAAAATTAATTAATAAAAAAACAAAAATAAAAATTTATTAATCTCTTGGTCCAAAAATTTTCGAACCAATCCTTAGAAATGATGAATTATTTTCTACAGCTTCAATATAGTCATTTGACATACCCATGCTTAATTCTTTTAAATTTAATTTTTTTGATAATATATCCATCTTAGAAAAATATAATGAAGATTTTTCGTTATTTGGTGGTAAACACATAAGACCAATAATATCTAACCCTAATTCATTTGTACATTTTTTATAAAAATTTTCTACTTGATCTATTTCAATACCATTCTTTTGTTGTTCACTCCCAATATTTACTTGAATAAAAATTTTTAACTTTTTATTTTTTTTCTTTTGTTCAAGTGAAATTTTTTCAGCAAGCTTCATATTATCTAGAGAGTGTAAATAATCAAAGAGTGGTATCAAATACTTAACTTTATTTGTCTGTAGTTTTCCAAGCATATGTAATTTTATATGATTAAAATCGTTTTTTATACTTTCCCACTTATCAAGTGCTTCTTGAATTTTATTTTCTCCAAAATGGATTTGCCCATGATTTATTACTGGCAATATTTCAGATATTGAAAATGTTTTACTTACGGCAATAATTTCTGGCATTTCAATAACATTATTGCTTTCAGATATTTTTAATTGTATTTCTTTTTGTATTTCAATTAAATTGGTAACAATATGATCCATAATAAAAACTTAAATAATTTCTATTTTATTGATGATTTTAACAAAGATCATATCAGAAGTTTAAACAAAAATATCAATATAATCTATAGAAATTATTCCCAAAAATACAATCAAGAAAAAATTTTAGAAATCAAAAAATTTTGTAGATATATAAAAAAAAAATTTTTTTTAGCTAATGACATTGGCTTAGCTAATAAATTAAATCTTGATGGTGCTTACATACCAGCTTTTAACAATTGTCTTTCTGTGTATAAATTAAAGAATAAAAATATGCTATTACTTGGATCTGCCCACAATCTTAAAGAAATTAATCAAAAAAAAAAGCAAGGGATAGATATAATTTTTTTAGCTCCAACTTTTAAAGTTAGTAAATCTAATAATTTTTTAGATGTAGTAAAATTTAATATACTTGCGAATTTGTTAAACGGAAAAGCTATAGCGCTAGGTGGTATTGATAAAAATAATATTAAAAAAATTAAAATGCTAAATTGCTATGGTTTTGCGTCAATTTCTTATATTAAAGAAAATTATAAAATTTAAATATATGGATAATAAATTCAAAAATTTTAAACTGAAAGTAGAAAAGTTATCTAATCACTTTAATGCTAAAAATTATAAATTTGTAATTCAACAAGTAAATATACTTCTAAAAAAACAACCAAATAATCAGTTTATATTAAATTTACTAGGATCAAGTTACCATAGATTAGGAGACCTAAATACAGCAAAAAAAGTGTTCTCTAGAGCAATTGCTGTAGATAATAATAGTTGTGCAGCGTTAAATAACTTAGCTAATGTTTACAAAGATTTAAATGAAAATAAATTAGCTGAAGAGTTATACATAAAGATATTAAAAATAAATCCTAATTATATTAATACTATCAATAACTATGCAGGTTTAAATTATAAGTTAAATAAATACGAAGATGCAATTCATTATTATAAAAAAGCATTAACAATTAACAATAAAGATGCTCTTGTGCATTACAATATCGCATTAGTTTACCAAAGCTTAGGAAGTTTTAAAGAGGCATTGCTTCACTATAAAGAGGTGTTAAAAATTAACCCCAACATGAACATTATTGATAGACTTATGAGTAGGTTCATCAAATATAATGAAGACGATTCACATTTAAAAGAAATGTTACAAAAAATTAAAAATGAGAAGTTAAATAACGATTCAAAAATTAACTTAAATTTTGCAATTGGCAAAGCATATGAAGATTTATCAGATTACAAAAAATCTTTTTTTTATATCGATGAAGGAAACAAAATTAAAAGCAAAATAAGTAACCATGATATGAGACCATTTGATAAATTATTGAGAGGCCTTAAAGAGTCCTTCGAAAATTATGCTTTTAATAATAATGTTTCTAATAAAAATTTTAATAAAAAAATTATTTTTATAGTAGGGATGCCAAGATCGGGAACAAGTTTAATAGAGCAAATAATTTCATCGCATCCAGATGTTTATGGAAGTGGAGAATTGGATTATTTAGAAAGATTAATAGTCAATAATTTTTATACAAACAATGAGCTAAAGATACCAAATTTAGAAAATGAAGATAATCAGGAATTAGTTGAGAAAATATCATCAAAATATCGTGAATTAATAGAGGATTTTAACTCTAATCAAAAAAATATAACTGATAAGGCACCTTTAAATTTTAGATGGATTGGCTTTATTAAAATACTTTTTCCTAATGCTAAAATAATTCATTCAGTTAGAGACCCAAAAGATAATTGCTTATCACTATACAAAAATATTTTTGATGACAGTTTAAATTGGACATACGACAAGTCACATCTATTTCATTATTATAAAAACTATGTTGACTTAATGAATTTTTGGAAAAAAAAACTACCCGATTTTATTTATGACTGCAAATATGAGGATCTAATTGGTAACTCAAAAATTGAAATAGAAAAACTATTAACTTTTTGTGATTTAGATTGGCATGATAATTGTCTTAAATTCTATGATACAAAAAGGGCTATTAAAACTGTAAGTGTGGCCCAGGCAAGACAACCATTATACAAATCATCAATTTCATCTAGTAAAAAATTTGAACCTTTCCTAGCAGACTTATTTAATAATTTAGATAATTTATAATGATAAAAAAAAACGGCCCCACAAGGGGGCCGTAAAATTTAATTTTAGTACTTACGTAATTAGAATGCTAATACAACACCTAATTCCATATGCTCATCGTCTGTTCCTTTAACATAAGCAGCATTAGTTGCTTCTGATCTATGGAATCTTACAGACGCAGCACCTACAGTATAAGCAGCACTAATTCCAGTTACTTTTTCTGTAACTGCAGCACCAGCACCAAGAGCAATTTGTTCTATCTCTTGTATACCATAAGATAATGCAAAGTTTTCATTTACATTAAACGCAACTGAATAACCCAAGATTTCAGTAGCCCTTGTACCTTCAGCACCGCCGTCAGTAGTACCCATTCTTAAACCAGCACTAATTGGTCCACTTGCGTAAACCACATGAGCAACTAATTCTTCTGTGTCAGAATCTGTACTATTATTATTTCCAGCACTACTTTGTCCAATACCAGCACCAACAGTCATACCATCAACAACAGAACTAGAAACATAAAGATCTGCTTTAGATCCGTCTGCACCTGCTCCTGAAGCACCACTTTCTGCAGTAGTTGCAGCACCTATACCATTAGAATATCCAGCAGAAATAGTTATTCCACTAAATGTATTTTTGTAACCGATTACGTTAGTAGAACCAACACCGGCGATACCATCACCAGAACCTACACCAGTCCACATTTCTTCGTAAGCTGTTGGTAAAACGTCATCATTAGCTGTAAGTCCAACTAATGCTCCGCCCTTACCATCAAATGAGAAAGTTCCCATATCACCCATATCTAAAGATTGGTATGATGTAGAAATTCCACCAGATGCGCCAGCTGAATCAAGAAGCGCTCTTGTAGCACTTACTGTTCCAAATCCAACGTCGCCTGAAGCAGAAAAAGTCAAAGCACTGTTAGCACCAAATTGGTTACCAGTTACTTCGTTTCCTTTGGTTCCGCCTGTATCTGTTAGAGTTACTTCAACTCCACCAGCTACACCAAATTCAACTGCATTAGCAGAAAACGCAACAAGCGATCCTGCAAGAGCAGTTAAACCTATTTTTTTAAAATTGATCATAGTTTTATCCTTTTTATTATTTTGATTAATCAATGCGTGATGTTTACCAGTAGAGAGGTTCTTTTGCGCAATTAATACGAGATATTTTTAAATAAAATGCAATATGTTGTAAAAATATCACTACTTATTATTTTTCAACGTTTTACAGTCAAATTTTCCTTAATTATTGATTTTTTATTATCATTCTTAAGTATAATATCTTAAATAATTATGCTAATTCAACTTTCAATTAATCATTAATTTCATGAAAATCAAATCATTTCATCATTTATTGTTATTTTTAATAGCATCACTCTTTTTACTCAATTCCTGCGAAGCCCTAAAATACAAGAAATCAGATGTTAAAGATTACCCAATCAATGACAGTGATAAAAGAGCAAAAAATATGAAAGAAGGTCGTAAGATTACCTTTGGTGGCAAAAAAAATAAAGGTGGTAAATTTGATTTTGCATCATCCAATGAAATGTGGAGAGCAGCTATTGACGTTTTAGATTTTGTACCCCTGCTAAATGCCGATTATGGTGGAGGAATTATAATTACTGACTGGTATTCTGAAAACCAAGAAAAAAATGAATCAATTAAAATTTCTGTACAATTTTTATCAAATGAAATTAGATCAGATGCTTTGGAGGTTAAAATTTACAATAAAAAATGTGGTGATGATCAAAATTGTGTAACTTCAAAAATTAGTTCTGAATTAAATTCTGAAATAAAATTAGCTATACTCAAAAAGGCTGCCTTAATTAAAAAAAAAAATGATACCAATAAAGATACTGCTTGGTAATATAGTAACAGTCGACAAAAACAGTAAATTTGTAATCGTAGGTTCAAAAAATAAACAAGCTATTAAAAAAACTATTTTGCTAAATAACTAAAGTAATGCGCTATAATTTTAAAACTGTTGAGAATAAATGGCAAAACTACTGGGATACCAAAAAAACTTTCAAGTCAGAAATAGACAAAACTAAAAAAAAATTTTATTGCCTGGAAATGTTTCCTTATCCGTCTGGAAAAATCCATATGGGACATGTAAGAAATTATACTATTGGAGATGTGCTTGCACGCTACAAATCATTACAAGGTTATAATGTTTTGCACCCTATGGGATGGGATTCTTTTGGAATGCCTGCAGAAAATGCTGCACGCCAAAATAATTTAGACCCAAAAACTTGGACTGAAAAAAATATCGCAGCGATGAAAAATCAACTTAAAAAATTGGGTCTCTCTATTGATTGGGATAGAGAAATTTCTACATGTTCACCTGATTATTATAAACATCAGCAAAAAATTTTTCTTGAACTTTACGACAAAGGCTTAGTTTATCGAAAAGAAAATTATGTTAATTGGGATCCAATTGATCAGACAGTATTAGCAAATGAACAAGTAATTGATGGTAAGGGTTGGAGATCGGGTGTTTTAGTTGAAAGAAAAAAACTTAATCAATGGTTTTTTAATATATCAAAATTTTCTGAAAAACTCCTTGATGATCTTAACGGTCTAGATGAATGGCCCAACAAGGTTAAAATTATGCAAAAAAATTGGATTGGTAAATCTTTTGGTTGTGAAATTGACTTTAAAATCAATGGTAGTTCTGAAATTAAAAATATTAAATGTTTTACTACAAGACCAGACACTCTATTCGGATTTTCATTTTTAGCTGTATCTGTGGATCATCCTCTATCGAAGCTTTATAAAAATAATAAAGACTTTACTAAGTTTAAAAAAGACTGTTTAAAAACTGGAACTACGGAAGAATCAATTGCTCAAGCTGATAAAATTGGTTTTAAAACCAATCTTATTGCAATAAATCCTCTTGATGAATCAATTAAAGTGCCTGTTTATTTCGCTAATTTTGTATTAATGGATTATGGGTTTGGTGCTGTATTTGGTTGTCCTGCCCATGACCAAAGAGATCTCGATTTTGCTTTAAAATATAAACTTAAAGTTAACACTGTAGTAAAGCCTGCAGATGAGAGTAATAATTTTAAGGTTACAAATGAAGCATACGCAGGTAGTGGCATAATTTTTAATTCCAAGTTTTTAGATGGGTTAAAGGTTCCAAGTGAATCAATCCAGAAAACTATTAAAATACTAGAAGAAAAAGAATTAGGAAAACAAAAAATAAATTTTAGATTAAAAGATTGGGGTGTATCTAGACAAAGGTATTGGGGATGTCCTATTCCTATTGCTTATAATAAAAATAATGAAATTATTAAAGTACCTATAGAGAACTTACCCATAAAACTTCCTGAGAAAGTTGACTTAAATTCAACAGGTAATCCATTAGATCACCAAAAAGATTGGAAAAAGATTATAATTAATGGTGAAGAATGCACAATGGAAACTGACACTCTTGATACGTTTGTGGACTCTTCATGGTATTTCTTGAGATTTTGCTCGCCTAAAAATGAAAAAGATGCTTTTGATATTGAAGAAGCAAGTTATTGGATGCCTGTAGACCAATATATAGGGGGGGTTGAACATGCAATATTACATTTATTATATTCAAGATTTTTTATGAAAGCTCTAAATTATGACAATAAAAAATTAGACCATGATGAGCCCTTCAGGGGATTGTTTACTCAGGGCATGGTATGTCACGAAACTTACAAAGGTCAAAATAATAAATGGCTTAATCCCGATGAAGTAACTTCAGAGGATGGAAAGAATTACTATAATAAAAAAAATCTCTCAGAAAAAGTTATTGTTGGAACAACTGAATCTATGTCTAAGTCGAAAAATAATACGATTGATCCACAAAAAATGATAGATAGATATGGGGCAGATGCGGTTAGATTATTTATCTTATCTGATAGTCCCCCTGAAAAAGACGTACAATGGTCTGATCAAGGAATGATAGCTGCTTATAAATTTATTCAAAAATTTTGGATATTGCATGAAAAAATTAAATCTGAAAAACAGAAAAATAACGAAGAACCCAACGAAGTCATTGACGAATCTATTAAAGAATTTACAAACCAAATAATAAATAAAATGAATATTAGCTTAGAAAAGTTTAGTTATAATGTCATTATTGCAAATTTGCATGAAGTGTATAATTACTATTACAAAATTACTGAAGAGGGAAAAATAAATAAAAATTTAATTAATAATTACATTAAAATTTTAAAGGTTATGCTGCCAATAGTTCCTCATTTAGCGAATGAATGCTTAACTGAAATATCTAACGATACAATATATCAATGGCCTGAAATTGATAAAAAATACCTTAGGGATAAAAAAATTAATATAGTTGTTCAGATAAATGGTAAAAAAAGGAGCTTAATTACAACAGAAAATAGCTTGGAAGAAAAAGATTTAATAGATAAAATAAAAAAAACCAAGGAATTACAAAAGTATTTAGAGAAAAAAGATATTATTAAAAGTATC
>CAJQTO010000010.1 GCA_905620465.1 uncultured Candidatus Pelagibacter sp. | reverse complement strand
TAGAAATGTTAAAGTTAGTGCAATAAATAATGAAGAAGATATAAAGTTAATTAATATAAATGGATAGTTTAAAAAATAAAAATATTATAGTTACTGGAGCCTCTGGAGGCATTGGAAAATCAATAGTTGAAAAATTATATAACAGTGGTGCTAACATCCTAGCAACAGGAACAAGAATTGAGAAGCTACAAGAGTTAAAGGAAAAATTTAAAAATATTAATATATTAAAATTTGATATTTCCGAGCAAAAGAAGATTGAAGAATTTATAAATAATGCAACTGATGTACTGGGGGGATCTCTTTATTGTATTGTTAATAATGCTGGAATTACAAAAGATAATTTAGCAATTAGAATGAGTTTAGAAGAATGGACAAAAGTGATGGAAGTTAACTTAACTTCAACATTTTTAATGAGTAAATACTCAATTAAAAAAATGCTTAAGAATAAATCTGGAAAAATTATTAATATTACATCTGTAGTTGGACACACTGGCAATGTTGGACAAGCAAATTATGCAGCATCAAAAGCTGGAATTGTTGCAATGTCTAAAAGTTTAGCAATAGAATATGCAAAGAAAAACATTAATGTTAATTGCATATCTCCCGGGTTTATTAACACGGCAATGACTGATAAGATTGATGAAAAATTTAAAGAAATCATAATAGCAAAAATTCCAGCTAACAGGCTAGGTAAGCCAGAAGATGTAGCTAATGCAGTAGTTTTTCTAAGTTCAAGTGGATCAGATTATATCAATGGAGAAACTATACATGTAAATGGGGGCATGTATTTGGGTTGACAAATCTACTTTTTAATCTATTAACGAATTATATTAACAAAGGATGAATATGTCAGAAGATATTTCAAACAAAGTAAAAAAAATAGTAGCAGACCACCTAGGTATTGATGAAGTTAAAGTTCAGGAAGAATCAAGTTTTATTGACGATCTTGGTGCTGATAGTTTAGATACAGTTGAATTAGTAATGGCTTTTGAAGAAGAGTTCGGAACAGAGATTTCAGATAGCCAGGCTGAAAAAATCCTAACAGTAGGTGATGCAGTAAAGTTTATTGAAGGCAAAAGTAATTAAGCTTAATTAAATGTCCATTAAAAAAGATGGGATAATGGTAATTTTATCTTCCCCATCAGGGGCAGGTAAAACTACTTTAGTAAACTTATTATCAAAAAATAAAAATTTTAATATATCAATATCTCACACAACGCGAAAACCTCGTATCAATGAAATTCCAGATAAGGATTATTATTTTGTTGATAATGAAAAATTCAAAAAACTAATAAAGAACGAAGAATTTTTAGAATATGCTAAAGTTTTTAATCATCTTTATGGAACAACAAGAACTCCTGTTATAGAAAAATTAGAAAAAGGAGAAAACGTAATTTTTGATATAGACTGGCAAGGAGCTGATCAAATCAAAAATAAAAGATTAAATTATAAATTGATTACATTTTTTGTATTACCCCCAAGCAAAAATGTTTTGTTTAATAGATTATCAAACAGAGACATGAAAGATAAACTCATAGTTGAAGAGAGAATGAAAGAATTTAGTAGAGATGTATTGCATTGGATTAATTATGATTATGTAGTTATTAATGATGATCTTGATGAATGTTATTCAAAAATTAATAGCTTAATCGAAGCAGAAATTAGTAATGGGTCAAAAGATTATGATAAAGACTATATTAGAAGACATGTAGATATCTTAACTTGTTAAATTTTCATATTCTTTTGCAAGCTTCAAATATATTTCAGGACTTAAATTTTGTGGTCTTAGATTTAAATCAATTTCAAATTTCTCAGAAATTTCTTTTGCATTCTTAAATATTTGATTAAATGGTTTTTTTATCATTTTTCTTCTTTGACTAAAGAAAATTCTAGTAATCATTTCAAGATTGCTTGGATTAATTAATTCAAAATAATCTTCTTTGGGAGTAAAGACTAATAATGAGCTATCAATTTTTGGTCTCGGAGAAAAACTTTCTGGTTTTATATCTATAATTTTTTCTATATTTAGTTTCCAATTAGATAATATTGACAATCTACCATACTTAGATGAGTTAGATTTAGCGATAATTCTATCGGCAACTTCTTTTTGAAACATTAAAACCAACTCATTAAACCAAAATTCTTTGTTCAAATTTATTATCCATTTAGACAAAATTTCTGTAGAAATATTATAGGGAAGATTTCCAAATACTGTTAATTTTTCTTTTGAAATTTTATCTTCAGATATCTTTAAAACATCATCATTGATAATATTAATTTCATCTTTAAATTTTTCATTTAGTAATAATGATAGATCATCATCTTTTTCAATAACATGTATTTTTTTTGGTAATTTCTTTAAAATATGAACTGTTAAGTTGCCGCTGCCAGGACCTATTTCTAAAATTTCTTTATCCTTTATTTCAACAGTATTTGTTATTTGCTTAAGCACATTCTGATCTATCAAAAAATTTTGTCCTAAACTTTTTTTAGCTTTAAAATACACTTATTTATCTAAAAATTTTAAAGCTTGAATTAAGCTATTGGGCTTAGATAAGTTTTTACCTAGCATAGCTGTATTTGGACCATGGTCTGGGGAAATTCTAACAAATGGTAAACCCAAAGTTATATTTATTGCATCAAAACCCATAAGTGTTTTTATGGGTGTTAATACTTGGTCGTGATACATACCAATTATTACATCATATTTTTTTGATTGTTCTTTCATAAATATTGTATCGGCACTAAATGGTCCATTAACTTTGTATCCATTTTTTATTAAATATTTAATTGCAGGTTTTATCATTTTATCCTCTTCACTTGACTTATAGTTACTTTCACAGTGGGGATTAAGTCCTGTAATTGCAATTTTTGGATCCTTATTAAATTCATTTATATAAAACTGTTTAATTAATTTAACTTGGTTAATTATCTTTCCTTTAGTTATATATTTATGAACTTCTTTAAGTGGAAGATGCGTGGTAATGGGACTTACAGATAATTTCTTATTGTATATTAACATAGCAATTTGATTATTTTTATTTACTTTGCTCGATAAAAATTCTGTAATTCCTAAAAATTTTTGTTTTAAAAAATTTTTTTTGGAAATCGGCCCATTTATTAGTCCTTTGCAGTTATTTTTTTTTAAAATTTCTAGGGCTATTTTAAAACAATTACTTATGTAGGAATTTGATTTATTAGAAATTTTATCAAATATATTTGTAAATTTAAAATTTACATCAATCAAGTTAATATACTTATTGTCAAGTTTAGTAAAATTTATTTTTTTTTCATCAATCAAATTAATTTTAAAATGAAAATCCAATCTTTTCATTTGTTGAATAAGTAAATTGTGTGATGCAATTAAAATAATTGGATTTTTGAATTTATTATTTTTTTTACTTTTAAAAAAAATTTCTAAGAAAACACTATAAGGTTCACCCGCAACAACTATTATTGGTTTATAATTCATTAATAGTAGTATTAATTTTTACTTTATCATAATAAATTTTTGAAAATTGTTCTAGTTGCCTATTTTGTTCATATTCAATCATTTTCTTTAATTCTTTTTCTTTATCAATCTTGATTTTTTCATTTTTTATTTCATCAAGCTTAAGTATTAAAAATTTATTCCCAATTTGAATTTCCTTTGTGTGATTTCCAACTGTTAAATCATTTAAAATAACTGATAATTTTTCTGAAAGATTTTTTTCATTAACCCAGGAGAGATCTCCGCCAAATTTAGCACTTTCAGAAACACTATAAATATTTGCTGTGTTTTTAAACCCAATTTCTTCAATACTTTCCTCAATTTTTTTAAATGTATCATTTAAAGATGTTTTTTTTTTTTCAAAAACAATTTCTGATAACCGATAACTTTTAGTAGATTCAGAACTTTTTTGTTGGTCTATTTTTTTTTCAAGACTTTCATAGTTTATTTTAATTTGATTTTGGTATCTTTGAACAATCATTTGATTCCAACTCATTTCAATATAAATTTTCTTTTTGACATCTTTAAATGTTAAGTCGAAATTACTTAAATATTTTTCAAATTCTTGTTGATTATTTAAATTTAATTTTAAATAGAAACTTTTAATTAAACCGTCTAATGCAGCACTATCTTCATCTAAATCAATATATTTTAAAAGCTCAATTTTTTTGACAGTTTCTCTTATCAGCGACACCTCAGCTATTTCTAAAATTTTTTCGTTAGCTAAGTTTTTTAACTGACTATTTAACGCAAGTAGATATCTTGATTCATTTTTTATATCTATATTTGTGATAATTTCACTTTCAATTTTATAAGATAAAAAAATTTTATTTTCAGAATATACTTTAAAATTTAGTATCAATGTAAAAATTATAAATCCTATTATTTTTTTTTTCATTTCTATCTTAGATTTGGACTAGTTGTTTGGCCAAAAGGTATAATTGTTAATTTAAGAAAAATATTTTCATCTGGTTTTAAATCTTTATCAGTATAATAATTTTTATTATATTCTATACCAGCAGTTAAACAATCATTTGTATATTGGTATATCAAATTATAAAATTCTATAAGATTAGTTTTTTTATTCTCTCTCACTTCAAATATTAATTTGTTTGTGTCATCTACTGAATAAGTACTTTTGTTAGATAAGTAACTCTCACTTCCTGTTGTATTATTTTCGTTGAGGTATTCAAAAGTAGTTACAAAATTATTTACTGTAATTTCTGAACTCAATAATTCATAATTTTTGTAACTTAAATTATTATCAACAGATAAATTATAATTAATTTTTAAAATATCATTTGGATTAAAATTTATAGCACCAACAACATCAGAGGTTTTATTTCCTAAACTACTATTTCTAGGCAGGTTTTTATCTTCTTTAAGCCTATATATATTTGCTATTTTAGCACCAAATAAATCCCTTGTTGAAGATTTATCTACTTTTAAAAATTCAACACCGTAGGTCAATGAGCCACCACCTTCTACAGCATCATTTGCACCTAGTCTGTTCATGCTAAAGATATTGTTTATATCAATTCTTCTTTCTTCACTTCTCATATCTTTAGTGGCATTTGGGCTAAATTTTAAAGATAGTTTTGGTTTTAATATATTATTGTAATTAAGACCTTCTTTTTTTAAAGGATAAGAAGAATTGTATTCGACTATTGATAGTACATCATGGTTTCTTGATGTTTTATATTTTGTTGAGTTAGTAGAGTCTGTATTAATATTTTTTAACAAAATATTATAATTATTTTTAAAGCCATTTTCTGTAAAACTTGGACTTGAATTAAAAATAAAATCATTAATTATAATTTTTTCGTATACGTTTGTGTCATAATTTTTAAAATATCCTGAAGAGGCAACTGAAAAATCCCCATTTAATTCCGTAGGATTGTTAAATTTTTTTAATAAATCATAGCTTGGGTAGATAAATTCATATTTATCACTATTTTTTTCTACAGTTAAATTTTCATAAACTTTAACATTTGTATTAAATGATAAATCTTCTCTATAAGCGCTAATTTCTAAAGATGATGTGAGTGCGGATGTTTCATCTATTAGAGATGACTTTAGTTTATAGGTTTTTAAGTATGTATTATTTGATGTATGTTGCAGCTGTAAACTTAGAACACTTTCATCAAAATTATTAAAATCTAATTTTTGAGTAGTTCTGGAGAAGAAATGACTTTTGCTACTAGATGTATTATCTTTTTCAGCAACAAAACTTAAATCTAATAAATTATTAGTTTTTGGACTAATAGATCTGTACTCAGATTGTATTAAAGCTTTTTCACCTGTGAATAATCTTGGTGTTACTGTAAAATCTTTATTATCTGATATGACCACATAATAAGGGACACTAAGAGACCCACCTAGACTGGTTGAATCTTGAAATGCAGGCATTAAAAAACCTGATTGTCTTTTAACAGTAGGGTCTGGGTGAAAAAATTTTGGGAAATAAAATACTGGTTTGTTATAAAGCTTTAGCCAAGCATTTTTATAGTAGATAGTTTTTTTCTTTTTATCATGTCTTATTTCTTTTGCAGAAAATTGCCATGGAGGACAATCATCATTTTTTTTACAAGTTGTGAAAACTCCTTTTGTGACGGATGTCTCATTTTTATCAACAGAAATAGTTTTGCCTTTTAATCTTGGATCATTATTTTTATTAAAAGACTTATTGTTAAAATCAATAGATAGGTCTTTACCTATCAATTTTTTAGATATTAAATTTAAATAAGCTTTTTCAATTAGTAATATGTTTTTTTCAAAATCTACTAATTTGACATTGTTTAATTTAACCAAACTATCACTCAAAGTATATATGAAGTTTTCTGTTAAAAAATAATTTTTTTTATCATCTTCAATGCTTGATTTTGTTTGTGATTTAATTATTTGTTCATCAATATAATAAAAAATATTTTGAGATTTAATTAAAGTTTTTTTAACTAAATCTTTTATTACAACATCTCCTACTGCATTTAAAACAGATGTATTTTCATTATATATAAAATTATTTGCTTTTATTTGAATATTTTGATTAGTTGCGGTAGCCAAACCATCTTCGGCATTTAATAAGGATAATTTTTTGTTATATTCAAATTTTTTTGCAACAATATTAATATTATTTTTAATTGATGTAGCTGTGCCATTATTTGCTTTGATAATATTTCCACTATCTAAAATTTCAATTTCAGAAGTATCAAAAACAAAATCATTACTAGATGCGTGATTTAAATTTAATAAGAAAAAAAATATTATTGATAAGTAGATTGCAAATTTATTTTTCATTAATTCTAACCAATCCAATCACAATAAAAATTGTTAATAAAAAAAAAGGTAACCACACAGATGCTAAAACTGGGATTTTTCCTGTTATACCCAATAAATTAAACAAATAGTAAAAATAATAAATTAATACAGACAAAAATATACCTAAAATGACATGAAATATAAATGGCTTATTACGCTGGATGTTAAACATTATTATTGAAGAAAATAGAGTCATTAATGTTAGATATACTGGAAATGATAAAAGTCCACTGAGTTGTGATTCAATTTCACTAGTAGAATAGCCTAATGATTTATAGTCTTTTTTAAGGTTTAATAACTCCAATATATTGAGTGAAGTTAAATTTTTGAATAATCTATTAATTTTTTTGTGATCAAAATGAGTATTAATATGTAAATTTTTTCCTGATTGAGTATTCGTATTATTTATTGAAATAAAAGGATTAAAAATTATCCATTGCGTATTTGATATATCAACTTCAGAAGATTTTATTATTTGAATTAGGTTAAATTCATTATTAAATTCATTTATAGTAACATCTTTTAGTAAATAACCCTCAATAACAGAAGCATTGATGATAAATATTTTTTCATCAATCTCGTCCTTAATCCACAAACCATTGTTAGTAAAAACAGCCAGATACTTATTGTCGCTTGAATAACCATTCTTTAAATCAAAATATAAAAATTGTAGCTTAGAAGAAAAATAGTAGAAAAAAGTAATTAATATTATCCCAGTAGTTAAGGACGTAAAAAATAATATTTTTATTATTTTAAAATTATTTAAACCATAAATTTTTAGAGCCTCAAGTTCATTTTTATCAATTAACTCTAAGAAAAAAAATTGTGTAGAAATTAAAAAAATAAAAGGAAAAATTTCAAAAAGCGTTGCTGGTGTATTTAACGCAGTAAGAAAAAAAGGAAGAAAAAAACCTACATCCATTTTTTTGAAAAAAGAAATTTCATCAAAAATACTTAAAATAAAAATCAAGCATAAAAAAATTAAAGAAATAATAAATATCTTTTTAAGATATAATTTGACTAAATATAATTCGTAAGTTTTTAACATATCTAAAATTTATTATTAAATTTTTTAATTATAGAAAAATAAACTGTAACAAAAGATAAAATTGGAAAAAGAATAAAGAATAACATCCCAAAATTATTATATGCTGAATATCTTAATGAGATTTCTGAAATGATAATGATAATGACACTTATGGAAAATAAGTAAAACTTAGATTTGTTATAATCAGAACTTTCTTTTGATGTAAAGATAAGCAAACAAGATATTAAGGCTATCAATGGAAAGTAAATTGGTTTTAAAAATCTTTTAAATAATTCCTGCTTAATAGAACTAATTGTAGCGATATCACAATTTATTCTTTTTTTACCATCAAAAGCGTCTAACTTTTTTTTTGCATTATAATATATACAACTTATTAAATCATAATTTCTTGCCTCTTGGATTTTGGGGAATGTTGTGGTTTTAGTAATATATTTTGATAAATTAAAATCTATTTTTTCAAATTTGAAATTTGTAATTTTATTATTATCTATGTTAATCATTTTTCCATCATATAATTCAAAATATCTATTTTTATTATCATTAATTAAAATACCTTTTTTTGCATAAATCATTTGTGATTTAGTTTTTTTTGCAATGGAATCATTTAAAAAAATATTTTTATAATTTCCAAATTCATCTTTTGATTCTATAAAGACAGTCAGGTTAGTTACTACATCTATAAATTTACCCTCTTTCATTAATGACGGAAGAAAATCTATATTTGAATTTCTCAAATATGATCTAGCCTGATTCTGCCCCATTGGAGAAACAAAAGAGCCTAGAAATATTTGAAATAATGTAATTATAATTGAATAAAAAAGTACAATATTTATAAAATTAATTTTATTTATACCATTAGTCCAAAATATAATTAATTCATTTTTAACTTCATAATGATTAATTTGATAAAATAATGAAATAAAGAAAATAAAAGGTAAAATTTTGTGAACAATTTTTGGATAATTAAAAATACTATATGAAAAATAAACGTACAAACTGTGTCCATCTTCAGTTACAAAATCGAGAAATCCCACCGCCTGAATCACCCACACAATCAAGCTAATAGATAAACAAATAATAATTAAAAATTTTAAAGTATCTTTTATAAACTTCTTAAATATTAATTTTTTCATTGAAATATATCCATTTTATACATATATAGCACCAAACACGTAGAGAGTGTATTTAAAAATTTATGGCTATTCAAATTAATTATAAAAATAAAGATTTGAAAAAAGCTCCAAATAATCTTGTCTTATTTGTTGAGGAAAATTTCAATATTAGTAGTTTAAAAAAACATATTGCTAATGCAGAATTTTCTTACATAGAAGACCTGTTAAAAAATAGTGATTTAAAAAAGAACTTACTTTTTTTTGAGGTCAATTCTAACAAAACAATATTTTTGATATCCATTAAAAAAAATTTAAAAACCTCTGATATAGAAAGTTTGGGAGCAGAATTTCACGGTTATATAAATTATGATAAGAAAAGTGAGTATTTTGTAAACTCGGATAGTATAAATAGTAAAATTGAGAATTTTCTAGGTTATTTTTTACATGGGTTAAAACTAAAATCTTACGAATTTAATATTTACAAGTCAAAAAAAGATAAAAAAATTATTTCAATAAATGTAATAGGAAATAAAAATAAAGTAACTATCCAGGATGAACTAAGGTTTAAAGCGATAGAGAAAGGAACTTTTTTTGCAAGAGACCTTGTTTCTGAACCACCTAATGTTCTTAATCCCAAAGAGTATGCAAACAGACTTTCTAAATTAAGAAAATTAGGAATTAAAGTTACTGTTTATAATGAGTCCCAAATGAAAAAATTAGGAATGAATTCTTTGTTGGGAGTTGGAAGAGGCAGTATAAATGAATCGTTTCTTGTTACACTTGAGTGGAGTGGAAATAAAAAAGATAAAAAAGCACCTTTATCTTTTGTAGGAAAAGGTGTTTGTTTTGACACAGGTGGTATTTCTTTAAAGCCAGCTAAATTTATGGAAGAAATGAAATATGATATGGCTGGTTCAGCTGTTGTAGCAGGATTAATACAAACTCTAGCAATCAGAAAAGCAAAAGTAAATGCTATCGGTGTAGTTGGTTTAGTTGAAAATATGCCAGGTGGCAATGCTCAAAGACCTGGAGATATAGTCAAAGCTTATAATGGTAAAACTATTGAGGTTTTAAATACAGATGCTGAAGGTAGATTAGTATTAGCAGACGCTTTAAGTTTTACAGAAGCAAAATTTAAACCAAGATTCATGATAGATCTTGCAACCTTAACAGGTGCAATAATAGTGGCATTAGGAGAAGAGTATGCTGGTTTATTTTCTAATAATGATGAGCTATCAAACAGATTATTTAAAGTAGGTGAAAAAGTTAGAGAAAAAGTTTGGAGATTACCACTACATGAAAATTATGATAAACTAATGAATTCTCCGATTGCAGATATTCAAAATATAAACTACTCAGGTGGAGCAGGGTCAATTACTGCCGCACAATTTTTAAAAAGATTTGTAACAAACAAAACACCTTGGGCACACTTAGATATAGCTGGAATGGCTTTTTCTAAAAAAGCAGCAAATTTAAATCCAGGTGGAGCAACTGGCTTTGGAGTAAGATTGTTAAATCAACTAATAGAGGAACATTATGAGTAATATAGAACAAACATTATCAATTATTAAACCAGATGCAGTAGAGAGAAATTTAGACAATGAAATTAAAGAAATGTTTAAAAATAAGGGGTTTAACATTGTAAAAGATAAAAAAATTCAAATAGCAAAATCTGAAGCAGAACAATTTTATAAAGTTCATGAAACAAAACCTTTTTATAATGATTTATGCACATATTTATCATCAGGACCAATCGTTGTAATGGTCCTGGAAAAAGAAAATGCAGTACTAGGTAACAGAGAACTAATGGGAGCGACTAAACCAGAAGACGCTGCAGAAGGAACTATTAGAAAAATATATGGAATTTCTATTGATAAAAATTCAGTTCATGGATCTGATAGTGTTGAAAATGCCAAAATAGAAATCGATTTTTTTTTTAAAGACTAATTAAAAATTTTTATAATAGCTGCAGGGTAAAATTTATGCTCTTGTTTAAGAACCTTTTTTGCTAAAGAAGTTGGGTTATCTTTAGCCGCTACCGTAATTTTTTTTTGTATAATTATTTTTCCAGAATCAAGTTTTGCTGTCACGTAATGAATTGTGCAGCCTGCAAATTTATCTTTATTAGCAATGGCTCTTATATGTGTATTTAGACCTTTATATTTTGGAAGAAGAGAAGGATGGATATTAATTATTTTACCACCAAATTTTTTTATAAAATTACTAGATAAAATTTTCATAAAACCAGCCAAACAAATAAACTTTATTTTTTCTTTTTTAAGCAGTGTTAAAATTTTTTTTTCAGCATTACTAATATTGTGGAAATTAAATATTTTTTTTTTAATATTAGATTGATCAGCGTATTTTAAACCTTTTGCTTTATGAGTATTAGAAATAACTAAATTTATTGAAATTGGAGTTTTTTTTATTTTAGCAAACTTAATAAGATTTTTAAGGTTACTACCAGTTCCTGAAATAAAAACAGCCGTTTTTATTTTTTTAAGACCAATCAATTTTTCCATTAAGTTTAATTTTATTTTTTCCAGAAGTTATTTTACCAATAACATATGGTTTAAATTTTTTAGTAAAAAATTTTAAGATTTTTTTTAAATTTTTAGGTTTAATTATTAGACAAAAACCAACACCACAATTAAATGTTTTTAACATCTCTTTATCATTTATATTATTTTGTCTTAACCATTTAAAAATTTTTTTAGTTTTAACTTTATTTAAATCAATATCTGCAACCAAACCATCAGGAATCACTCTTTTAATATTATCAGCTAGTCCACCACCCGTGATATTAGCACATCCATTTATAAGATTTTTATCAATTAGATTTAAAACTTCTTTTACATAAATTTTTGTAGGCCTTAATAGTTCTTTTTTTAAAAATTTATTATTTTTTAAATTAATTTTTGCTTTTTTCAAAACGTATCTTACTAATGAATATCCATTAGAGTGAACTCCACTTGAAGGTACAGCTAATATAAGGTCATTTTTTTTTATATTTTTTTTGTTTAGAATCTTTTTTTCATCAACGACTCCTACGGCAAACCCTGCTATATCAAATTTACCTTTTTCATATGTCCCAGGCATTTCTGCTGTCTCGCCTCCAACTAACTCACAATTAGAAATTTTACAGGCTTTTATTATTCCTTTAATAATTGGTTTAAGTTTTTTTAAATCAATTTTATTAATAGAAATATAATCCAAAAATAATAAAGGCTTTGCACCTTGTACTATTAAGTCGTTCACACTCATTGCAACTAGATCAATTCCTATTGTGTCATATTTATTTAAAGTATTAGCTATTTCAATTTTTGTTCCAACTCCATCGGTACAAGCTACAATTTTTGGTCTTTTTAAATTTTGAGGAATGTCAGAAATTGAACCAAAACCACCAATATTGTTATACTTTTTTTTGCCTCTTTTTTTTGATGAAATATTAGATATGAACTTAATAAAATTATCAGCAGCACCTATATTAACACCACTTTTTTCATAGGTAAATTTTTGTTTTTTCATTAGTATAAATTATGCAAATTAAAAATAAATTATTAAGATTAAAAAAAATATATATATATTTTATTTCATATTTTCTATTTATAATCTTTTTTTCCACAACTTTTTTATATGCAAATACTTTTAAAGTATCCGATATTAAGATTTCAGAGCCTTTTGTGCTAAATTTTAATAAAAGCAAAGCAATAGATAATGGATTTATATCTGCATTTTTTAATTTAATTTCAATGATTACAACTTCAGATGATAGAGATAAAATAAAAAAAACACCTTTAAGAGAGCTAAAAAGGATGATTGATTCTTTTACCATAAGTAATGAAAGATTTATCGATGGTGTGTACTTTGCAAAACTCGAAGTAACATTTGATAAAAAAAATGTTTTACTTTTTCTAGAAAAAAAAAACATATTCCCATCAATACCAATTAGAAACAAAGTGTTATTAGTTCCAATATTAGTAGATTTAGAATTTGATAATATTTATTTATTTACGGAAAATATTTTTTATCAACAATGGAATGATAAAACTCAAAATTATCATTTATTAGATTATTTGTTACCGAGTGAAGACCTTGAAGATTTAATATTTATTCAGAAAAACTATGAGTCTATAGAAGATTACGACTTTAAAGATCTTATAAAAAAATATGATTTAGAAGATTATATAATAACAATTATATTTAAGAACAAAAGTGAATTAAAAGTTCTTTCCAAAATAAATTTAAATAATTCTTTTAAAATAGATAATCGAACATTTAAAAAAACAAATTTAAACAATAAAGAAAATTTTGAAATAATTTTAGAGAAATTAAAAAATATTTATGAAAATAATTGGAAAAAAAATAATCAAATCAATACTTCAATAAAATTGCCATTAACAATTTTAATTAGCTCTAAAGAGTATCGTAAAATTCAAGCTTTAGAAAAAACTTTAAATAATTTAGATTTAATATCTAATTTTCACATATTAAAATTTGATAATGAAAATACTCTCTTTAGAATTATTTACAATGGATCACCAAAAACATTTTTAAATGATATGAAAAAAAGAAATTTTGATCTTGTTGTGGAAAACAACATATGGATTATTAAATGAAAAATTTAAATCAATTATTATTTGATTTTGATCATAAACAAAATTTTAAAGACGATGATTTTTATGTAAGTAAAAGTAATTACTACACATTTGAATTAATAAATAAATGGCCTAAATGGGAAAAAAATTTTTTAAATGTTAGTGGTGACAAATATTCTGGAAAAACACACATAGTGAATATCTTCTTAAATAAATTTAAAGGCATTAAAATAGATTCAAAATTATTAAATGACGAGAATTTAAAGGATATTAAAGTACATCAAAATATAGTTCTAGAAGATCTGGATGATGCTTTAGATGAAAAATTACTTTATACATTGTTCAATATTATTGATCAGGATAATAAATTTTTATTAATAACTTCTATCAAACCCATTTCAGAAATTGAATTTAATTTGAAAGACTTACGCTCTAGGACTAAAAATTGCCTTCTAGCAAAAATTGAAAAACCAGATGATGAATTAATGTTTGCCTTAATATTAAAAAATTTATCAGACAGACAAATCATATTGGATAAAAAATTGATTGATTTTATCATTAAAAGAGTTGAGAGATCGTATGGCAAAATATTTGAATTCATATATAAAATTGACAAGATTAGTTTAAAAAAAAAAAAATCAATTGATTTTAAAATTATTAATGAGGCATTAGAACATAAAAGTGAATAAATACAGAACTCACAATTGTAGTGAATTAAAAAAAAAAAATAGTGGCCAGGAAATTATTTTATCTGGTTGGATTAATAAAAAAAGAGACCATGGCAATCTCTTATTTATTGATCTAAGAGATAATTATGGAATGACTCAATGTATAATTGATAAAAGTAATAGTTATTTTAAAAAATTAGAAAAAATTCATTTAGAAAGTGTAATTAAAATAAATGGTAAAGTTGTTCAAAGAAGCAATGATACTATCAATTCAGAGCTTCAAACAGGCGAGATTGAAGTAAATATAAATTCATTTGAAGTATTAGGTGATTGCAAAGAATTACCAATGCCTGTTTTTAGTGATCAAGAGTATGCTGAAGAAATTAGATTAAAATATAGATTTCTAGACTTAAGAAGAAAAAAAATTCATGACAATATTATTTTAAGATCAAAGGTTATTTCATTTATTAGAGGTGAAATGTTTAAACTGGGTTTTTTAGAGTTCCAGACTCCAATCTTAACTTCTTCAAGTCCAGAAGGAGCGAGGGATTTTTTAGTTCCAAGTAGATTAAACCCTGGAAAATTTTATGCTCTTCCACAAGCACCCCAACAATTTAAACAATTAATTATGGTTTCTGGATTTGATAAATATTTTCAAATTGCACCATGTTTTAGAGATGAGGATGCTAGAGCAGATAGAAGTCCGGGAGAATTTTACCAATTAGACTTGGAAATGTCTTTTGTAGAGCAAGAAGATGTATTTGAAATAGTTGAAAAATTAATTGTAAACGTATTTAAAAAATTTTCTTCTAAAAAACTAATGTATGAAAAATTTCCTAAAATATCTTATGAAGAATCTATGCTTAAATACGCTTCTGATAAACCAGACTTAAGGAATCCATTATTAATTTCTGATTTAACAAATATTTTTACTAGAGAAGATGTTACTTTTGAGATATTTAAAAAACTTGTAAAATCTGGCTCTAAAGTAAGGGCTATTATAACCAAAGATACAAAAGATAAGCCAAGAAGTTTTTTTGATAATATAGATAAATGGGCGAAAGAACAGGGAGCCTCAGGTTTGGCTTATTTTACAATAGAAAAAGACAAAAAAATTTCTGCTAGAGGACCTGTTGGAAAATTTTTTTCAAGTGACGCATTAGAAGAAATCATGAAAATCACCAGTGCAAAAGTTGGAGATAGCGTATTTTTTGCTTGTGGAAAAAAAATTGATGTTGAAAAAATTACCTGTCAAGCAAGAGACAAAATAGCCAAAGATTTAGATTTAATAGATAATAATACTTTTGCTTTTTGCTGGATTGTCGACTACCCGATGTTTGAAAAAGATGAGGCTACCAATAAAATTAAATTTAGTCACAATCCTTTTTCAATGCCTCAAGGAAACATTAAAGACTTAAACTTTGATAGACCATTAGATATAAAAGCATATCAATACGATATTGTTTGTAATGGGATAGAGCTATCTTCTGGTGCAATCAGAAATCATATACCTGAATTAATGTACAAATTATTCTCAATTGCTGGGTATGAAAAAAAACAAGTTAATGAAAAATTTAGTGGGATGATTAATGCTTTAAGTTATGGAGCACCTCCACACGGTGGTATAGCCCCTGGTATAGATAGAATTGTTATGTTGTTAGCGAATGAAAAAAATATAAGAGAAGTCACAATGTTTCCAATGAATCAGAATGCACAAGATTTAATGATGAATGCACCATCAGAAATAAATGAAGATCAATTGAAAGAGTTAAGTCTAGCAATTAAAATTAAAAAATAATGTTATTTCTTACCTTTTAAATTAATTTTAATATCAGATAAATCTATAAGATTTTTTTTATAATTATTTCTAACAAAACCTTTACTAGTAATATCTTTTACTATTTTTAGTAGTTGATTTTGATCTTCTGAATTTTCATCTTCTGTAAAGGATTTATCAGACCTTCCAATTGCTGGAGTATGGGCTAAATCTTCTCTACTTTGATATGATATAGCAAGCTCTCTAAAAATATAATCTAAGATTGATGAAGCGCTCAATATTCGATCATTTCCATGTACTTTTCCAGAAGGTTCAAATTTAGTATCAACATATGCACTAATGAACTCATCTAACGGAACACCATACTGAAGACCCAGTGATATTGCTATTGCAAAGTTATTCATTAAAGCTTTAACTAACTCTCCTTCTTTACTAGTATCAATAAAAATCTCTCCAATTTTTCCATCTTCATATTCACCAGTATGTAAATAAACTTTGTGATCCCCAATTGTTGCTTTTTGTATGTATCCCTTTCGTCTATCCGGCATCCCAAATCTTTTACCAACATCATCATTAATTTTTTTAACAAATGCTGGGTTGTTATCTTTTGAAATAACTCTAGGTTGAGTTTGTTCGGAAATAATGTCTAATTTTTTAGCTTCTATTGTTTTATTATTAGGGTCTAGGCTTTTTGTTTTTCTAGTATCCAGCTTAACATCCAAAACTTCAAACTTGCCATCATCACGTTTTTCTAAATTTTCCAATTCTGCTTCATTAATATCATCTAAATAATGGTTAACTTTGAAGCTGCATGTGTAATAAGTTTCCACTAAGTATTTTGCCATTTTTCCTTTAATTAAAATTTATTTTGAATCTAAAGATAATTAATTTATATACAAATCCATACTTTAGTCTAATTTAAATTATACAATTTTGAATTGAAGAATTAGTAAAATAATATGTTGACATTTTTTAAAAAGTTTTTTGTCTGGTGGAATCAAGAAACCCTTGGAACAAAATTAAAAACAGTATTTTTTGGAAAATTAGTTGGCAAAGATCAGCTTGGGAATAAATACTATAAAAATAATTCTGGTAAAAGATGGGTAATTTACAGTGGTGAAATAGATGCCTCAAAAATTCCACATGAGTGGTACTCATGGATTCATTTTACAAACAATTACCTAGAAAATAAACACGATTTAGAAAAGTACGATTGGCAAAAACCACATCAATCCAACCAAACAGGTACTGCAAATGCCTATCATCCAAATAAAAACAATGATGAAATTAAAAAAAAATATACCACCTGGAATAATTAATTTTTTAATAATTTTATTTTATTTTATCTTTCTAAACATAACTTCATTAACTATAGCTTTAGAAGCGCAAGAAACTTATGAAGGGAGTTTCATAGAAATAAAAATTCTAGACAAAGTTAGTTCAAAAAATAATCTTTTAAAAATAAAGATTGGAAAGGAAAAAAAATTTCAAAATCTTTTAATAAAAAGTTTAAAATGTAAAAATTCAGAATTTGATGATAATCCTGAAATTACAGCATATCTTCAGGTTAAAGATTTAACAAATATTAACAATGATGAAGTTTTTGTATTCAATGGTTGGACTTTTTCATCAAGCCCAACATTAAAACCTTTTGATCACCCAGTTTATGATATTTGGTTAATAAAATGTTATTAAATAACCTTTTCGTTATCTAGCCAACCAACATTAAAATCAGATTTAATAAATTTTTCATGACTTAGTAGTTTTTTATGAAGTGGTATCGTTGTTGTTATACCTTCAATCACAAATTCATCTAATGAACGATTCATTCTTTGAATAGCTTCAGTTCTATTTCTTCCTTGGACAATTACTTTGCAAATCATACTGTCATAGTATGGCGTAACTTTATAACCTTGAAATATTGATCCATCAACTCTTGTTCTGAATCCAGATGGCTGATGACACATACCTATAGTTCCAGGTGAGGGTTGAAAATTTTTACTTGCATCTTCAGCGTTAATTCTACATTCGATAGCATGACCTCTTGGGTTAATATCAGTTTGTTTCAATGCAGTTTCGCCAGTAAAAGCTATCCATATTTGCTCTTTAATAATATCAATTCCAGTTACCATTTCAGTTACTGGGTGCTCAACTTGAATTCTAGTATTCATTTCTAGAAAATAGAATTTTCCATCCTCATAAATAAATTCTACAGTTCCAGCCCCTTCATAGCCAATTTTGCTGACCATATTAACAGTTCTTTCAAATAAATCTTTTCTAATTTCATCTGTTAAAATTGGACTTGGAGATTCTTCTATTAATTTTTGATGTCTTCTTTGTACTGAACAGTCTCTTTCATGAAGGTGAATTGTTCGATTTTTACCTGATAACACTTGAACCTCTATATGTCTGGGGTTTTGAAAAAATTTTTCAATATAAACTTCATCATTTCCAAAATATTTTTGAGCCTCAGACTTTGCTGCAGAAAATAATTTTTCAAACTCCTCTTCTTTATTTACAATTTTCATTCCTTTACCACCACCACCACCAGAAGCTTTAATTAAAACAGGAAAACCTATCTTCTTACAGATTTCTTTTGCTTGTTTTATATCTGTTACACCACCTTCAGAACCTTCAATAATGGGTAATCCATATTCTTTAGCAATTTTCTTTGCTTGAATTTTATCTCCCATCATTTTTATTAATTTTGATGATGCGCCAATAAACTTAATCTTATTTTCCTCTAGAACTTTTGCAAAATTAGCATTTTCTGATAAAAAACCATAACCAGGATGTACGGCATCTGCCTTTGTAAGTTCAATAGCAGACATTAAAGCAGCAATATTTAAATAACTATTTGCAGGTTGATGAGATCCAATACAAACACTTTCATCAGCCATTCTTACGTGCATACTATCCCTATCAACATCAGAATGAACTGCTACAGTGGATATTCCCCATTCTTTACAGGCTCTGATAACTCTAACTGCAATTTCTCCGCGGTTTGCAATTAAAATCTTTTTAAACATTAACCTAAGATTATGATAGTTTGACCGTACTCAACAGGCTGACCATCTTCTACACAAATTTCTTTTACAATACCATCCGCAGTTGAAGGAACATGGTTCATTGTTTTCATTGCTTCCACAATCATAATTGTATCACCTTTTTTAATTTTTTTACCAATTTCAACAAATTTTTTAGCTCCTGGTTCAGAAGAGTGATAAGCTGTACCGATAATTGGAGAGGTGACTTCAATTCCAGAGGTTAATTTGGTTTTAGTTTTGTCAATTACCGAAGCAGAAGACGCAAAATTCATTGCCTGATGTGAATTAGATGAAATTGATTTTGAGACTTTTATTTTAGTATCTTTATCAGTGTACTCAATTTCAGTTAAATTAAACTCATTTAAATAATCAGTTAATTCTTTAATTATATTTTTATCAATTTTCATTTTTTAATATATTTTGCATTGCAATTATGGCTAAAATATATCCGTTATCTCCTAGCCCAAAAATACCACCACTAGCAATATCACTTATCAGTGATTTTTGCCTAAATTCTTCTCTTTTATATATATTTGATATATGAAGTTCAATAATTGGTTTTTTAAATATATCCAAAGCATCCCTAATAGCTACTGATGTATGTGTAAATCCCGCTGCATTAATGATAATTCCATCAAATTTATTTTTTGCCTCCTGAATGAGTGTAACAATTTCACCTTCTATATTTGATTGTGTAAATTCTAAATTAGCATTTAATTCTTTTGCTTTATCCAAACAGTTCTCTTTTAATTTTTTAAAAGTTATTGATCCATATTGTGATTGTTCTCTTTCACCTAATAGATTAAGATTGGGTCCATTAATAACAATAATATTAATACTCATTCATCACTTATATAGTATGAAAAAAATAAAAAAAATAAAAATTAAAATAAATGGTAATTTATCAACAATTAATGATGATTTAAGTCTATTAAGTTATTTAAAAAAAATTAAAATTCCACTTAAAAAAGTAGCAATTGAATTAAATAAAGAAATAATAGATAAAAATAAATTGGGAAAAATCAAATTAAGAAAAAATGATAAAATAGAAATAGTTCATTTTATCGGAGGTGGTTAAATTGAAAAAAGATAAATTGATTGTAGATAAAAAAAAATTTAATTCTAGATTAATAGTTGGAACCGGAAAATATAAAAGCATGTCAGAATGTGCGAAGGCTATAAAATTATCTGGCGCAGAAATAGTCACGGTTGCAATAAGAAGAGTTAATATTTCAGATAAAAAAAAACCACTATTAATGGATTATATAGATCCAAAAAAAATTACTTATCTTCCTAATACAGCAGGGTGCTTTAACTCAGAAGAAGCGCTCAGAACATTAAGATTGGCAAGAGAAATTGGTGGGTGGAAATTAGTAAAACTTGAAGTATTGGGTGATAAAAAAAATCTATTTCCTGATATGATTGAAACTTTAAAATCTACTGAGGTATTAACCAAAGAAGGTTTTAAAGTTATGGTATATTGTAATGATGATCCATTAATGGCAAAAAGATTAGAGAATGTTGGTGCATGTGCAATCATGCCTTTAGCAGCACCAATAGGTTCTGGCCTTGGTATACAAAATACAACCAATATAAAGATCATAAGAAGTCAGACCAAACTTCCTTTGATAATTGATGCTGGACTAGGCCAGGCATCTGATGCAGTTATAGCTATGGAGTTAGGTTGTGATGGAGTGTTGGTCAACACAGCTATTGCAAAAGCTAAAAAACCATTTCAAATGGCTTTAGCTTTTAAAAATGGAGTTATTGCTGGAAGAGAATCTTTTCTAGCAGGACGTATAAAAAAGTCCCTGTATGGAAGCCCATCATCACCAAAAACAGGTCTTATTTAACAGCTACTGGCTTTTTATAAAATTTTTTTTTAAAAAAAGGTTTTTTCTTATAGGGCTTTTTTTTAATCGAGCTTATAAAAGATTTAACCTCTTTTTTCTGCTCTTCTAGATTTATTAATTTTTCTAGATTCTCTACTGTCTCAATTGTCTTTTTTGTTTTGTTCTGAAGATTAATTATATATTCAGGAATAATAAGAGAATTATCTGCAATAATATCAATTTTTATCTTATTTTTATCTTCAAAATATTTCAAATCTTCCATAAAATTTTCCTTCATGAAATCAGATATTTTTCCACAGATTTTTAATTCTACAAATTTTGCTTTATTTAAAATTGCCTTAACTTCTACTAATTTTAATATTTTTAGAGCAAAAGATTCATCTGTTAGAGTTACTTTCCACTTTACAACGCTTTCTCTTAATCTTTGTCTAGACATTTCCAATAGACCAAAATTACCAATTCTTCCTATTTGAATTCTTGCTCTATCCGATCTACATTTTTCTTTGAGTGTTCTTTCAACCAATTTTCTATTTTCAAAGCTCAACATGTCAATAAAATCAATAATTATTAAACCAGACAAATCTCTAATTTTTATTTGTCTTGTTATTTCTTCAGCCGCTTCGAGGTTAGTGTTTAATGCTGTGCTTTCAATATTTTTTTGCTTTATCGAGCTACCAGAGTTAATATCAATTGATACTAAAGCTTCTGTAGGGTTGATAACCAAGTATCCCCCAGAATTCAATTTTACTTGAGGGTCATAAATTTGATTTAATTTTTGTTCTATATTTTCCTTAAAGAATAAAGGAATTTTATCTCTATATTTTTTTATCTTCTTCACTTCTGAAGGCATCATAATTTTCATGAAACTTTGTGCTTTTTTATAGCCCTCATTTCCTTCAATAAATATATTTTTTGTATCTTGATCAAACATATCCCTTAAAGTTCTTTTTATTATTTCACTTTCTTGGTGGATTAATGCTGGTGCAATAGAATTTAAAGCAACATCTTTAATAGTATTCCAGGTTTTTATCAGCGCATGAAGGTCATGATCGATTTCATTTTTTGTTTTATTTGATCCTGCAGTTCTAACAATTAATCCCATTTCTTTAGGAACTATTATTTGATTTAAAATGCCTCTTATTTTTTTTCTTTCGCCAGGGTTAAAAATTTTACGGGATATTCCACCACCTTTTGGTGTGTTGGGCATTAGAACAATATATTTTCCAGCTATAGAAATAAAAGTACTTAAAGCAGCACCTTTTTGTCCTCTTTCATCTTTTAATACTTGAATCAAGATTACTTGGTTTGGTTTTATAACTTCTTGAATTTTATATCTTTTAGACCGAAATCTTGGTTCAATTTTTTTAACTTCTTCTATTTGAGTTTCTTCAACTAGTCTTATTTCAGTTTCTTCTTCTGTTTTTTTTTCAACAGGATCGTTAATTTCTAAATTACCTTCATTAATATTTTTTTCTTCTTGTTGTTCACTTTGTTTTTGAAGCTCTTCTCTTGCATTTTGCTCTTCTTTTTTTATTTTTTCTAGATCATTTTGAGGTATTTGATAATAATCCGATTGAATATCGTTAAAGGATAAGAATCCATGTCTTTCTCTTCCAAAATCAATAAAAGCTGCTTGTAGAGAGGGCTCTACCCTAGTTACTTTTCCCAAGTATATATTATTTTTTATTAAAGTATTTTTTAGGCCTTCGTACTCGTAATCCTCAATATTATCACCTGATTTAAGTACAACTCTAGTTTCATTTGGATGCGAAGCATCAATGTATAAATTTTTTTCCATATATTTTTGGTTAATTGTTTCATTTTATATTTAAATAATTTTAAATTTTGTTTGAATTCTAATGCCATAACTTTAACAAATTTGTATATATATTAAACTATAATGTACAAAATTATTAAAAATATATTTATACTAATTTTAAGCATTGGTCTATTAACAGCTATTTTTTTACTAGCAGTTTTATGGGCATTTTCTAACAAATTACCAGATTATAAATTTTTAAAGAGTTATAAACCTCCAGTTTCTAGCAAAGTGTACTCTGGAGAGGGAGAATTAGTGAATGATTTTTCTACTGAAAAAAGGATTTTTGTTCCTTACAAAGCAATACCTCAAAAAGTAATTAATGCTTTTTTGTCTGCGGAAGATAAAAATTTTTTTACACATCCCGGTGTTGATGCCAAGGGAGTTTTAAGGGCTACAATAAATAATATTTCAAATATAACAACCTCAAGGAGATTGGAAGGAGCATCAACCATAACACAGCAAGTAGCTAAAAATTTTTTATTAACTAATGAAGTAAGTTTAAATAGAAAATTTAAAGAAGCAATTTTAGCATTTAGAATAGAAAGGGCACTTTCAAAAGAAAGAATATTGGAACTATATTTGAATCAAATTTACTTAGGTGAAGGAACCTACGGTGTTGCATCCGCCAGCTTAGAATATTTTGACAAACCTATTAATGAATTAAATTACAACGAAGCAGCAGTCCTGGCAGCATTACCCAAAGCACCAAGTAGATATAATCCTTATAAAAATATTAAATTAGCTAAATTTAGAAGAGATTTGGTATTGCAAAACTTATTTGAAAATAATTATATTAATAAAAAAGATTATGAAGAATTTATTAATAATAAGATTTTATTAAAAAAAAGAAAAAAAATATTTTTAGAAGACACTCAATACTATGTTGAAGATATAAGAAAAAATGTAATTGATAAATTTGGTTATGAAAAAGTATATAAACAAGGATTAAATATTAACACCCCTATAAATCTAAATTTACAAAAAATTGCAACCCAGTCTTTAAGAGATGGACTTATAAGCTATGACAAAAGAAAAGGCTGGCGTGGGCCAATTTTAAATAAAAAATATTCAATTAAATGGATGAATGATTTAGAAAAATTTAAATTAGAAAAATCAATAAATTGGCAATTAGCAATAATAAAAAAAATAAAACAATTTTCAATAGA
>CAJQTO010000009.1 GCA_905620465.1 uncultured Candidatus Pelagibacter sp. | reverse complement strand
TAAAAGAAATTAATGGACCTTCATGGAGCCCTAAAAAAAATAAGATTAATATAGATGAAATTCAAAAAATAATTGAAAAAAATGAAATAAATTTATCCAGCAAAGAAATTATTGGTGAAATTAATCAAAAAGATTTACTTAAATCAAATAGTGAATCAATGAAAGCTGTTGCAATAATTAGATCTTACAGACTAAGAGGACACTTGATAGCTAAGCTTGACCCACTAGGATTGTTGGAGTCAGAATATTTAGATGAACTTCATCCAAAGTTTTATGGATTTAAAAAAGAAGATTACCAAAAAAAAATTTATTTAGATGGAGCAATCAACAAACAATATTCTAATATTCGTGAAATTTTAAATTTTTTAAAAAAAACTTATTGTGGCTCAATAGGCTATGAATATATGCATATATCAAATCCAAAAGAAAGAACATGGTTTAGAGATAGAGTGGAAAAATCAGAAGATACTTTGCATTTTACAAAAAATGGTAAGGAAGCTATCTTAAATAAATTAATTCAAGCAGAGGGCTTTGAAAAATTTCTACACACAAAATATGTTGGAACAAAAAGATTTGGATTAGATGGTGCAGAAAGCTTAATCCCAGCCCTGGAACAAATAATAAAAATAGGTAGTCAATGCAATGTTAAAGAAGTTAAAATTGGAATGTCCCACAGAGGAAGACTTAATGTTTTAGCCAATGTTTTACAAAAGTCATACAAAAGAATATTTAATGAATTTGCTGGAGAAATTAACTTATCATCTGAAGAAGGTGCTGGTGATGTTAAGTATCATTTGGGAGCATCTTCAAATAGAGAGTTTGATGGTAACTCAGTGCATGTTAGTTTAACAGACAATCCATCTCACTTAGAAGCTGTTAATCCAGTTGTTTTAGGACAAACTAGAGCTAAACAATTTTTTCATAAAGATAAAGAGAGAAAAAAAGTTATCCCAATTTTAGTTCATGGTGATGCTGCTTTTGCAGGCCAAGGAGTTGTAGCAGAGTGTTTTGCTATGTCAGGCTTACCTGGTCATAATACTGGAGGTACTATTCATGTTATAATAAATAATCAAATTGGATTTACAACAAGTCCTAGATTTGCTCGATCTTCACCTTACCCATCTGATGCTGCCAAAATGGTTGATGCACCAATATTACATGTGAATGGAGATGATCCAGAAGCAGCAGTTTACGCGGCAAGAATAGCAACAGAATTTAGGTTAAAATTCAATAGAGATGTTGTAATTGATCTAATTTGTTACAGAAGGTTTGGTCATAATGAAGGTGACGAACCATCATTCACTCAGCCACTTATGTATAAAAAAATTAGGTCGCACCCATCGCCAGTAAAAGTCTATGGGAATAAACTAATAAATGACAATACAATTTCTAATGAAGATTTAAGTGGTTTTATAAAAAAATTTAAAGATTTGCTTGATGATCAATTTAAAAATGCAAAAGATTACAAACCCAAAATTGAATGGTTTGAAGGTACTTGGTCTGCATATAAACCTGAAAAAGGAAAAGATAAAAGAGGAGTGAGTGGAGCAGATACTGATAAACTTTTAAGAATATCAGAAAAAATTAATAGTACGCCACTAGAACTAAACTTACACAAAACTATTATTAAAATATTAAGATTAAGAAGGGAGTCGGTAAAAAAAGGATCAGGTATAGATTGGTCGACTGCTGAAGCTTTAGCATTTGGCTCATTATTAGAGGAAGGGTATCCAGTTAGATTGGTGGGACAAGATTCTGGTAGAGGAACTTTTAGTCAGAGGCATTCAGTTTTAAGAAATCAATCTGATAATTCGCGTTATATTCCACTTAATAATATTTCAAATAGTCAAAAACAATTTGAGGTAGTAGATAGTTTTTTATCTGAATTAGCTGTTCTAGGTTTTGAATATGGGTATAGTTTAGTTGAGCCAAATACTCTTACTTTGTGGGAAGCTCAATTTGGAGATTTTGCTAACGGCGCACAAGTTGTAATTGATCAATTTATTGCATCTGGAGAAAGAAAATGGTCTAGAGCTTCAGGTTTAGTGATGTTGCTCCCTCATGGATATGAGGGTCAAGGACCAGAACATTCATCAGCAAGACTAGAGAGATTTTTGCAACTATGTTCAAATGATAATATGCAAGTAATGAATTGTACTACTCCAGCAAACTACTTTCATGCTTTGAGACGACAAATGCATAGAGATTTTAGAAAACCATTGATTATTATGACACCCAAATCTTTATTAAGAAATAAATATTGTGTTTCTAATTTAGAAGATTTTAACAAAAAAAATTCATTTCATAGAATTTTATGGGATCATGCTATAGATCCAAAAATTAATGGGTTTATAAAATTGAAAAAAAGTTCAGAAATTAAAAAAGTGATAATGTGTTCTGGAAAAGTTTATTTTGATTTATTGGCTGCTAGAGAAAAATTAAAAATAGATGATGTAGTATTGTACAGAATTGAACAATTATACCCTTTTCCAGCAAAAACTCTTGTTAAAGAGCTTAAAGTCTATGCTAAAAATGCTAAATTCTATTGGTGCCAAGAAGAGCCAAAAAATATGGGAGCTTGGTTTTCGGTGAGGGACTATATACAATGGACATTAGAAACTATTAAAGCTAATAATGTAAAAATTTCTTATATTGGAAGAAGTCCAGATGCGTCCCCTGCTACAGGATATGCAAAAAGACATGCATCTCAACAGCAGGAAATTATTAATAAAGTTTTTGAATAATAATGATTGAAAAAATTGTAGTACCAACTTTAGGAGAAAGCATCACAGAAGCAACTGTTGCTAAATGGCTTAAAAATGAAGGTGATAGCGTTAAAGTTGATGAAGCTATTGTAGAGCTAGAAACTGATAAAGTTAATGTAGAAGTTCCCTCGCCCATTAATGGAGTTTTGTCTAAAATAAGCTCTCAAGATGGAGCTATAGTCGAGGTAGGTGCTGTGCTTGGTTCAATTAGTCAAAATGATATTCAAACATCTGAAGAAAATAAAATTATAAAAGCTAAACCAGAAAAAAAAGAAAATAATGTTGTTAATTTAACAACCGAAAGAAAAATACCTAAAATTTCTGAAGAAAAAATAATACCTGAAGAACCACTAAAATTAAATGAAGAACCCTTAGTATTAACTAAAGAAATTAAAGAAAAAAAAAGCAAATCAATAAAACAAAAGAATGAAAAACTTTCTCCAGCAGTTAGAAAAATTGCAGTTGAAAATAAAATTAATTTAGAAAATGTTACGGGCACTGGAAAAGGTGGCAGAATTCTTAAAGGTGATTTAATTAGTTTGATGGGAGTAAATCCACAACCATCAGAGAGAAAAATTAAATATGGTCAAGAGGAAAGAATTAAAATGACCAGACTTAGACAAACAATTGCAAAAAGGTTAAAGCAAGCACAAGAAAATGCTGCCTTATTAACTACGTTTAATGAAGTTGATATGACAAGCATAATGGAAATTAGAAAAGAAAATCAAGAAGATTTTCAAGATAGATATGGAATTAAACTAGGATTTATGTCTTTTTTTGTAAAAGCTTGTGTTGCCGCTTTAAAAATGTTTCCACCCGTTAATGCTGAAATTGAGGGAGATGAAATTATTTATAAAAATTATTATAATATAAGTTTTGCAGTAGGTACTGAAAAAGGATTAGTCGTTCCAGTTTTGAAAAATGCAGATGAGTTATCATTTTCTGATATTGAAAAAAATATCAAAGTTATTTCTGAAAAAGCAAAGAATGGAAAATTGACGATTGAAGATCTTCAAGGTGGAACTTTTACCATAAGCAATGGGGGCGTTTATGGCTCAATGTTATCTACTCCAATATTAAACTTACCACAATCTGGAGTACTAGGAATGCACAATATAGTTGAAAGACCAGTAGTAGTAGACGGTGAAATTAAAATTAGACCAATTATGTATCTTGCACTATCTTATGACCATAGGATTATTGATGGAAAAGAATCAGTTTCATTCCTGAAAATGGTTAAAGAGAACCTAGAAGATCCAAGAAGATTATTTTTAAATATTTAAATGTCAGAAAAATTTCAAGCAGTTGTAATTGGTGGTGGTCCAGGAGGCTACGTATGTGCAATAAGACTAGCGCAGCTTGGCCTTAAAACTGCATGTGTAGAATCTAGAGGATCACTTGGTGGAACATGCTTAAATGTTGGGTGCATACCTTCAAAGAATTTATTAAATATTTCAGAAAATTATCATAAAGCAAAAAATTTATCCAAGCTTGGTATAGAAGTTGGTGAAGTTAAACTTAACATTGAAAAAATGATGAAAAATAAGGAAAAAACAGTCACTGTTTTAACCAAAGGTGTCGAGTTTTTATTTAAAAAAAATAAAGTTACTTACTTTAAGGGAACTGGAAGCTTTAAATCAGCAAATAAAATTTCTATTTTAGACGATCAAAAAAAAGAAACAGTTATAGAAACTGAAAAAACAGTAATTAGTACAGGTTCTGTTCCAGTCTCATTGCCAAGAATTAAATTTGATGAAAAGATAATTGTTTCTTCAACAGGAGCACTAACTTTACAAACAGTTCCAAAAAAAATGGTTGTAGTTGGTGGTGGCTATATAGGATTAGAAATGGGATCTGTTTGGTCTAGATTAGGATCTGAAGTTCATGTAATCGAATTTCTTGAAAATATTACACCAGGAATGGATAGAGAAGTATCTATAGAATTTATGAAAATTTTAAAAAAACAAGGAATTAATTTTCACATGCAAACCAAAGTAGAAGGTATTAAAAAAAGCGCTAAAGGTGCAACCGTTTCAACTTCTGATAAAGATGGAAAAAAACTTAATTTTGATTGTGATGTAGTTCTTATATCTATTGGCAGAAAACCAAATACTGATAAGTTAAATTTAAAAACGATTGGTGTTCAGTTAGATGAAAAGAAGAGAATTAAAACAGATCAAAGCTTTCAAACAAATGTAAATAGTATTTATGCAATTGGTGATGTGATCGAAGGACCAATGTTGGCGCACAAAGCTGAAGACGAAGGTATTGCAGTTGCAGAAAATATTGCAGGACAATCTGGACATGTTAATTATGATATTATTCCAGGTGTTATCTATACAACACCAGAAGTGGCCTCTATAGGAAAAACAGAAGAACAATTAAAAGAAAAAAATATAAAATACAAAATTGGTAAATTTTCATTTATGGCAAACTCAAGAGCAAAAGTGATTGGTGAAATTGAAGGTTTTGTAAAAATTTTAGCTGATGAAAAAACTGATAGAGTTTTAGGAGCACATATCATTGGAGCACATGCTGGTGAATTAATTGCAGAGATTGGAGTTGCAATGGAGTTTGGTGCAAGTGCTGAAGATATTGCAAGAACGTGCCATGCACACCCAACATTTTCAGAAGCAGTAAAAGAAGCAGCTTTATCAGTAGATAAAAGAGCAATACACTCTTAGTCCCATATTATCCTATAAGATTTTTAAATTATCTTTTAGTACCAAAGATAATAATCAATTATTAGAAGACTACTTAAATTTTTGGAATCGTTGGTATTCCACATTTATTAAAACATTTACTTTGGATTTAATGGTGATTTTATGGGCGATGTTTAAAAATCTCTATGGTGAAATCATGGTGATTGAATGTATTGTTGTTTCACTAGCTCCATCACCTAGACAGCTGATTTGGGGTTTGGTAGGGTCTGGGTTCATGAAAAAGATTTTAGGGATCATAGTTCTGGGTTTGTTATTTTTCAATATAAGTTTATCAGTCCAAGCCAAGCAACTTGGCTCAAAAAGTAGTGGATTTATTTCATCAAATCTTAAAGGGAAAGCATTTAAACTTACCAAAGGTTATAAAATTGATAATCCTGAAAATAAAATATTATTAATTTGGAATCATGGTGGCAATGAAACAAAAGAGAAGGTTTGTAATTATAGTGAAAATCTAACTTTTATTTCTATGCTTTCAGGAGCTAAAATTGGAGATAAAGAAATAATAGTATGGATGAATTGTTTAATTACAAACACCAGACATCTTGGAGCTACAGGAGGACGGGAAGCAGGGTGGAAATTCAAAGGTTCAGCTAAAAAATGTATTAAAAAAGGATATGGTCACACTTTAAAATGTCCGTTTTGGACAGATTATTTAGAAAACCTTTCAACAGATGTTCGTATGCGAGTTACAGAGGATGTTGTTAGAAAATTTAATTCAAATGGAGTTCCTTTTAAACAAATTTTTTTAGCAGGACATTCTTGTGGCGCATGGAATGCAATCAGGTACGCAGCATTTAAAAAAGAATTATTTGGAGGAACGATTGCATTCAATCCTAATTGTTGGCCTAAAGAAGAAAATAATCCTGTAAGACAATATTTAGTCGGTGAATTAAAAACTGCAAAATATGCAAACTCATTAGTTTTTGCAAGTCCAGATGATCTTACACATGACTGGAAAGCAACCTCAACTGATCTTGCATGGATTGCTGATATTTCAGGAGTAAAATGGTTTGAATATGAAAAAGGTGTAAAAGTAAATGGAAAGAAATGTAAACAGTGGTGGGACAACAAAACATTAAAAAATGGTCATATGATAGTATTTTCTAAATGCTCTTGGCCACATCAAAAATTAGTTTTAGAATTTATTAGAGAAAGTCTAGTTAATGATAAAATAATAACTGTTGATAGTAAGATCTCTAGAAAATGAAAAAACTTTTAGGGATCGTGGTTCTTTGCTTGTTACTGAGCAGTAATGTTAATTCTAAAACAATAGTGGTAAAAGCTAATCCAGAAAAAGGTTTTAATTTTCCTTATTTGTTAAAAACTTCAAAAAAAACTTCAGATGCAAAATATTTAATTGTTGAGTCAAATAACACTGGTAACGGTAAATCAATAAAAGATATGACTAGTAAAGCTAAAAAGTCTCTAGGTTGGGTTTTGGGTTCTGATATTGCAAAAAAATTAAATTTCCCTTTATTAATGCCTGTTTTTCCATTCGCTACTAAAGAAATTGAAAAAGATCTACCCAATTTAAAATGGCATTATTATTTTCCTCAATTAGATAGCGACACTATAAAAATAAATAATGATAAATACAAAAGAATTGATTTGCAGTTAATTGCCATGATTGACGATGCAAGAGAAAGATTGTTGAAAGAAAATAATCAAAGTATAAATGAAAAGGTTATTTTTACTGGTTTTTCATCATCGTCTTTATTTGCAGCAAGATTTACTTTTTTAAATCCAGACAGAGTATCAGTTGCAGTTGGTGGAGGAATAGGAGGTTTGCTACCTGTTCCTGCTGACAAAATTAATGGAATTGAAACTGTATACCCTATTGGAACATATGATTTTGTAAAAATTACTGGAAAAAAATTTAATCTAGAAGAATACAAAAATACACCTCAATTTTACTGGCAAGGAACAAAAGATAAATCAAATCCATTTAGGAAAGGTGCTGAAGATTTAACAGATAAAGAGTTTGGAATAGTAAAAAAACTTTTTGTAGATGGGCTACTTTTTGAATCAAGTCCTGTTTCTTTAGAAGTTAATACTGTGATGTGGAAAAATTCTCAAAAATATATAAATCAAATTGTAGATAATGTTAAATTTGAAAGCCCAAAAAACTTAGGACATCAAGTAGATAATAAAATGCTTCTTAAAAGTGTTAAATTCATAAAAGAAAACTTAAATTAGAATTAATTTATAAATTAACCATAAAAAATATTTGAAATAGATTCAAAATGTATTGGAATTATAAATTAAACTTTTAGATTAAATTTGGTTTAATGGTTTAATGGTTTAATGGTTTAATGGTTTATTCATGGTGCGGAAAGAAGAAAGCTAGCAGTGTCTTTAGAAGTTATGTTTATCAATAGAAGTAGAGCGGTTCAAAAAAGAACAATACATTCTTAAGATATTTTCATATTATAAAAATATGAAAGTTCCGATTCTTATTCCCAATATCTTTAATCATCCATTTACCTATGATTCTGACTTAAAACTTAAAGTAGGCGATTATGTTGTTGTGCCATTTGGGAAGTCAGAGCTTACTGCAGTAGTTTGGGATGAGTTTGAAAAAAAAACAAGTAAAAATTTTGCAATCAAGCAAGTGCTAAGAAAACTTGATGTGCCATCTTTAAAGAAAAATACTATTAAGTTTTTAAATTGGTTTGCAGAATACAACATGATCCCCAAAGGTATGGCTTTAAAACTGCTGCTATTAAGTAGTAATGCTGTTGAAGAAATTTCGAGTGAAGTTTATGAGCAGTTTAAAATTGAAATGAAACAAAATAAAATTGAACTTTCAAAAGACCAAAAAAGTTGTTTAAAAAAAATGAATGCTTCTAATCAGAAATTTAGGGTTCATGTTTTACAGGGAACAACAGGCTCAGGTAAAACTATGGTCTATTTTGAGGCTTTAAAAGAGATAATTAACATGGGTTTTCAAGGCTTAATTCTATTACCTGAAATTGGGTTAACAGGGCAGTTTCAAAATAAATTTATAGAATTTTTTGGATTTAAACCAGCAGTATGGCATTCTGGAATTACAAAAAAAAATAAAGAAATCATATGGAGCGGTATTGCTAATGATAAAATTAAAGTTGTTATTGGTGCTCGATCCTCATTGTTTTTACCTTTTAAAAAATTAGGATTGATTATTGTAGATGAAGAGCATGACCAATCATACAAGCAAGATGAGGGAGTAATTTATAATGCAAGAGATATGGCAATTTCGAGAGCATCATTTGAAAACATTCCAATCAATTTGATAACAGCAGTTCCGTCTATTGAAACCTATGATAATATTAAAAAAGGTAAATATAGTTTATCAAAACTTGACCAAAGATATTTAAATGCTTCGTTACCCAATTATGAAATAATTAATTTAAATAATTCAAAACTAGAATCTCAATCTTGGATCTCAAAAGAAACAATTAAAAAAGTAAAGTTCCATCTTGAAAAAAAAGATCAAGTTTTATTTTTTTTAAACAGAAGAGGTTTCTCTCCTCATGTGTTATGTAAAAAATGTTTTAATAGTTACTCATGTCCAAACTGTTCAATAAATTTGGTTTATCATAAAAATAAACAAAATTTATTATGTCACTATTGTGGATACAAAGCTTTATTAAATAGAGATTGTTCCAAAGAAGGAAAATGTGATTTTATTTTTAGTGGACCGGGTGTTGAAAGAATATCAGAAGAAGTTAAAAAAATTTTTCCCAACAAAGAAACAACTATCTTTTCTAGTGACACTATGAATAAAAAAAGTTCTTCAGAAATTTTAGAAAAAATTATAAATAATGAAATCCAAATTTTAATTGGAACTCAATTAATCTCAAAAGGATTCCATTTTCCAAATTTAAATTGTATCGTAGTAGTTGATATCGACTTATCATCACAAGGCCACGACTTGAGAGGAGCTGAGAAAAATCTTCAACTATATCATCAACTTTCAGGAAGAGCAGGCAGAACAGGAAAGCCAGCAACTGTTTATTTTCAAACTTATAATTTAAACACAAAAATGATTACAGATATAACTAATAAAGATCCAAATATATTCTTGAACAAAGAACTTGAAATTAGAAGAGTAAATAATCTTCCACCTTTTCAAAGATTTATTTCTTTAATAATTACAGGTAGTAATGAAAGTGAACTAGAAAAAGAAGCCTACAAATTTAAAAGTTTTATAGAAATCGCAGTAGAGGGTAAAGTTCTTGGGCCTGTGAATGCTCCAATATTTAGGTTAAAAAGAAAGTTTAGAGTTAGGCTTTTGATTAGAGGGAGAAAATCTCTAAAGGTACAGAATTCATTGGCAAAAATTATTGAAAAGTTCAAATTTCCCACTGGAATGAAACTAACGGTTGATGTTGACCCAATAAATTTCAATTAATGGACAAAAAATAAGACTTTTAGACAATGTGTGACTTGAAGAGGCTAGGGTCATATGTTAATTAAAACGGAATTTTATTAAATCTTCAATTATTTATAAGGAACAAAAAATTGAGCAAAAACAAAGGTTTTTCAGAAACATCAGCTAGTAGATATTCTTTAGCACTTTATGAATTAGCTACAGAAGCAAACACATTAAATGAAATAGAAGATCATTCTTCTTCAGTTATTAATTTAATTGTAACATGTAAAGATTTTAGATCTTTAATTAAAGATCCAACAAATAATAAAGAAGATCAGCTTAACGCTTTAAACAAAATTTCAGAACAATATAAATTAAACGAACTATTAAAAAAATTTTTAAGTTTTTTAATAACTAAGAGAAGGTTTTTTTATGTCGAAAAAATTTTAAAAACTTTTATTGAAACCTGTTCAATTAAAAGGGGTGAATTAAAAGCAGAGTTAATTTCAGCAAAAAATCTTACAGAAAAAGAAGTTAACAACATAAAAGAAGAGCTAACAAAAAACTTTAGCTCAAAAATAAAATTAAACTACAAGCATGACCCAAGTTTAATTGGAGGTTTAATTGTGCAAGTTGGAAGTACAATGGTGGACACCTCCATTAAAAATAAATTACAACAAATTGAAAATAGGATGATAGAGGCATAAATGGATATAAACCCATCAGAAGTAACAAAAATATTAAAAGAACAAATTAAAAAATTCGGTGATAAAGCAGAAGTAACTGAAGTTGGTCAAGTTTTATCAGTAGGAGATGGTATTGCAAGAGTATACGGATTAGACAACGTTCAAGCTGGAGAGATGGTTGAATTTTCTGATGGATCAAAAGGAATGGCTCTTAACTTAGAAAGCGAAAATGTTGGAGTTGTAATTTTCGGAGATGATAGAAAAATTAAAGAAGGTGATGTTGTTAAAAGAACAGGAAGTATTGTTGATACGCCTGTTGGAAAAGAATTATTAGGAAGAGTTGTTGATGGGTTGGGAAATCCAATTGATGGCAAAGGCGCTTTAGATAAAGGAATAAAAAAAAGCAGAGTTGAAGTAAAAGCTCCTGGAATTATTCCAAGACAATCTGTTAGTGAGCCAATGCAAACAGGTTTAAAATCAATTGATAGTTTAGTGCCAGTTGGAAGAGGACAACGTGAATTGATTATTGGTGATAGACAAACTGGGAAAACTGCAGTTGCTATTGATGCAATCATTAATCAAAAAAAAACAAATGAATCTAGTGACGAGAAACAAAAACTTTATTGCATCTATGTCGCTATAGGTCAAAAAAGATCTACGGTTAGACAAATTCAAAAAACTTTAGAAGAAGCTGGTGCAATGGAGTATACAACAATTGTAGCCGCTACAGCTTCAGATGCAGCACCACTTCAATTCTTAGCACCTTATACAGGCTGTACTATGGGTGAATACTATAGAGATAATGGTATGCATGCATTAATCATTTATGATGATTTATCTAAGCAAGCCGTAGCTTATAGACAGATGTCACTTTTATTAAGAAGACCCCCAGGAAGAGAAGCTTACCCAGGAGATGTATTTTATCTGCACAGTAGACTGCTTGAAAGAGCCGCCAAGCTTAGTGATGAGCATGGTGGAGGGTCATTAACCGCACTTCCAATAATTGAAACACAAGGTGGAGACGTATCTGCATTTATTCCAACTAATGTGATCTCAATTACTGATGGACAAATATTTCTTGAAACAGAATTGTTTAACCAAGGAATAAGACCAGCAATCAACGTAGGTTTATCAGTTTCTAGAGTTGGGTCTGCAGCACAAACGAAAGCAATGAAAAAAGTTTCTGGATCGATGAAACTAGAGCTTGCTCAATATAGAGAAATGGCAGCCTTTGCACAATTTGGATCTGACTTAGATGCATCAACTCAAAAACTTTTAAATAGAGGTTCAAAATTAACTGAACTCCTAAAACAAAAACAGTATTCTCCAATGACAGTTGCAGAACAAGTAATAGCTGTTTTTTGTGGGGTTAAAGGTTATTTAGATGATGTAGAGCTTAAGGATATTTCTGAGTTTGAATCTAAAATTATTGAAAAATGTAAATCTGAAAAATCAGAAATTCTAGAATCTATCTTAAGCTCAGGAAAACTTGAGGACGATACTGAAAAATTATTAGTTGAAGTAATAATGGAACTTAAGAAAAACTTTAATTCATAAAATATGGCAACATTAGACGATCTAAAAAAAAGAATAGCAAGTGTAAAATCTACACAAAAAATTACCAAAGCTATGAAAATGGTTGCAGCTGCTAAACTCAGAAGGGCACAAGAAAATGCTGAAAAAGGAAGACCTTATTCTGAGAAAATGAATAATATTATTCTTAATTTATCTAGTGGCATTTCAGATAAAGAAAATGCCCCGAAGTTACTTTCAGGAACTGGTGAAGAGAAAATACATCTATGTATAGTTTTAACTTCCGATAGAGGTCTTTGTGGTGGTTTTAATACAAACATTATTAAAAAAGCTAAAGTATATTTCAAGAAAATATCTGATGAGGAAAAAACTTTAAAAATTATAACTGTAGGGTCCAAAGGTTATGATCAATTAAAAAGAGTTTATAGAGATAGCATTGTTGAAAGAATATCATTTAAAGATTCGAAAACCATTAATTATTTAGATGCAGAAAAAGTAGGAAAAATGATAATTGAAAATTTTGAAAAAAAAAAATTTGATGTATGTACAATTTTCTATAATAAATTTAAAAATGTAATTACCCAAATACCCCAAGAACAACAAATAATCCCTTTAAAAACTTCTGAAATAGAGGAAAATTCTTCTGATGATAATTATGAATTTGAGCCAGATGAAGATGAAATTTTAAGTAATTTATTACCTAAAAATATTTCTACTCAGATTTTTAAAGCGATGTTAGAAAATTCAGCTAGCGAACAAGGTTCAAGAATGAGTGCAATGGACAGTGCAACCCGAAACGCAGGTGAAATGGTTGACAAACTTACTATTGAGTATAATAGAAGTCGTCAAGCAGCTATTACAAAAGAACTAATTGAAATCATATCAGGAGCGGAAAGTTTATAATTATGAGCAAAGGAAAAATTACACAAATTATTGGAGCGGTAGTAGACGTTAAATTTGACGGAGAATTGCCAGAAATTTTATCAGCATTAGAATGTAAAAACGGTGACAGCAGATTAGTTTTAGAAGTTGCACAACATCTTGGGGAATCAAGTGTTAGAACAATTGCAATGGATGCTACAGAAGGCTTAAAAAGAGGAGACGATGTAACAGCAACAGGCTCTCCCATTATGGTTCCTGTCGGGCCTGAAACTTTAGGAAGAATTATAAATGTAATAGGTGAACCTATTGATGAAAAAGGTGAAGTTAAAACAAAAGAGAAGTGGCCAATACATAGAGCTGCACCTGAGTTTAGTGATCAATCAACAGAAACAGAAATTCTTGTAACTGGAATTAAAGTAGTTGATCTATTAGCACCATACGCTAAAGGTGGAAAAATTGGTTTATTCGGAGGTGCTGGTGTTGGTAAAACAGTGCTTATTATGGAATTAATTAATAACGTAGCAAAAGCTCATGGTGGATTCTCAGTGTTTGCTGGTGTTGGAGAGAGAACTAGAGAAGGAAATGACCTTTATCATGAAATGATAGATTCAGGAGTTATTAAACCTGAAGGACCAGGATCAAAAGCAGCATTAGTTTATGGACAGATGAATGAACCTCCAGGAGCAAGAGCCAGAGTTGCCTTAACAGGTTTAACTGTAGCTGAGTATTTTAGAGATCAAGAAGGTCAAGATGTACTTTTTTTTGTTGATAATATCTTTAGATTTACACAAGCTGGTTCTGAAGTTTCCGCACTACTAGGAAGAATTCCCTCGGCAGTTGGATATCAGCCTACGCTTGCAACAGATATGGGTAATCTTCAAGAAAGAATTACAACAACTAACAAAGGATCAATTACATCAGTGCAGGCAATTTATGTACCAGCCGATGATTTGACAGATCCTGCTCCTGCTACATCTTTTGCTCACTTAGATGCAACAACAGTATTATCTAGACAGATAGCAGAAATAGGAATTTATCCAGCTGTTGATCCACTAGATTCTACTTCTAGAATTTTAGATCCAAGAATAGTTGGAGATGAACATTATAGAGTGGCTAGAGAAGTGCAAAAAATTCTTCAAACTTATAAATCTCTTCAAGATATCATTGCAATTTTAGGAATGGATGAGCTTTCTGAAGAAGATAAATTAACAGTAGCGAGAGCTAGAAGAATTCAAAGATTCTTATCACAACCTTTCTTTGTTGCGGAAGTATTTACAGGTTCTCCTGGAAAATTAGTAGATTTAGAATCTACAATTAAAGGTTTTGCTGCAATTTGTAATGGTGAGTATGATCATTTACCTGAAGCCGCATTTTATATGGTGGGTACAATAGAGGAAGCTATAGAAAAAGCAGAAAAAATGGCGAAAGATGCAGCCGCATAATGAGTGAAGAATTTAAAGTAGAAATCGTAAACCCAGAAAAATCTTTTCTTTCAAAAGAAGATGTAACAGAAGTTGTCGTGCCTGCTTTTGAAGGAGAAATGGGGATTTTAAAAGACCATATTTCTATTATTTCATTTCTAAAATCAGGTGTTATTAAAATTTTCTCTAAATCTGGAGAAGAAAACTACTATGTTGAAGATGGAATTGTTGAATTCAAGAATAATAATTTGTCAGTACTAACTAGCTCTATTTTTAATATTAAAGATATTGATAAAGATAAAATTAGTGAGCTACTTAAACAAGCTGAAGAAAATTCAAAAAGTAATGAAATTACAGATCAAGATAAATACTTACTTGATCAGAAAATTGATGTTTTAAAAACTCTTAATTGATAATTTTTTTACTTTTTTTTTAACTTCTTCATATACGTGTAATTTAAAATCTACAACTAAGTCAGTTATATTTTCAAGATCAATCCATTTCCATTTACAAAATTCTGGATGCTTAGTTTTGATATTAATTTCGTTATCTTGTCCTAAAAATCTCATTACAAACCATTTTTGTTTTTGACCTCTATATTTACCTTTCCAAATAATGCCCAACAAATTTTTAGGTAGTTCGTAAGAGATTAGCCCATCAAGTTCTTTAGTTAGTTCTACATTTTTTATACTAGTTTCTTCTTCTAACTCTCTATAAGCAGCAGCCAAGTAGTCTTCACCCTTATCAACCCCACCCTGAGGCATTTGCCAGAAATTTTTTTGATTATCTATTCTTTTTGCAACAAAAACTTTATTATCTTTATTCAACACAACAATTCCAACCCCATTTCTAAGAGGTAAATCAGCATTTTCGTTTTTCATTTATCCGTTGAGTAGTTTTAAAGCAAAGTTTAATTGATTATCTGTTTCAGAGTTAAATTTAAAATCCTCTGATCCTTCTATAATTTCTATGTCTGGTGAAACACCCACGTCTGAAATAGATTTTCCTGAAGGAAGGTAGTATTTGGCAATAGTTAATCTAATAGCACCTCTATTTTTTAATGGAATAATAGATTGTACAGAACCTTTTCCATAACTACTCTCTCCAAGTATAATTGCTCTTTTGTGATCTTTTAGTGCTCCGGCTACTATTTCTGACGCTGAAGCTGATCCATAATTGATAAGTACAATTAATGTTTTTCCATCAATTATATCTCCTTTTTTAGCAAACCATTTTCTGTTCTCTGAAACTTTTCGGCTTTTAGTTGATACAATCTCACCATTTTCTAAAAAAAAGTCTGAAATTTTAATAGCCTGAGAAAGTAACCCTCCTGGGTTATTTCTTAAATCTAAAATATATCCTTTTAAATTTTTGTTTTGATTGAGCTTTTTAACTTTTTTTTTAATTTGTTCACTGCTATTTTCATTAAAAGAAGTGAGTCTAATATAACCAATGTTATTATCAATGAGTTCAGATTTAACCGATTGGACTTGGATAATTTCTCTTGTTATATTGAAGATTAACGCTTTTTTTATATCTCGTCTTCTAACAGTTATTTCAATGCTAGAACCAACGGGTCCTCTCATCAAATCAACAGCTTCAATTAATGACTTTCCCTGTACCTGTGTGTTATTAATTTTTATAATATAATCTCCTGCTTTTAATCCCGCTTCTGCAGCTGGTGTGTTGTCGATAGGAGAGATTACTTTTACCACACCAGACTCCATTCCAACCTCAATTCCTAATCCACCGAACTTACCACTTGTTTCAGTTTGCATACTCTCAAAGCTTTCTGGCGTCATGTAGGCTGAATAGGGATCTAGAGATTGCAATAATCCATTTATTGCAGCATCCATACTTTTAGATTGATCTACATCATCAACGTATTCTTTATTAATTTTTTCAAGAACTTCACCGAATAGGTCTATTTTTTTATAAATATCACTATTTTCAGAAAAACTTTTCTGAAAAAAAAATAGGGTAATAATAAAAAAAATTAGTGACTTTTTTATCATACTTATATCATCACTTTTTCTTTAGGAATTAATTCAGACCATATTTTTTCTAGTTCATAAAATTTTCTTTTTTCAGGATTAAATATATGAACAATCAAATCAATGCCATCAACCAATTTCCAGTCTAAACTTTCTTTTCCTTCTATCTTTGAATTTTCAATTCCATTAGCTTTCAATTTTTCTAATACTTGTTCCGATAACGCCTGAATATGCCTTGAAGAAGTTCCACTTGCTATAATCATATAATCTGCCATTGAACTTTTGTTTTTAAGATCTATTGAAATAATGTCTAAAGCTTTATTGGAATCTAAGGTGTATAATATGATACTTTTAAGATCTGAATTTTTTTCCATTAATTAATTAAACCTTATCAAATTTTTCTTAATTGAGAAGATGAAATATTGACTTTTTTAAAATTAATAAATGTTAGCTTTTTTTTATTTGTTCCATTAAAGGTTACAGACCTTAAGGATTTAGCTTTATATCCTTGGCGATCAAATACAAGAATATTGCATTCTTTTATAATAGATTTCCATTTATACCATTTGTGAAAGTTTATGAGATTGTCAGCACCCATAATGAAATATACTTCAAATTTTTTATTTTTATTTAAGTGCTTAATTAAATCAATCGTTCTATTGGAGGCTATTCTATCTTCATAAAATTTTACTTTAATAGAATCATTTTTACCTATTAATTTTTTAGCAAACTGCATTCTGCTTCTTAAGTCAGATCTACTTTCATTTTTAAATGGATTTTGTTTTGTAATTGTCCAAATAATATTTTTTAGTTTAAATCTTTTTTTGGCCTGTATTGATATTTCCAAATGTCCTTTATGAGCTGGATCAAAAGTGCCACCTAAAATACCAATTTTAATTTTTTGAGATTTCAATTTATTTTCGAGTTTGGCCATTACTAACTATCTCATATTTATAAGAAATAAGCTGTTCCAAACCCACAGGGCCTCTTGGTGGAAGAGTATTTGTTGAGATACCAACTTCTCCTCCAAAACCAAATTCACCACCATCAGCAAATTGTGTTGATGTATTGTGCATTGCTATGGAACTTTTAACATTCTTCAAAAATTTTTGGGCAGTTTTTTTATTTTTTGTAACTATAGAATCGGTGTGCATAGTACCATATTTATTAATATGATTAATTGCTTCTTCACAATTTTTAACAGTCTTTACTGAAACTATGGCTGCTAGGTATTCAGTAGACCAATTCTTCTCTTTTGCAGGATAAATCTTTCCTTTGTAATATTTAATTAAAGAACGATCCCCATAAATTTTACAGTTATTCGCCTCAAGCTTTTTTAAAATAGGATTACAGAATTTTTTTACAATTTTTTCATGAAGTAAAATTGTTTCTGTAGCACCACAAATACTAGTATTTCTTAATTTGGCATTATAGATAATATTTGTAGCCATTTTTAATTCAGCATCTTTATCAACAAAGGTATGACAGAGACCTTCTAAGTGTCCAATAATAGGCACGCTTGAAAACCCTTGCACCCTTTTTACTAATTTTTTTCCTCCACGAGGTATGATTACATCAATATAATCTTTCATTTTTGAAAGCATAAAATCTACCATTCTTCTATCTCTTGAATCTATAAACTGAATAAAATCTTCATTAACTTTATTTTCTTTAAGAGCTTTTCTAAATAATTTGGCTAAAATTTTATTTGTATTTGTAGCTTCTGAGCCACCTTTTAAAATTACAGCATTACCAGATTTGAAACATAAACTGGCAACATCAGATGTAACATTGGGTCTACTTTCATATATAACTCCGATAACACCAATAGGTATCGATACTCTGTTAATTTTTAAACCGTTGGGTCTACTCCATTTTTCTAAAATATTATCAATAGGGTCTTTTAGTTTAGCAATTTTATTTATAGAATTTTTTATATTGGTTAATTTTTTTTGATCAATGGATAGTCTGTCGATTAAATTATTTTTTAAACGTTTTTTTAAGGCTAATTTAACATCTTTTATATTTGCTTTAAATATAGAATTCTTTTCTTTATCCAATAATAAAGCATATCTTTTTAAAACTTTATTTTTAATTTTAGTATTAATTTTTTTAAGAGATGCTTTTCTAGCTTTTTGTCCTATTAAACTCATATATCGACTCATTCTATATCTCCACCATATCATCTTTATGCACAACTTCAGATTTTGCAATATATCCTAACAATTTTTCGATTTCTTTTGAATGATGACCCATAATCTTTAAAATTTCATCAGATGAGAATGAGCTTAAGCCCCTAGCACATTCGAAATTGTGTTTATCTAAAACTTTTATGTGATCACCTTTTTTAAATTTTCCAGATACTTTTTTTATGCCAGCAGCTAACAAACTTTTACCATTAGTAAGCGCCACTTTAGCGCCATCATCAATAACAAGTTCACCTTTAGGTGAAATAGAACTAATGATCCATTTTTTTCTAGCATCTAATTTGGAAATTTTTGACAAAAACCATGTGCAATTATTCTCTTCAATTATTTTTTTAATAGGTCTAATTAACAAACCATTGGCTATAGCCATTTTACATCCAGATAGTTGACAGATTTTTGCAGCATCAATTTTAGTTTTCATTCCACCCGTCCCATGTTCACTAATACTTTTGGTTGCAATTTTTTCTATATCTTTATCTATATTTTTTATTTCTTTTATTAATTTTGCATTTTTGTAAATTTTTGGATTTTGAGTGTAAAGACCATTAACATCAGAAAGAAGTATCAGTGAGTCAGCGCCAGATATTTGTGCAACTCTAGAAGCCAATCTATCGTTATCACCATATTTGATTTCTGAAGTTGCTATGGTGTCATTTTCATTAACGATGGGTACAAAGCCTAGTTTAAATAAATTATCAAATGTTCTTTTAGCATTTAAGGCTCTTCTTCTTTGTTCGGTATCTTCTAGTGTAAGTAAAATTTGAGATATATTAATTTTTTGCTTAACAAATGTTTTTGAAAATAAATTCATAAGCTCAATTTGTCCAATTGATGCTACTGCCTGACTTTTATCAATTTTAAGATTTTTTTTACTCAGGTTCAGTTTTTTACAGCCCATTGCAATAGCACCTGAGCTTACAATAATAACTTTTTTGTTTTTTTTGATTAGCTCTCGAATGTCTTTGGAAAATTCTAAAAGCCATTTATTTCTTATTTTTTTATTATCATCTATTAATAAAGATGATCCAATTTTGATTACAATTATTTTAGAATCCTTAAGATACATATGCGAGTAATTTAGATTTAACCTTTGATATAGACCCCTTATCTAATGTTGAAAGTGTTATTACTTCAGAGTCTTTATTTTTAGAAAAATTTTTCACAATTTCTTTGACCTCTTCTTCCTCTAATAGATCTGTTTTATTTAGTACAATTATTTCTTTTTTTTCAAGGATCTCTTTGCTGTAGCTACCAAGTTCTTTTTTAACTTGTTGATACGCATTTTCAAGACCTTCATCAGTAATATCTATTAAATGCATCAAAGTTTTACATCTCTCTATGTGTTTTAAGAATTGAATTCCAAGACCTACACCTTCATGTGCACCCTCAACCAGTCCAGGTATATCAGCTAAAGTTATTTCTTTATCGTCATAAGTTGCAACACCAAGGTTTGGATTTAAAGTTGTAAACTTATAATTAGCTATTTTAGGAGTAGCATTTGTAATAGCTGCTAATAAACTAGATTTACCTGCATTGGGTAATCCTACAATGCCAACATCAGCAATAGTTTTTAACTGAAGCCAAATTATATATTCTTCACCAATTGCACCCTTTGTAAATTTTTTTGGAGCTCTATTAGTAGAACTTTTAAATCTAGTATTTCCAAGACCACCTTTACCACCATTGACAACAATGAATTCTTCACCTTCTTTTTTAAAATCATAAATTAAAGTTTTATTATCTTCCTCAAAAACTTGTGTACCTATTGGAACTTTTAAAAATAAATTTTCTCCTCCATGACCGGTACGATTTTGTCCAGAACCATTCACACCTCTTCCAGCTTTGTGATGTTGTTGAAATCTATAATCAATAAGAGTATTTAAATTTCTTTCTGATCTTAAGAGTATAGAGCCACCTTTACCTCCATCTCCACCATCAGGTCCACCGTACTCAATAAACTTTTCTCTACGAAAGCTAGGAGACCCATGTCCACCATTACCAGCTTTTACATAAATTTTAACTTGATCAAGAAACTTCATAATACAACTGTTAGTTTTTTAGTTGTACTACTAATTGGGTTTTACTGAAACGAATGTTCTGTCTGATTTGCCTTTTTTAAAGACTACTTTCCCTTCAATGACAGAAAAAATTGAATGATCTTTGCCCATTCCTACGTTTTCACCGGGAAAAATTTTTGTTCCTCTTTGTCTAACAATTATATTACCAGGAATTACTACTTCACCACCGTACTTCTTAACGCCAAGTCTTCGACCAGCACTATCTCGTCCGTTTCTCGATGATCCACCTGCTTTTTTTGTTGCCATAATTTACCTAATTTATTTACTTGCTACTTTAGTCTCTACTTTTTTAATAGCTACTTTAGCTTCTTTTTTTTTAGTTGTCATTTTAGTTTCTGCTACAACCTTTACTTTTTCAGTTTTTTTAGTTGGTTTAACCATTTTCTCTGCCTCAGATAGAACTTTACCATCTTTAGAAAAAATTTTATTAATTCTTATTAATGAATATTGTTGTCTATGACCATTTTTTCTTCTTGAATTTTGTCTTCGTCTTTTCTTAAAGATTAATATTGTTCTATTTTTACCATTTTCAACAAGGTCAGCCTCAACTTTTGCACCTTCAACTACTGGAGACCCAACTTCGATCGTTTTATCATCTCCGTAGGCTAAAATTTCTTTAAATTCTATTTTAGTTTCAAGTTTGGAATTCTCTAATCTTTCGATTTTAAGTATTTCTCCAGATTTTACTTTGTACTGTTTTCCACCTGTTTGTATGATTGCGTATGACATTGTTTAATCTATTTTTTATAAGCTGCAATATAGTCGCGAGCCCATTATAGTCAAGTCTGAATAACTAGAAATTGTCCTTTAAATCTCTTAATTTTGAAAAAGTTTCGACATTGTTTGCCTTTAGAAAAATATTGCACTCTAATTCTTCTTTGATGGTTGATGGGATAGTTGGTAAATTATTTTGTAATTTTTTCTGAATTTCTATTATTTTATTTTTGAGATGTTTATTATCTTGGTCATGAGTTAAACAGAATTTTGAATTATTCAATGTATATTCATGGCCACAAAAAATTTTAGTATCATCGGGAAGTTCTTTTATTTTTTTTAAAGATTCATACATCTGAGAATATGTTCCTTCAAAAATTTTTCCACACCCCAATGAAAATAAAGTATCACCAGTAAAAGCTGATTTATCATTATAAAAATAAAAACAAATATGTCCAAGAGTATGCCCAGGAATATGAATTATTTTTGCTTCAAAATTTTCATATTTCCAATTTTGTTGATCGTGCACAACAATATCTATCTCAGGAATTCTGTGTTTATCTCCCTCAAAACCAACAACACTTGCATTATATATCTTTTTTAATTTTTGATTGCCTCCTACATGATCATAGTGATGATGAGTATTTAATATAAATTTTAAATCAATTTTATTATCTTCCAAATATTTAATAACAGGATCTGATTCACTGGGATCTATTACACAAGCAATTTTTTTTTTTTCATCAATTATTAGATAAGAGTAATTATCTTGTAGGCATGGAATTATTTCAATTTTCATTTATTTTTCAATTAAGAATATTCCTAATTCAGCTGATAAGTTTTTAATATTCAAATTATTAGCTTTAATCAATGAAGTTTTTTTATTATGAAAAGATAATGATTTATCTAATTTTATTTTTCTAGTATTGCAAAAATTAAAAAAATCTTTAATGGTACACATATGAAGATTGGGAGTATTATACCATTCATCAGGTAATTTTTTTGTTATTGGCATTGTTCCTTTAATTAACAAGTGAAGTCTTACTTTCCAAAATCCAAAATTTGGTATGGTAACTATAGCTTTTTTTCCGACTCTTAATAACTCGTTAATAACTATTTCTGGGTTTAAAAAGGCCTGAAGTGTTTGACTTAAAATAACAAAGTCAAAAGATCGGTCAGGAAATTGAGTAAGATCTTTTTCGGCATCACCTTCAATTACCGTTAAACCTTTACTAACACATTTTTGAACATTATCCTTAGAAATTTCTATTCCTCTTATGTTTATTTTTTTATTATTCTTTAAAAATTCCATTAATACACCATCTCCACAACCAACATCTAAAACTCTAGTATTTATTTCTACTAAATCTGCAATTATCCTAAATTCTTCTTTCATAATTAATTCGTTGAATATGAAGTGTTAATAAAATTTTTTAATGTTCCTAAAAATTCAGGAACATTTAATAAGAATGAGTCGTGCCCTTTATCAGATTCAATTTCAACAAATCCAACATCCGCTCCAATTGCATTTAAGGCTATAACAATATCCTTATTTTCCGATGTTGGATAAAGCCAGTCAGAAGTAAAAGATATAATAAAAAATTTTGTTTTTGATTGGATAAATGCTTTAGATAAATTTCCATCATGCTGCTTAATTAAATCAAAATAATCCATGGCTCTAGTAATATATAGATAACTGTTGGCATCAAACCTATCTACAAAGACAGATCCTTGGTGTCTTAAATAACTTTCTATTTGAAAGTCGGCATCAAAACTAAATTGTAGATTATCTCTTTTTTGCAATTTTCTTCCAAATTTTTCTTGCAATCCTTTTTTTGACAAATAGGTAATATGAGCAGCCATACGTGCAACAGATAATCCTTTATCTGGATTTGAATTTTCATTTGAATAATTTCCATTTAACCAATTAGTATCTGCCATAATTGATTGTCTGCCAAGTTCATTGAAAGCTATATTTTGGGCTGAATGGCTGGCCGTGCATGCTATAGGAATTGCAATTTTTGCTTTATCAGGAAAATTATTTATAAATTGAAGAACTTGCATTCCACCCATAGAACCACCAACAACACAAAATAGTTTATCTATTTTAAAAAAATCTAATAGATTATATTGAGCATTAACCATATCGTTTATTGTAATAACTGGGAAAGTTGTCCCTAAAATTTTATTTGTAGTTGGGTCAATATTGCTTGGCCCGTATGATCCCATACATCCGCCGATTACATTTGAGCATATTACAAAATATTTATTTGTGTCTATTGCTTTGTCAGGTCCAATGGCATAAGACCACCAACCATCTTTTTTGGTTATGGGGTTAACACCAGAAACAAATTGGTCACCAGTTAATGCATGAAAAACTAAAATTGCATTATCTTTTTTTTCGTTAAGAGCTCCATAAGTCTCATAAGCAATAGGAAAATTATTAATAATTTTTCCACAATCCAACTTAAGTGGCTTATCAACTATTATTTTTTTTATTTGATTTATACTATTCATAAATAATGCTTTTTAGTGAATTGAGAGATAAAAAAACATTTTTAGCGGTTTTTTTAGAGCGCTCGCAATTCAGTAAATCAGCGCATATTTTTTGTACTAGATGTCAATTCTTATGTCAATTTTTAATTAATTCACTTATTCGCTATAAAAGTTTAATAATTTATTTATAAAGTAAAAAACAATAAAATGATTATACCAAAATTTAAAAATATTAGAATTGAAGCTTATAAACCAGGAAGATCTAAGATTGGTAAACTTAAAAATATAATAAAATTATCAGCAAACGAGTCTGCGCTTGGGATTAGCCCAAGTGCAAAAAAAGCAATATCCAGTAAAAATATAAATTCATCAAAATATCCAGATGGAAAGTCTAAAGTTTTAAGAAAAGAAATATCCAAAGTATACAATTGTGATTTTAATAAAATTATATGTGGATCAGGGTCTGATGAAATAATTCAGATGGTTTGTCAATTATATTTGAATCCTTTAGATGAAGTGATCGTTCCGCAGTATAGTTTTTTAATGTATAGAATTTATGCAAAAATTGTCGGAGCAAATGTTATATTAGCTAAAGAAAAAAATTTTAAAGTATCTGTGGAAGAAATTATTAGAAAAGTTTCTAAAAAAACTAAAATTGTTTTTTTAGCCAATCCAAATAATCCAACAGGTACATATTTAAATAAAATAGAATTAATCAACTTAAGAAAAAAACTTAACCAAAAAATCCTGTTAGTGGTGGACGATGCGTACTTCGAATATATGAAAATTAAAGATTACAAATCTGGTTTAGAGATATTTAAAGATAAAAATAATGTGATGATTCTAAGAACATTTTCAAAAATTTATGGACTAGCGGCACTAAGGATAGGCTGGGGCTATGGAGCAAAAAAAATTATTGATGCTATGAATAAAATTAAACCACCATTTAATGTTAACCAAACAGCTCAAACCGCAGCAAGAGAGGCACTAAAAGATAGCAATTTTGTCAAACGTTCAATTCAGCACAATATTATTTGGGCAAATAAGATAAAATTTTTTTTAAATAAATTAAATATATTAACAAATGATGTTTCGGCTAATTTTTTTTTACTTAATTTTGATAAAAGTAAATTTTCAGCAAAATATGTATTTAAAAAACTAGAATTAAAAGGAATTATTTTAAGATCTACAGAAGAAGGGTATAATATTAAAAATAAATTAAGGCTTACAATTGGTTCAGCTAGAGAAAATATAAAATTTATAAATGAAATGAAAAGTATATTTAAAAATTAATGAAAAATATTTTAATTATAGGCTGTGGTTTAATTGGATCCTCATTATTAAGAGCAATTGTTAAAAAAAAATTGTCTAAAAAAATATTTGTTTATGAAAAATCAAAATCAAATATTTCAAAAATAAAAAAATTAAAATTATCATGTGAAATTATAACTGATTTTAAGAATGTAATACCAAAATCAGATTTAATTATTTTTTGCACACCAATGAGTGAATACGAAAAAATAATATTAAAAATTAATAAATATTTATCACCACAAACAATTATTACTGATGTTGGCTCATCAAAAGAAAGTTCTTTAGCACTAATTAAGAAAAAATTAAAAAAGGGAATCTCTTGGACTTCAAGCCACCCTATCTCAGGATCAGAAGTTAGTGGTCCAGAATTTGGTGATAGTAATTTATTTTTAAATAAATGGTGTATTTTAATTAAAGAACAAAATTCAAATAATAAACATTTAATTTTTTTACATAAATTTTGGAAAAAAATTGGCTCTAAAGTTGTGACTATGAACTCAAACAAACATGATGAAGTTTTTTCTATGACAAGCCATTTACCACACTTAATAGCCTATAATTTAGTCAAAACAGCTACGGACTTTGAAAAGCAAAAAAAATATGATCTTGTTAAATTCAGCGCAGGTGGTCTAAGAGATTTTTCAAGAATTGCCGCATCAAACGAAATTATGTGGAGAGACATTTTTTTTAACAATCAATCGAACATATCAAAAGCAATTGACTTGTTTATTAAAAATTTAAAATCATTTAAAAAAGATATTGATTCTAAAAATAATAAATCACTTATAAAGAAATTAGTAGAGACTAAAAAAGTAAGAAAAAAAATAATTAAGTTAAAGCAAGATATTAACAAACCTGATTTTGGAAGAAATTAATTTAGAATATTAGATAATCTTTTTACCGTTAAATTTGCAGTTTTTTTAATTCTTTTAATCGTATAATTAATTGGCATAATCAACACTTTTTTTTCTGGACCATAAGCATGAATTAATTTTTTAGAATTTATACAAACTGCTACATGCCCCTTCCAAAATATTATATTTCCTTTTTTAAATTTATTTCTTTTGTTGTTAATTTTTGAATATTTTAATTGATCCTTTGTATCTCTAGGATAAAACTTATTATTATAATAGTATAATAATTGTAAAATTGCTGAGCAATCTACTCCTTTATATGTTTTACCACCCCAAACATATTTAGTTTTTAAAAATAATTTTAATACTTTTAAAAAATCTTTTTCTATATGGTCAATTTTTTTTATATCTTTTTTTTTAATCCATTTATTTTTTTCAAATTCTACAAATCCTTTATTTTTCTGGATTATTGAAATTTTTGATGCAAATGGTAAAAAATATTTTGTCTTATTCTTTGATTTATTAAAAATATTAGCTTTTAAAATAAATACCTTATGAGTAGATTTATGACTATTTTTATAATTTTCATTTTTTATGTAGCCAATATAATTATCAAATGATGCTTTTATTTTTATCCATTTTGTATTTTTAGATAAAATTTTAAATTTTTCACCATATAAAATTTGTGAGGTAATCTCAGAAGCTCCTGAGGAACTTTTGTAAATATTTGAATATGGTTTTTTATAAAAATAGCTATTTTTCACTAAACTTTATTTTATCTTTAATAAACCATAAGCAAATTAAAGATGGTATTACCATAATGGCTGTAATTACAAAAAAAACTGCCCAAGGATTTTCTACACTCGGAATATAAATTGATCCAAGGTCAACAATCTTATATCTTAAGTTTATAACTGATCCATTTTCTAATAGGTCAACTAATGCTCCTGATGATGAAGCCATTAATGTTCTTCCAGCAGTACCGATTGAAGCGAGTAGTGCGTATTGAGTGGCTGTATAGGTTCTGTCTACCAATAATGAAATGAATGCAACAAATGCTACTGTTGCAAATGCTGCGGCAATATCATCGGCAATTACGGCAATTGCAAATAGTAATTCAGACTTTTCCGATAACGCTAAAATAGAAAATAGAAGGTTTGTAGACGCCATTAACGCCCCAGCAATAAACATTGTCTTTATTGTCCCAGATCTAATTGCAAATAATCCTCCTAGTAATGTAAAAATAACCGTTGTTATCCAGCCTAAAGTTTTTGAGTAAATTGCAATATCAACTTTAGAGAAACCCATTTCTTTATAAAAAACTATGGACATACGACCTAAAAATGCTTCTCCTATTTTAAATAAAAAGACAAAACTTAGAATTCCAATAGCAATTGAAAACCCATTTTTTTTAAAGAAACTTATAATTGGACCACCTAAAGTTCCGCTTATCCATGCAATTAGTCTAGTTATGATGTTTTGTGAACCAAGTTTATTTTCTATTAACGCATCAGTTGCTTTCTGTTTTCTCTCTCTATCGGTTGAAAGCGGCTCATGAACAAACATTAAACCTATATTCATTAAAATAACGACAATTCCTAAAATTAAAAAAGTCATTTGCCAATAATTGGTTATACCAATGTTTTCAAAATATTGAGCTGTAAACAAGGCTATTACACCACCCAACTTATAACCACTCCACCAACCAACTACAGCCATAGCCGCTCCAGCTGCCATTGATTTCCTTTCATGCTCACCTATTTGTTCAATCCTTAAGGCATCGACAGTAATGTCTTGTGTGGCTGAAGCTATAGCAATAATTAAACCAACTGTAATTAGTAGTGCTAAATTTTCTGTTGGATTAATAAAACTCCAAGTAACAAGACAAATCAAAATTGCAATTTGCATTAAAACTATCCAACCTCTTCTATGACCTAATTTTTTTGTCAGAAGTGGTATTTGAAGTCTATCTATTAAAGGTGCCCATAAATAATTAAAAGCATATACTGCAAATATTAAACCTGCCCAACCAACTGCTGATCTGCTCAAACCTTCTTCCTTGAGCCATAAACTTAAACTACTTCCTATCAATACCCATGGAAAACCAGAGATCGCGCCAAGTAATAAAATTCTAAGCATTCTTCTATCGAAGTAGACAGAAAAAGTTTCTGAGAGTGATTGTTTTTTTATTTCAATCATAATTAATTTCTCCAAAATGCAGGTAAGAATAATACTAATATAGCAAATATCTCAAGTCTACCTAAAATCATTCCAAAACTTAAAATCCATTTTGAAATATCAGGTAAAGCTGAAAAATTACCATTAGGACCTATTTCGGAGCCCAGACCAGGCCCTACATTTGAAATTGATGTTGCGGCTCCCGAAATTGCCGTAACAAAATCTAAACCACTTAAAGATAAAAAAGCAGTTAGTAAAAAAAATATGATTAAATAAAGATAAATGAAAGAAATTATAGATGCCATAAATTTATCATCAACATTTTTTTTATCATATTTAACAACAAAAATTCCACGCGGATAAATAATTTTTTTTAGTTGATTGGATATAAAAAGATATAAAATTTGAATTCTGAAAATTTTTATACCACAAGTAGTTGATCCAGCACATCCACCAATAAACATCAATGCTAAGAAAAAAATTAATGGAAAACTCCCCCAGCCATCAAATTCACCTGTTACATATCCTGTCCCAGTTAAAATGGATATAACATTAAAAAATATTACTCTTATATTAATTTGTGAAATACCTTTATTTTGAACAACCAAATAAATAAAAAGTATAATAATTGAAAAAATAATTATCTTAATGAATGATTTAATTTGAATATCAGAAATAAATATTTTTTTATTTCCATTTAAAAATTTTATGTAAGCTATAAATGGCAAACTACCTAAAATAATAAAAATCATAGAAGAAATTTCAATAGATAAACTATTAAAATAACCTATAGATTCATCATAATTTGAAAAGCCGCCAGTAGCTATTGTTGTCATAGAGTGAGTTAAGCTGTCAAAAAAATTCATACCAAAAATTTTATAAGTTAATGCACAAAGTATTGTTAAACTCAGATAGACATAAATTAATCTAAGAGCAATTTCTTTAGACTTTGGAAGTATTTTTTCTGATGAGTCATTACTAGAAATTTTAAATAGTTGCATTCCACCCACATTCATAATTGGCATTAGAGTTATTGCCATTACAATAATACCAATGCCACCCAACCATTGAAGCATCGCTCTCCATAGAAGAATTGCTTTGGGTGTTTGTTGCAAATTTGAAAGTATAGTTGAGCCTGTAGTTGTTATTCCTGACATACTTTCAAAAAATGCATCAGTAATAGTCAAATCAAGAGTAGAGAAAATAAATGGTAAAGAACCAAATATTGCAATACTCAACCACGAAAGGGAAGTAAGCAAAAAAGCTTGTTGTAAATTTAATTTTTTATCATGGTTTAGGTTTGATAAAAAAAACAAAACACCAAATATTATTGAAATTATAGATGCACCGATAAATGAAGAATCTACTTCTGAATATATAATTTGAGTTAAAATTGGAATGATCATAGATATTCCAAGAATAATTTGTAAAACGCCCAAGGTAAAAAAAACAGTTTTATAATTAGACATTTTGAAAGAACATTATTTTATGGTAAATAAAATTCAACTCTATAAGAATTAATAAAAGCACTAAATATAAGATATTTTGTTATTATAACCCGTGATTGAAAAAGATAATTTAAATAAAACTAGCGCATGGCCCTTTGTTGAGGCTAAAAAATTATTACGTGAGAGAAAATCCTTTATTGAAAAAAAAGGTAAAATTATCTTACAAACTGGTTATGGACCCAGTGGACTTCCTCATATTGGAACTTTTGGAGAGGTTGCGAGAACCTCTATGATGGTTAATGCATTAAAGCATCTAACGGACCTACCAACAGAAATTATTACTTTTTCAGATGATATGGATGGCTTAAGAAAAGTTCCAGAAAATGTTCCTAATCAAGAAATTTTAATTAATAATTTGCACAAACCATTAACTCAAGTTCCCGATCCATTTGAAAAATTTAATAGTTTTGGTGAACATAATAATGAAATGTTAAAAAATTTTTTAAATAAGTTTAATTTTAAATATAGTTTTAAAAGTTCCACTTCTCTTTATAAGTCAGGTTTCTTTAATCCAACACTACAAATAATTCTTGAAAATTATCAGGGCATTATGGATATTATTCTTCCAACACTTGGTAAAGAACGTCAAAAAACTTATAGTCCTTTTTTACCGATTTGTCCTGAAACAGGATTAGTTTTAGAAATTCCAGTTATTGAAATTATAAAAGAAAAGTTCAAAATAATATTTGATAACAATGGCAAAAAACTTGAGACAAGTATATTTGATGGAAACTGTAAACTTCAATGGAAAGTAGATTGGGCAATGAGATGGTATGCTCTTGATATTGATTTTGAAATGTATGGAAAAGATTTAATTGAAAGTGCAATTTTATCGACAAAAATAATTAAACTGATGGGAAAAAATAATCCATCAGGTTTTTCATATGAGCTTTTTTTAGATGAAAGAGGTGAAAAAATTTCTAAGTCTAAAGGAAATGGAATTACTATTGACCAATGGCTAGAGTACGCTTCACCAGAAAGCTTATCTTTGTATATGTATCAAAATCCAAAGAGAGCTAAAAAACTTTATAATGAGATTGTTCCAAAAGCTGTAGACGAATATTTAGACTTAATAGAAAAAGGAAAAACACAAAATGAATTACAGCTTCTAATGAATCCAGTTTGGCACGTCCATAATGGAGAGATGCCTAAAGAAGAAATCATAATGACGTTCTCAATGTTGTTAAACTTAGTGGAAACAAGTAACGCAGATAATAAGGAGCTTTTATGGAAATTTGTTAAAAAACATAAAAAAAATATTTCAGAAAAAAACTATCCAATTTTTGATAATTTAATTGGTTATGCAATTAGATATTTCAATGATGTAATTAAATTGAAAAAAAAATATAAAAAACCAAATGATGAAGAGAAAAATGCTCTTAAAGCTTTAATTAAAACACTAGATAAATGTAATGATGAGATGAATCCAGAAGATATCCAAACATTGATATATTCAACAGGTAAAGAAAATGGTTATGCAGAAAATTTAAGAGATTGGTTTAAACTAATTTATGAAGTAGTTTTTGGAGATGAGAATGGTCCAAGAATGGGTTTTTTCATAAGTTTTTTTGGAGTTAATGAAACAAGGCAACTAATAGAAGATAAAATAAAATAATGTTTTCAAAACTCAGATCTTTAATTTTTAAGATTGATCCTGAAATAGCCCACACTTTAGCAATTAAATCTTTAAAATTTAATTTAATCTCAAATATTTTTGACGAAAATAAAAGAGACCCAATATTCGAATCAATTTTATTTGGCAAAACAATAGATAATCCAATTGGCATGGCAGCTGGTTTTGATAAAAATGCAGAAGTTTATAACCCATTATTTAAACTTGGATTTGGGTTTGTTGAAGTTGGTACAATTACACCTCTTCAACAATATGGCAACCCAAAACCAAGGGTATTTCGATTAGTAGAAGATCAAGCACTTATTAATAGACTTGGATTTAACAATTTGGGTTCTGAAAATGTTAACTCTAGAATTAAATCTAATATGCCAGAAGGACTATTGGGAATAAATGTTGGACCCAATAAAGACACAAAAAATAGATTAAATGATTACTTGATTGGCCTTAGAACCTTTCATGATATTGCTGATTATATAACTATAAATATTTCATCACCTAACACAGAAAATTTAAGAAACTTCCATGATGAGGTAAAATTTGATGAATTAATGAGTTCTATAGAAAAAGAAAAAATTAAATTAAAATCTAAAACGCCAATAGTTGTAAAAATTTCACCTGATATTTCAGATAACCAAGTTAATTTAATTAGTGAAATACTATTAAGATATAAAGTTAGCGCAGTTATTGTATCCAATACAACAGAAGATAATCGTGAAAATTTACAAAATATATCAAAACATCAGAAAGGTGGTCTTTCGGGCAAACCACTCGAGGAAAAATCAAATAAACTGATTGCTAAATTTTATAATTTATTAAAAGGTAAAACACAAATTATTGGAGTAGGGGGAGTTGACTCAGGAAAAAGCGCATATAACAAATTTTTAGCTGGAGCTAATTATGTGCAGCTATATACCGGAATGGTTTTTCAGGGACCAAATATTGTTGGAAAAATAAAAAAAGAGCTGAAAGAATTACTAATCAATGATGGTGTTACTAATTTCAAAGAAATAATAGGCAAGAAACATAATTAATTGATTCTAATAAACTTGACGATGTCAGAATCACCTCTTATATAGTCACTAAATATTATGTCTAAAAAATGTGAATTAACTGGAAAAATACCCATGAAGGGTCACAACGTTAGTCATGCTAACAATAAGACAAAAAGAAGATTTTTACCCAATTTAAAAAAAGCTAAATTTACAAGTGAACTTTTAAAAAGAAGTTTAACATTAACAGTAAGTAATGCAGGTGTAAGGTGTGTTGATAAAAAAGGTACTTTTGATCAATTCTTAAAGACTGTAAAAAACAAAAACATTTCTCCAAGATTAAAAAAATTAAAAAAAAGTATATTAATTAAATCACCATTTATTAAAAAAGTATCCCCAGCTAAATCAGCTTAATGAACAAGCTTTTTATGATGCTCTCATTTATAATGGGAGTTATTGTATTAGCTTCAAATTATTTAGTACAATTTCCAATTAAGTATTATGAACTGGAACAAATATTAACTTATGGAGCTTTTAGTTATCCAATTGCATTTTTGATAACAGATTTAGCAAACAGATCTTATGGAAAAATTATTGCTAGAAAAGTTGTTTATACTGGATTTACTATAGGAATTATATTTACGTTATTTTTTTCAATAAACTTTGCAGATTTAATTTCAGTTAGAATAGCTATTGGATCTGGAACAGCATTTCTAGTTGCACAATTATTAGATGTTCAAATTTTTGACCAATTAAGAAAAAAAAAATGGTTTGTGGCACCATTAACATCGTCACTAATTGGTTCTACGATTGATACCTTTTTATTTTTCTCAATATCTTTTTACGCCACAGGTATACCTTGGATAACTTTATCCTTAGGAGATTTGGCTGTTAAAGTATTTGTTGCATTGTTGATGCTCATTCCATTCAGATTATTGTTGGGAACCGTTAAAGATTCAAAAGCTTAATATAAAAATTTATAAGATAAAATTTTATAAGCAAGTTTAGCTACTAAAAAGTTATAAGAATTAAAACCTTTTATTGGTGATAATTCATTTATATCCGCACCAACTATATTAGAATTTTTTGCAGCTATTCTTATAATATTTAAAGTCTCATCCCATAACAATCCACCTGGTTCAGGAGTGCCTGTTGCTGGCATAATGCTTGAATCCAAACCATCAACATCAAAGGTTAGATAAACAGTTTTATTTTTTATCATTTTTTTAAATTTTTTTAGATCCCATTTCAGTTTATCTTTAGCCCAAAAAATATTAATTCTTGATAAATTTTTTTTTAAAAAAGGTATTTCACTTTTAGATATGTTTCTTATACCAAATGATATTATAGAAACATTTTTATGATCTAAACATCTTTTAATTGCTGACGCATGTGAAAATTTTTCACCATTATAACTTTCTCTTAAATCTGCATGTGCATCAAAATGTAGTAAGCATATTTTTTTGTATTTTTTTACAAATGGAGCAATACATCCGGGTGTAATTGAGTGTTCACCACCAAATGTAATAGGAAAAAGTTTTTTGTCTAAAATTTCTTCATTTATATCTGACATTTTCTTAAGAGCTTTTTTTATGTCTTTATGAATTTTGAAAGGTTTTAATGTTTTAATTCCAATTTTTTTATAGGGTTCACAGTGTAACTCTTCATCATATAATTCTACTTGGTGTGAAGCTTTGATAATTTCTTTAGGACCATTTCTAGTGCCACCACCATAGCTGACAGTTTTTTCCAAGCCAAAAGGAACAACCACCACTTTCTCTTTAAAATTTATATTATTATCAATTCCAAGAAATCCATTTTTATTTGAAAGATATTTCAATTTTTATCCAAATATCTTTGAGAAATTTTTTCTAGTTCTCTTTTTCCAGTTACCTGTGTGATAAGCATCACTTGCAATTAAAGGTAAAACACTAGTGGCTTCTGCAAAAACCATTTGTTCTTTTGCTATATCTACTTTACCCCAAGAACTTGCTTCTTTTAAGGTAGAACTGCTACATGCACCATCTCTAGAGTCTGCGACAGTAATTTGAACTGCATATTTGTGCATCTCAACTTCTTTACCTAATAGTTCAGCGCAAATAACTGTATCTTGAACAAAGTTTTTAGGAACACCACCACCAATCATAAAAAGACCAGATCCTTTTGATTGTATTTTTATTTCAGTTAGTTCACGAAGTTCTCTAATAGAGTCTATAGTTATATGTTTTTTTGGATTTTTTTCTTGGTGAATAACCAAACCAAACCCTGCGCTTGAATCTGTAAAGGCAGGACAAAATATTGGAACATTATTGTCATATGCTGTTTCAATTAAAGAGTCTTTTTTCTTAGAATTTTTTTTTAAATATTTTCCCATTTCTTGAATAAATTCTCGTGAAGTATAACTTCTTGGCTCCAAAGAGTCTGCAATTTCACATATCCTTTTGTCACATTCCTGCAATTCTTCTTCGTCAATGTAAGTATCGTAAATTCTATCAATATAGTTTTTTCTTAATTCAGTATCGTCTTGGAATTGTGAACCCTGATAATGTTTAAAACCTAAGGCTTCAAAAAAATCCATATCTACTATAGAGGCGCCAGTAGCAATAATTGCATCCACCATATTGTATTTAACTAAGTCTTTGTAAATATTCATACAACCTGCGGCAGATGTTGATCCTGCAAGAGTTAAAAAAATAGTACAATCTTTATCTCCAATCATTTCGTTAAAGATATTAGTAGCATTTGCAGTTTCTCTTGAAACAAAGGACATTTTTTCCATCGATGAAATAATCTTTCTAGAGTCAAAGGAGGTAATATCAATATGCTCTACTGGATTTTTTAAGAAATCTTTTTTACTGTTATGACCTAGAATTTTTTTTTCTGACATTAAGCAACTAATACAGCTTTATCAATGTCTTTAGCATACATTGTCATAATTGGATCATCCTCAACTTCATAGATTTCATCTGAGTAAAAACCGTTAAATTGTGTTCTAAAAGTTAAACCATATGAACCAAGTTGACCTAATTCTATGTAATCATTTTCTTTAATACTATTTGGAAGTAAAAAGGGTCCTTTCATATAATCCATGCTGTCACAGGTTGGCCCATAAAAATTAAACGCTGTTAATTTTTTAGATATTATTTTTTCATTTTTAATTAAACGAGAGGGGAAAACTATATTGGGTGTCCCAGCATCAAAGAGAGTTCCATATGTACCATCATTAATATACAGTTTTTGTTTTTTTCTTAAATTTACCCTTACAATTGTTGATCCACTTTCTGCAACTATCGCTCTACCAGGTTCACACATTATTTCTGGAAGTTTCACTAATTTTAAATTTTCCAAACTTCTTTTTATTTCTTCAAAATAGTTATCTAAAGATTGTGGAATTAAGTCAGGGTAGATTGTTGGGAAACCACCACCGATATTAATATAATCTAGGGAAATTTTTGTTCTTTTAATTATATTTCCTATTTCCGTGATTCCTTTAGCATATGAGATTGGATGCATACACTGAGAACCAACATGAAAACTTAGGCCAATTTTTTTTGCATATTGTTTTGTTAATCGTAATAAACCAGACGCCTCAGAACTAAGAGCTCCAAACTTCTTTGATAAATCTATTTCAGCGTGTTCATTTGATACTGCAACCCTCACAAATAACTCTAAATCTTTGGCATGATTTGTAGATTCTATAATCTTTATAAGCTCATCTTTTGTATCTAGTGAGTATGCTTTTATATTATATTTAAAATAAGCTTCTTTTATACTTTCTCTACTCTTCACGGTATGCATATAAGAGCATTTTGCGTTGGGGTTTATTCTTTTTATATCTTCAATTTCTTTAATTGACGCTACATCAAAATTTTCAATACCACTTTCCACAATAGTTTTTAGAACCTCTGGGTGTGGGTTTGTTTTTACAGCATATAAGATTTTACCAGAAAATTTATTTTGGAATGTTTTTGAGGCAACATGTATCGATTTTTTTCTGATACAATAAACTGGTCTTTCTGGTTTTAGTTGACTTATAAGGTCGTCAACAGTTTTAAATTTTTGCATTTTATATGGCCCTAAAAAAATTTAATAAAAAAAAGTTTTTAATAATAATTAAAAACTTTCATACAATTTATGCAATTAAGGTAATAATTAATTAATGTAAAGTAAATAATAGGTATTGAATTTGTTAAATTAATAACCACATGAACATCATGGCTGAAACAAGTAATTTCAAAAAAATAAGTGATTTTGACAATAAATCGCTGTTAATTGTAGACGATGACAACCCTTTTAGGGATAGACTCGCTAGAGCAATGGAGAAAAAAGGATTTGAAGTTTTTCAAGCCCAAGGTGTAAAAAAAGGAATAGAAGCTGTTATACAAAAAAGTCCTGCATTTGCTGTGGTTGATCTTAGATTGGAAGATGGTAATGGACTAGAGGTTGTAAAAAAAATACAATCATCAAATCCCAAAAGTAGAATTATTATGTTAACTGGCTATGGAAATATACCAACTGCTGTAGCTGCGATTAAAGAAGGTGCTATTGATTATTTAGCCAAACCGGCAGATGCTGATGATGTAGAAAAAGCACTGTTAGCAGACCCAGATAAAAAAGCTCAAGCACCGGAAAACCCAATGTCAGCCGATAGAGTAAAATGGGAACATATTCATCGAGTTTTTGAATTATGCAATAGAAATGTTTCTGAAACTGCTAGAAGACTCAAAATGCATAGAAGAACATTGCAAAGAATACTGTCTAAAAGATCACCTAGATAAATTTTCTAAACTTAATAATTTTTTTAGTTAACAAAGTTAATAGACAAATTTTAAAAAATTCAGCCAACATAAAAGGTGTTACACCTAATTGAATGATTGGCTTTTCCCAACCAATTAAATTTCCAAGCCAAAAAACCCCAAGTATATAAACTGTAGAAACAGCCAATATGAGTTTGATAAAAATTAAAAAAATATTATTTTCAAAGTTTAAGTAGCCCGCTAAAAAAACGGCAGTTAAAAATCCTATTAAATATCCCATAGTTGGACCCATAAAATAAACTAAGCCAACACCCTTTTCAGGTGAATTAGAAAAAACAGGGATTCCAATTATCCCCTCAATAAGGTAAACACTAACTGTCGCAAGACCAATTTTATATCCAAATGCCACTCCTAAAAAAAGAACAACAAAAGTTTGCATTGTCATAGGCACAGGGTAGAAGGGTATTTTTAATTTTGCAGATAGAGTTAATGCTAAAGAGCCCACGAATATTAAAAAAAATGTTTTTAATATTTTTTTGATTTGAATTTGTTTTTAATAACTCCATATTAATATAAGCTTACTATTTATCTTTATAATAATCTAGTTTTTTATTAGTCGAAGAAATACATCTTCTAGATCACCGTCATCTGTGGATATATCTTTAATTTTGGCATTATCTCTTTTAATTAAATTTATCAATTCTTCTATATTAATCGTATTTTTTTCATAGGATACACAAATTTCATTTTCTAAATTTGATATAATCTTTAAAGATTCTAAATCCCCATCTTTTATATCAATTTTTTTATCAGTTTTAACTGTCACTTTTTTAGTTTGAATTTTATCTAAAAGATTTTTAGTACTATCTAAAGCAACCATATTTCCTTTATTCAGTATTGCTATTCGATCACACATTTCTTCAGCTTCTTCAAGATAGTGAGTTGTTAAAATTATAGTTACACCTTGTTCATTAAGTAATTTTACATTTTTCCATAAATTTTTCCTCAACTGAACATCCACACCAGCTGTTGGTTCATCTAAAAAAATAATTGGAGGCTGGTGAACTAAAGCTTTAGCCACCAATAGTCTTCTTTTCATTCCACCTGATAGACTTCTTGCATAGCTGTCCGCCTGTTTTTCTAAAGATACTAATCTTAAAATGGTATCAGTTATTCTATTTTTTTTTTTGATACCATAGAGTCCAGCTTGCAACTCTAATAGTTTTCTTGGGCTAAAAAATGGATCAAGATTAACTTCTTGGGGAACAATGCCCACAGAAGCCCTAACTTGTCTTGGGTTTTTATCTAAGTCGAAACCCCATACATTCACTTGACCTGATGTTTTTATAACAGTTCCAGCTAAAATGTTTATAAAAGTTGTTTTACCGGCACCATTTGGTCCAAGTAATCCAAAAATTTCCCCTTCTTTCACGTCCAAGTTTAAATTATTTAAAGCATGGGTAGTAGATGCTTCTTTGCTAGTGTAAATTTTTTCTAAATTTTTAACAGATAATATATTTTTTTTATCCATGAATGTTAATACATTTACAATATTTAAAATAATTAAGATAACATTATTTAAATGGATAAAATAAAAAAAACAGATCATTTTTATTTAATAGATGGGTCAGGTTATATTTTTAGAGCTTATTACGCGTTACCACCTCTAACTAGAAAGAGTGATGGTCTACCTGTAGGTGCGGTTAGTGGTTTTTGCAGCATGCTATTTAAACTACTAGAAGATTCAAAGTCTAATGAAAACTTGCAAAAGCCAACTCACTTTGCAGTAATCTTTGATGCTGCCAGAAAAACTTTTAGAAACGAAATTTACTCTGATTACAAAGCAAATAGATCTGAAGCTCCTGATGATTTGGCACCACAGTTTGAGTATATAAGAAAATCGGTAGTCGCTTTTAATTTACCATCTGTAGATCTTCCAAATTATGAAGCAGATGATTTAATAGCAACTTATGCAGAACAAATTTTAGCGAAGGGTGCCAAAGTAACGATAGTTTCTTCCGATAAAGACTTGATGCAATTATACAGAAAAGATGTTCGTTTATTTGATCCAATGAAAAACAAATTTATAACACCAGACGACATAGTAACTAAATTTGGAGTAGGTCCAGAAAAAGTAATTGATGTGCAGTCATTAGCGGGTGATAGCAGTGATAATGTTCCTGGAGTTCCGGGCATAGGTGTTAAAACCGCAGCAGAACTTATTAATAAATATGGCACTTTAGAAATATTATTAGATAACGCACATGAAATAAAACAAAACAAAAGAAGAGAAACACTTATAGAAAATAAAGATAAAGCAATTATTAGTAAAAAATTAGTAACACTAATGAAAGATGTTCCAGTCGAAAGAAAGATAGAAGAGTTTCTTTTGAAAGAGATTGATAAAGATAAGCTATATAAATTTTTAAGAGAAATGGAATTTAATAGACTTCTAAGTTCAGTTATTTCTGCATATGGGGAGCCTGAATTGGGAGAAGCCACAACAGAAGCAAAACCTGAGAAAAAACAACAAAACATAAATAAAAAAAATTACCATCTAATCACTAGTGAAAACGAAATAGATGAGTGGATTAATGAAGCAGAAGAAGCTGGTGAGCTAGCAATTGATACTGAAACTAGTTCATTAGATGCGCATCAAGCAGATTTAGTTGGCATCTCATTAAGCACAAAAATTGGTAAAGCCTGTTATATTCCAATAGGACACAAGTTTAAAGGCTGTTTAAAAAAAGAAGCTGTAATTAAAAAATTAAAACCACTTTTGGAGGACAAGAGTGTAAAAAAAATCGGTCAAAATATTAAGTTTGATTTTATTATTTTATTTAAACAAGGAATAAAAATGAATTCAATGGAGGACACAATGTTGATGTCTTATGTGTTGGATGCTGGAAAAAATAGACACAACATGGATACTTTGTCTGAGATTCACTTACAGCATAAAACAATTTCATTTAAAGAAATTGTTGG
>CAJQTO010000008.1 GCA_905620465.1 uncultured Candidatus Pelagibacter sp. | reverse complement strand
GCATAGTGATTTAGATTATCAAACATTAAAAGAAAGCTTACCAAAAAATATTGTCCCAGGATATGACGGTATGACTATAAAATTATAATATTAACTCTATCTCTTTAATAATTTTTTTAGACATGGGCTCAATAAAAGAATTAAATGTATTCTGAATTTTACCATTTTTATTTATCAAGATTTTGTGAAAATTCCACTTAGGAACTGCGGCATTTCCATAGTTACTCTTAGCCCATATAAATACTGGATGAGCATTATCACCTTTAACATTAACCTTATCCATTAATGGAAATGTGATGCCAAAATTCACATCACAAAAATTTTTAATTTCATTATTTGAACCTGGCTCTTGTTCTCCAAATTGATTTGATGGTATACCTATAACAACCAACCCTTTATCGATATATTTTTCATAAAGATTTTGTAAACTAGAATATTGTTTGGTAAATCCACATTTACTAGCAACATTGACTAGTAAAATAGTTTTACCTTTATATATAGAAAAGTTTATTTTTTTACCCATATTACTTTTGATAAGGGCAATATTCTCGCTTCTTGCTGACAAATATAATAATGAATCAGTATACTTATTAAAAGTTGATTTATTATTGAGTATTAGTTTTCTTATTATTTCTGAGTTTTTACTGCCACCAGGCTCCCTAATTTGAATAAATTTTATATTTTTTTTTTTAAAATAATTTGCAACATTATTTATATGGTATGATTTTCCACTACACTCAATACCTTCAAATACAATAATGGGTTTTTTAGACATCACCCCAAATTAAGTAATTAAAAGATTTTATTAATCTTGAAAATAAGTTTATTTTCTTAACATCTTGAAAAGCTAATAAATTATATTCTTTTATTAGTTCATTTTTATAAGTTATTTTTAATTTTCCAATTATATCATCTTTTTTAATAGGGGCCTCTATTGGTCCATCATAAACCATAACAGCTTTTAAAAATTTCTTACGACCTTTGGGAATCGTTTTGTAAACATCTTCTTTAATATAAACATCAACTAATGAATTTTTCCCTAACCATACATCGGCCTGAGCAATGGGAGTATTATTTTTTGCAATCTCAATTAAACTAAAATTTGTTAACCCCCAAGTAAGTAATTTTGCACTCTCTCTAGATCTAGAATTTTTTGTTTCAAAACCGCTACCTACCGCAATAAGCCTTCTATTGTTTTTTAACAATGATGAGGCTAATGAATATTTCTCCACAGCTAAGTAACCAGTTTTAATACCGTCTGCGCCTAGATTTTTATATAATAAAGGGTTTCTATTCCCTTGACTAATTGGATCACCTCCAGTTCTATCCCAAGTAAATTCCTTTTCCTTAAAGTATTTATAATATTCAGGGTATTTTTTAATTAAATAATTTGACATGATCATTATATCTCTAACTGTAGAATTGTTGTCTGGATCGTTAATACCTGATGAGTTTGCAAAATTGGTATTATTCATTCCTATTTCTTTAGCTTTAGCTGTCATCATAATTGCAAATTCTTCTTCTGTTCCAGCAATACCCTCAGCCAAAGCAACACAGGCATCATTACCAGATGCAATTATAATTCCCTTTAACAGTGATTCAACTTTAACTTCATCACCAACCATAATAAACATTGATGAATATCCAGCTGTTGAAAGTCTCCATGCTTTTTCAGATATAATAAATTTGTCATCTAACATTAAATCTCCTTTTTCCAAAAGCTCAAATGCTATAATTGAAGTCATAATTTTTGTCATTGACGCGGGATAAATTGATTGATCAGCATTTTTTTCATAAAGAATTTCACCAGATAAAAAGTCTTGAAGAATTGCCGAACGTGCTTTTACATCAAATTCAGCATTAGCTAGATTGCTTAATAGTAAAGAGCAGCAAAAAATTAATATATGTTTTTTAATCATTTTTGATAATTTCTATATTTTCAAATTCAAATATCTGTATATCATTAAAAGAAATTTGTAGAGAATTAATGTCATTAAAAGGTCCTAAATATACTCTATATTTATTATCATCTAATTTTTGAATTTTTGGATCTCTAATAGTAGTTTCATATTTGATTCTTTTTGTCATTATTAATGCAGTTTTATTAAAATAAAAGTCACCAATTTTAATTATATAAGAAAATTTTTTCTCTTTTTTAATCTTCGTTTTATTATTATTATTATTAATGTTATTGATGCTTATGGTTTCTACTGGAGCTTTTGCAGCAATTTGCTTTTCTTCTTCATAAGTTTTTGAGTTCTTGGCAATAAACATAGAATTTTCTGGGATTGAAACTATCTCGATATATGGTTCTTTAGAATC
>CAJQTO010000007.1 GCA_905620465.1 uncultured Candidatus Pelagibacter sp. | reverse complement strand
GGTCCTTTTTTTAAAGATATCGGCGGTAGTGGTATGGCTCGTATAACTTTAGCTTTAACTTTAATTGCATTTTTTAACTGTGCCAATGTAATAGTTGATATAAAACTAATTATAGTTTGGTTTGATCTAAACTTTAGCTCTTTAATAATCTTTTCTCCAACAGTTGGAACAACTGCTAAAAAAACCCAATTACATGTATTGATTATTTGCTGATTATTTTTAGCTATAATTACTTTTTTAAATTTTTTTTTTAATTTTTGAGCAGTAAATTTATTTCTTGGAGAAATTAATATTTTGGTAAAGGATATTTTAGAAGTACATATACCTGTAATTACTGATGATGCTATTTTTCCAGTCCCTATAAAACCTAATTTCATTAAGTGACTATATCAGTAAATCTTTAAATTTTTGGCAAAAAAAAACCCCCTAGAAAGGGGGTTTAAATTTTATTTTTTTCTAAGTTTTAATTAGAATGCTTTTCCAAAAGATATAGACAAAGTTTCACCATTTAAGTCTTTAAGTGTAACTGTATTGTCTGCATTAGTTGTAGAAGTTAAAGTCGTTCCGCCAATAGAAGTATCTAGGTATTCTAGTCTTCCAAAGAAACCACTTTCAGATTGATGATGAAGACCAACACCTAAAATATCTCCTGATAAGCTTGTATTCGGATACGCTGATCCTGTTTCAAGATCTTCAGTAGTTTTTACATCTAAGTCAACTGTACCAGCTTTTACATACAACCAGTCAAAAATATTAACTGAAACGTATAGAGTGTCATAATTACTTATGTCAGCACTAATAGCGTTAGTTACACCTGCATCAAGTTCAACTGCTGCTTTTGCTCCTCTGTCAAATCTTTGATTACTTTTAGTACCAGATTTTAATTCATGCGGTACATGAGAATAACCTATGTTTATTCTTGATAATGGTCCAGGTAAAATACCAAGATTTTGTTCGATGAAGTATGAACCTAGTCCAACAAATCCTTGTTCTTTTTGAACAGCACTAACTTCGCCGTTTTCACTTTCTGTACCACTTGTTTCAAATTCTCCTAATTGTGCTGTAAAACCAACTTTCAAACCAATTTCTGCAGAAACGATAGAAAATGAGGCTAGCACTAAGAATATTGCGAGTGTTAATTTTTTCATTTTATGCCCTTTATTTATTATTGTTATTAATATTAATATGTGAACCTTATAGTTAATTGTGAAAATATTTCACATTATTTATCATTAAAAAAACATTTATTTAAAATTGTTGTATTTTTATCACCATAAAAGATCATATAAATAGCGGTTAATTTTCAATTTTTCTTCTAAACCTTAATTACAACCTTTGATATTTCTAAAAATTCCAAAATAAGTGAATATTATATAAAAAAACTACCTCTGATTCTAAGAAGTTCCCTACTTAAATTTTTGTTTTCTTTAAATGGTCTTCTACCATGAAGCCAAAAATAGTTATTGGCAATAATTGAAGAGCTCTCGGGAAGTTTAACCACTAATTTATTTTTACTTTCTTCGAGTCCATCAGAAAGGTTTTGCAGAAATATGCCTTGTTCCATATTTTTAGGTTCTGGAAATTGATCTATATAAGATATTTGAGCTCTTCCTTTTTCATCTTCTAAAAATATAGAGTGTTCTACTTTATAATCTATATTCTTACTTTTTGGTGAGCTCCAGGTAAAATTTTGTCTTCCTATAGGGTTTAAAAATAAATTTTTACAGTGTTCCCAATCATCAAGATGTAGCATTGTAGTTTCGCCACCCTCAACATTTTTTTCTTCGATTTTAGTCATCAATAACCAATCCGTAGTTTCTTTAACATACGTACCATCAGTATGTAGATCCATATTTATATAAGCTTTTCTTAAATAAGAGTCGCTCTTATCTTCGTGTTTAACATAAAATCGTGCATAATATTTTCCAGTCATGGAATCGTGATTGGGCTTACCAATTAAGTGTGCAATTGCTGTGGACAATTTAACTAAGAAAATATCATTAATTTTTGAATTAATATTTCTTGGTCCGATAATAAAGCAGCCTGTATTTCTATCTCTAATAATTGAATTCATTAAAACACTTAATTTATTATCAGTTAAAGCATCTAAACTTTTTGCAATAGTGAATCTTGTAAAAGGTTTATATTCAAGAGCAGTAATATCAAACTTATTAAATGGAAATATTAATTTATCTAAAATCTCATCTTCAATTTGAATATTAACTATTCTTTTAGATTTGTCATGTGCTGAAATTTCAAATCCTTTTATTTTTTCCACTTTTTAAACCAATCATCTTTAGCATAGGTATGGAGATTATATGTACACCACTCATTCTTTCTACCTTTGAGTAGTTTTTTATGAGTGTATCTAGCAGGAATTTCAAAATTACCTGGAGGACTACCTCTTTTTATTTGTCCTAAAGCACATGCAATAGGTAGAGGGTCAAAAGGGTTGTCTGATGTTGGGGTTAAATAAACAGAGTCTTTTAAATCTGGACATGTCGAATCATCATGACCATAAAGTGCTTTTGGAAGTTGTAATCCTCCACCCCGTGCTAAAATTCCAGAACCCATGTGGGCTCCATCTTTTACTCCTTTTGTGCAAGGCATAGCAAAACCTAAACCGTGCAGCATTTCATGAATTATAATTTGGGGATACTGAGAGCCCGCCTTACCTATAAAAATATATCCATGATGTGGGCCCATTTGTCCCCCATCTCCGCTAGCAGAGTCGGTAAAAGATAAATACATTTTTTTAGGGTTATTAAAACCATTTTTTGTTAAATAATAATCTGGATAATTTACATTCCATCCACCACTTCTTGCTTTTCTATCCATTCTAACGAAAGTCACATCTAGTTTTCCATCTTCTCTATAATCAAACTTAAACCTTTGTTTGTTTTTAGTCATTTTAAAAAAAGCATCATCAGCTTTTTTCATTTGTTTCTCAATATAACCAGATATATCTCTTTCCTTATCTTTAGTTTTATTGTCTAAAAAATAAATTAAATGGAATTGAAAATCATCACTTACATCAGGTTGATCATCAAAAAATCTTCCTTGTTTCTTATCTAATTCTTTTTGTT
>CAJQTO010000006.1 GCA_905620465.1 uncultured Candidatus Pelagibacter sp. | reverse complement strand
TAGTGGCGGAATTTTAGGTAATTTTCTGGCTTTCAGTATTGCAACTCTGTTGTAAAATAAGGATTATAGAAGCACGGTCTGGGGCACCGGGTAACAGAACGCTCCTCCACACTTTTCTAATTCATCGGTGATTAACTAGTTATAAATTTTTGTAAGTGATCTATAAGCTCTTTTTGTTCTTCCATTATAATTTTTAAAACATCGCGGATTGAAATAATTCCAACAATTTTTTTGTTTTCTAGCACTGGAAGATGTCTAATTCTTTTTTCATTCATTATTTCCATACACTGCTCAATTTTATATTCTCTAGTAACAGTGATTAATTCTTTAGTCATAACTTCATCTAATAATATGTTTTTGCTACTCTTGCCTTTTAAAATAATCTTCCTTGCATAATCTCTTTCTGAAAATATACCTATAGGAAAATCATTATTATCAACGATAATGATTGCACCTATATTATTTTCTGACATTAAAATAAGTGCCTGTATTACACTTTGATCTTTTGAAATAGTCAAAACTTTTCTATTTTTATTCAGTTTTAAAAAATCTTCTAATGTAGTCATTATTTTTAATTTAAAATTTTCTTCTTAGCTTATTCATAAAACAATATCCTAGCACAAAATCAAAGGTCGTAGATAGGTTGTAGTTTTGTTGAAATTTCTACGTTTTGTTAGGTCAATTGTGTTGCAAAATAAGAATTATGAAATTTTTTTCACCGACATTTATTAATTAACAAACTTTGTTAAGTCTGGTTTAAAATATTTTGGACCCTTCATAACTTTTCCAGACTCATTATAAATTGGTTTACCATTTTCATCTAACTTACTCATGTTTGAGTTTTGAACTTCTTCAAAACATTTATCAAGATCAACTCCAAAAGCATGTCCTGCTCCGTACGTTACATACAATATATCTGTTAAAGCATCAGCAACCTCTAAAAGGTCTTTATTATCTAATGCTAGTTTTAGCTCCTCTAATTCTTCTTTAATCAAATCATATCTAAGTTTATTAACCTTTTCAGTACTAAAAGAGGGCTGATTTTTTACCTCTTGACCAAAGGTTTCCATAAAAGTTTTTACTTTTTTAAAATTTGACATTTAGCTCCTGTAAGTTTTTAAAATTTAATGTATAAGTATAATAAATTATTAAATACATATTAATCAATGAAATTAAGAAAAGAATTCGACAGTATAGGAAGTGTCAATGTACCAGATGATAAATACTGGGGCGCATCAACGCAAAGATCTAATAAATTTTTTAATATTGGAAAAATTTTAGTAAATATTTCAATAATAAAATCTATTGCAATTATTAAGAGGTCAGCTGCAATAGTACATTTTAAAGAAAAGCAAATTGAAAAAAAAATAACTAATTCAATAATTAAAGCCTCTGAAGAAGTGATTAAAGGAAAACTCGATGAAAATTTTCCATTAAAAGTTTGGCAGACTGGTTCAGGCACCCAAACTAACATGAATGTTAATGAGGTGATTGCTAATAGAGCAATTGAAATGATGAATGGAAAAAAAGGTTCAAAAAAGCCAGTACATCCAAATGACCATGTAAATAAATCTCAATCTACAAATGATGTTTTTCCAACAGCTATGCATATATCCGTGGCTCAAGAAACTATTAATAAACTTTTGCCTAACATAAAAATTTTAGAAAAAGAATTAAATAAAAAATCCAAGGAATTTAGAAATATTATTAAAGTTGGAAGAACTCATTTACAAGATGCAACACCTTTATCTTTGGGGCAGGAATTCTCAGGTTATCAAGTTCAATTAAAAAAATGTATTGAGAGAATAGAATATGCTCTTAAAGAAATATACTTTCTTGCACAAGGTGGAACTGCTGTCGGAACAGGAATTAATTCAAGAAAAGGTTTTGATAAAAAAATAGTTAAAGAAATTGCAAAATATACAAAAATTCCATTTAAACCTGCACAGAATAAGTTTGCAGAGCTAGCAGCTCATGATTCCATAGTAAATTTTTCAGGAACATTAAATACTTGCGCTGTAGCCTTAATGAAAATATCAAATGATATAAGATTCCTTGGTTCAGGACCTAGGGCTGGATATGGAGAACTAATATTGCCTGAAAATGAGCCTGGTTCATCAATAATGCCCGGAAAAGTAAACCCAACACAATGTGAGGCCGTAACAATGGTTTGTGTTAAGGTTATTGGAAATCATACTGGAATTACATTAGCTGGGTCTCATGGGCACTTTGAGCTTAATGTTTTTAAGCCTGTGATTGCACATAATATTTTACAGTCCATTGATCTTATGGCTGATAGTACAAAAAATTTTGCTCAGTATTGTGTAAAAGGAATTAAAGCTAATAAAAAAAAAATTAAAGAACACCTTGATAATTCTTTAATGCTAGTCACAGCTCTAGCTCCACATATAGGATATGATAATGCTGCAAAAATCGCAAAAATGGCTTTAAAAAATAATACTACTTTAAAATATGAAACTCTAAAAACTGGTCTTATTAAAGAAAAAGATTACGAACGTATAGTTGATCCAGCAAAGATGATTTATCCATCATAAGTGCTAAAAATATTATTTACAAACTTTTTAAATATAATTAAATTTCCAATTTGTTGATCGTCATTTAAATTAAAATTATTTAATACATTAACCAGCTCATCACTTGGTTTCTTATTGTCAATTTTAAAATTATTTACATTAAGTGTGTTTTCTAAAAAATTAAAACTTAGATTAAAAGATATGTTTTTAATAGGTTTTCTATATTCTTTTGGGGTTTGAAAAAAAGAAAAAAAATAATTTGAATTTTTTATATCCAAATTAAAATTTCCATTAAATATTAAATTATCTTTATCTAAAATTAGTTGATTATTTTGAGATTCTAATAATCCAATTTTATTACTCAAAATATAAGACTTATTAAAATTAATTTCACCATTTATAGCATTTAAATTCATTTTTAAACTATCGAGAATTTTGTTATTCGAAATATTGGGTGATTGTAAAGAAATAACAACATTCAAATTATCATGAAATAATTTTCCAGATTTAATGAATTCAAATAAAATAGAATTATTAAATAATTTTTTTAAGTCAATTTTTTTTAAATTTATATCTAAAACTAAATTAAAAGGATTTAA
>CAJQTO010000005.1 GCA_905620465.1 uncultured Candidatus Pelagibacter sp. | reverse complement strand
AAGATATTTTAAATCTTAAAAAAAATAAAAATAGATCTTATTGGATTGATAAATCTGAAATTAAAAGTATGATGAAAAATCAATTTTAATTATGAGTTTTTTAAAAGAATTTTTAGAATTTTTAAGAGTTAGAAAAAAATATTGGCTATTACCAATATTATTGGTTCTTGTTCTCTTCGGTGGGTTAATAATTTTAAGTCAAGGTTCTGCAATAGCTCCTTTTATATATACAATTTTTTAACATGAAATCTATACTTGGAATCTCAGCATTCTATCATGATAGTGCTGCTACAATAGTAATTGATGGAAAAATTATTGCAGCAGCTCAAGAAGAGAGATTCACAAGAATAAAACATGATCCTAGTTATCCATTTAATGCAATCGAGTTTGTTTTGAATTATTCAAATTTAAAATTAAGTGCAGTTGATCAAATAATTTTTTTTGAAAAACCTTTTTTAAAATTTGAAAGATTGTTAGAAACTTATGTAGCCTTTGCTCCAAAAGGTTTTAAATCTTTTTGCATGGCAATGCCTATTTGGCTTAAAGATAAGTTATTCCAAAAAAAAATGCTATTAAATGAACTCAAAAACCACGATGATAAATTTACAGATGAAAGTAAAATTTTTTTTTCAGATCATCACTTAAGTCACGCTGCAAGTGCGTTTTTTCCATCACCCTTCAAAGAAGCAATTGTTTTAACTGCAGATGGAGTAGGTGAGTGGGCAACAACTACTGTAGCTATAGGAAATGGAAATAATTTAGAAATAAAAAAGGAAATTCATTTTCCTCACTCTTTAGGGCTTCTTTATTCAGCTTTTACTTATTACACAGGTTTTAAAGTTAATAGCGGTGAATATAAACTTATGGGACTAGCTCCATATGGCAAACCAATTTATGTAGAAAAAATAATTAATAATTTAATTGATATCAAGGACGATGGAACATTTAGATTAGATCAAGACTATTTTAACTATGCAACAGGCCTTACAATGACAAATAATAAATTTCATGATTTATTTGGTCAAAACCCAAGAGATGCAAAAAAAGAAAAATTGACTGATTTTCATATGGATATAGCAGCTTCAATTCAGAAAGTTACAGAAGATATTATGATAAGATTAGCTAAATCTTTAAAAAAAGAATTTAATTTAAATAATCTTTGTTTAGCAGGAGGAGTTGCTTTGAATTGTGTAGCTAATGGAAAAATTCTTAAAGAAAAAATTTTTGATAATATTTGGGTACAGCCAGCAGCAGGCGATGCGGGAGGATCATTAGGTGCCGCTTTAGCTCTATGGCATATAGAACAAGGAAACCCAAGAATTGTTAACCCCAAAGATGATATGCAAGGATCTTATTTGGGTCCTGAATACAGTCAAAATGAAATAGAGGATGACCTAACTAAAGCAGGAGCAGTTTTTGAGACCATTGATGAAGATAATTTATTGAATAAAACTGCAGAAAGTTTAGCTAATGGTAACGCTATTGGATGGTTCCAGGGTAGAATGGAATTTGGACCTAGAGCATTAGGAGCAAGATCAATTCTTGGTGATGCCAGATCTTCAAAAATGCAAAAGAATTTAAATTTAAAAGTTAAATATAGAGAAAGCTTTAGACCCTTTGCTCCATCTATTCTTAGGGAAGATTTAACTGAATGGTTTGAGATAAAAGTTGATAGTCCCTATATGTTAATGGTTGCAAATACTTCTTCAAAAAAAAATATTGAGATGACTGAAGATCAAAAAAAATTGTTTGGTATAGATAAACTTAATATTAAAAGATCAGAAATTCCAGCCGTAACGCATGTTGATTATTCAGCTAGAATTCAAACTGTTCACGAAGAAACTAATCCAAAATATTTCAAACTTATAAAAAAGTTTAAAGAAAAAACAAATTGCCCAGTACTTGTAAATACTTCATTTAATGTAAGAGGCGAACCTATTGTAAATACTCCTACAGATGCATTTAATTGCTTTATGGGTACTGGGTTAGATAAATTGATAATCGGCAACTGCTACTTAGATAAAAAAAAACAAGATCCACTGTTAAAAAAAGACTACAATAAAGAATTTGAGCTAGATTAAAATCTTTTAAACATCGAACAATTATCATAATCTAACTTCATGGAAGTATTTAATGATAGAAGTTGTAGTTGGATAAATGATCTTAATCTAAGGTCAAATATTAAAACTCTTACATCAAATGAAGATTGTGAATGGATGATTGTTGGTGCTGGATACACCGGTTTGTCTGCAGCAAGAAAATTAGCTCAAATACACCCAGAGCAAAAAATAATCTTAGTTGATGCCCAATTAGCTGGTGAAGGTGCAAGTGGTAGAAATTCAGGATATCTAGTTGATACCACACTAAATGATGGTTTTACATCAAATAAAGAATTAGCAAATTATAAAAAAAAAGCTGATATTTATAAATTAGGAATTGATACTATAAAAAGATTTATCAAAGAATATCAAGTTGATTGTGACTGGAATGATACCGGAAAATATTTTGCTTCCTCTAGAATTGAAGATAAAAAAATCCTGATAAATTTTTCGAAAACTCTTTCTAAGCTAGGATTTGAATATGATTTACTATCAAATGATGAGTTAAAGAAAAAATTAGGAACAAGCTTTTATAATACCGCTCTTTATACAAAAGGAGGAATTTTACTTCATCCTGGAAAGTTATGTAGAGCAATGATTAATACCTTACCAAACAATGTCCAATTATATGAAAACTCATCCTTATTAGAATGGAAAAAAAATAAAGACACTATTTATTGTAAATTTAAAAATACAAATATAGTTACAAAAAAAATTATTTTCTGCACTAATGCTTTTTTAAAATCACTAGGTATTAAAACTAATTATAATTTTCCAATTACATTAACTGCAAGTATGACAAAACCTTTATCTAATAATGAATTTAAATCTATTGGAAAGCCAAAAGAGTGGGGAGTTTTACCAGTAAGGCCAATGGGAGCTACCGTTAGAATGACTAAAGATAGAAGAATTTTAATTAGAAATACTGCAGAGATTCATGATCCTTTTAAAATGTCGGATGAAGAACTTAAAAAAAGATCTATCAATCAAAAAATAGGAATCAAGAAAAGATTTCCTGAACTTCCGGAGGATATAATTAAATCAACATGGTCTGGAGTTGTTTCCAGAACTAGAAATAGTTCTCAAATTTTTGACAAAATAGATGAAAATATTTTTGTTGCTGGTTGTTACAATGGATCTGGTATTGGTGTTGGTACTTTATTTGGAGAACAAATTGCCATTAAGGCCTCCGAAGAAAACAGTTCTGAGATAGAAATTATTGAAAGTAGAAATCAACCTACTTGGTTGCCACCTCAACCATTTTTAAATTTAGGTGTAAAAAGTAGATTAATTTATGAACGTTATAAAGCTTCCTCAGAAATATAACTTGATGTTTTTTAAGAGATTATTCTCTAGAAGTAATTTAGAATTTAAATTAGATGATGGTGGTAGAGCACTTGCTGGCTATAAAGGTATAACAGGGGACTGTGTAGTTCGATCGATAGCTATTGTTACAGGTTTATCTTATCAAAAAGTTTATGATGATTTATACCAAGCAAATGAAGTATTTAGAACTACTTCAAAAACAAAGCTAGCTAGAAGTTTAAAACAAAAAAATGATAGTCCAAGAACAGGAACACATAGAGTAGTTCTTAAAAAATATTTACAACAATTAGGTTGGAATTGGACGCCCACAATGTTTATAGGACAAGGTTGTAAAGTTCACTTAAAAAAAGACGAATTACCAAGTGGTACTTTAATACTATCTTGCTCAAAACACATTACAGTTGTTAAAGATGGAGTTCTTCATGACACCTACGATTGTTCTAGAAGTGGAACAAGGTGTGTATATGGATATTGGACCAAGTCTAACTAACTCCAATTAAGATCTAACTAATTTTTTTATAGGAGCGTAGAATAGTTTTTCAGATATTATAGTATTATTTTTTTTCACAGTGAATTGTTGCAAATTTGGTAGCTTTCATTATTTCTTCAGGTTTTTTTTTAAATATCAGATTTATTTCTTCATTAGAATATTTCTCACTAAGTTTATTAATCGTGCATAAGCAGTACTTTTTTGCTCCATCAGCACCAAGATATTGCTTAGAGTTTCCGTAGCACCCTATATACATTTCCTTCTCTTGTTCAGGACTAAAAGCCATACTTTTAGAGAAAAAAAATAAGATAAAAATTAATAGGATTTTAAATTTTTTGATCGTATTCACCAATCTTTCCTGTTTTTTGGAGCAAATCATCAATAAAATTAAATATTTTTTTCTTTCTTTCATCTGAAGTTGGGCTTTCAGTGACAACTACTAATGAAGGTTTGTTTGATGAGGCTCTGATTAATCCCCATGACCCATCACTAAAAGAAAATCTAATTCCATTTACAGTTAAAATTTCTACGATTTCTTGATCATCAATCTTACCTTTATTATTTTTAATTTCTGTAACTTGTTTTACTAAATCTTCAACTACTTGATACTTTTCTTCATCTTTGCAAAAAGGAGCCATAGTAGGTGTTTGAAAAGTATTTGGTAATTCTTTCATAATTTCATTCATCGTTTTATTTTGATTAACTAATAAATGACAAACTTGAATTGCTGAATTAATTCCATCATCATAACCAAAACCTAATGGTTTATTAAAGAAAAAATGACCACTTTTTTCAAAGCCAGCTAAAGCTTTTTCTGTATTAACTTTTCTTTTTATGTGTGAATGTCCTGTCTTCCAGTAAATAGTTTCACAATTATTTTCTTTAAGAACTTTATCATTTGAATATAAACCAGTTGATTTGACATCTACTATGAATTTTGAATTTTTATGTTTTGAGGATAAATTTCGCGCAATCAGTAATCCAATTTTGTCAGAAAAAATTTCATTACCTTTGTTGTCAATAACACCGACTCTATCTCCATCACCATCAAAACCAAAACCAATATCTGCATCATTATCTTTTACTGCTTTACTTATAGCATGAAGCATTTCTAAATCTTCAGGGTTTGGATTATATTTTGGAAAAGTCCAATCTAATTCGCAATCAAGCTCAATAACTTCACAACCAATTCCTCGCAAAATTTCAGGAGCAAATATGCCAGCTGTTCCATTTCCACATGCTACAATTGCTTTAATTTTTTTATTAATTTTATTTTTATTAATTAAGTCATCTTTATAAACTTTTTGAAAACCTATTATTTGTTTTTCATTTCCATGTCCTTCAACAAATTTTTTATTTAATGTAATATCTTTTAATTCTTTCATTTCTTCTGGTGCATGAGTTAAACCTTTCTTAATACCCATTTTAACACCGGTCCAACCATTTTCATTGTGACTTGCCGTTACCATTGCAACAGCATCAGCATCTAAATTGAATTGTGCAAAATAAACAGTAGGTGATAGTGATAAACCAATATCTTCGATGTTGCATCCAGTTGAAATTAACCCTTTTTTTAAAGCAGCTTTTATTTCTTCACTGTAAGACCTGTAATCATGACCAACTATTACTCTAGGGTTATTTTTTTTTGTATGTTTTATTATTTGAGTCCCCAAACCTTTACCGAGATTTACTATTCCTGCTTTATTTATATCTTTTTGGTATAGCCATCTGGCGTCATATTCTCTAAAACCGTAGGGATCTATTTTTATTTCTTTATTCATTACTTATGTTTCTTACTTTATTTTAATTTTTTTATTGATTTTTATTTTAGATGTTCTATATATGTTCTCTTGATTTATAATTTATATAGTGTATCAGTACTAATTACATACAACATGTAGTTGTTTTATGTAAATAAATTTAACAAAATAATAAATATGAACAAAATTCTATCACAAGCCCTTAAGAAAGCTGTCTCTGAGTATAGCCCAAATAGTAATGAAGTTACTAAAGAGAAAAGACCAGATCTATTCTCTTTAAGTAATGACAATGAATTATTTCAAAATGAGAAAGGTATTATAATAAAGATTGATAGATCTAGAGACGCAAACCTAACTGACTTTGGAAAAGCAACTTTAAAAGATAGGTATTTAGGTCACAACGAATCCTTTCAAGATTTATTTGCTCGTGTTGCAAGCACATATGCAGATGACAATTTACATGCTCAAAGAATTTATAATTACATAAGCAATTTATGGTTTATGCCAGCAACTCCTGTTTTGTCAAACGGTGGAACAAAAAGAGGGTTACCAATTTCATGTTTTTTAAATGAAGCTTCTGACAGCTTAGGGGGAATACTTGACCTTTGGAGTGAAAATGTTTGGTTAGCTGCAAAGGGTGGTGGTATTGGAAGTTACTGGGGTAACCTTAGATCTATTGGAGAAAAAATTGGTAAAGTTGGAAAAACATCTGGCATAATTCCATTTATTAAAGTGATGGATTCATTAACAATGGCAATTAGCCAAGGTTCATTAAGAAGAGGTTCTGCCGCATGTTATCTTCCAATTGATCATCCTGAAATAGAAGAATTTATTGAAATGAGAAGACCAACAGGTGGAGACCCGAATAGAAAATCATTGAACCTCCATCATGGAGTTCTTATATCAGATGCATTTATGAGAGCTGTCGAAACTGATGAGCAGTGGGCATTAAAAAGTCCAGCAGACGGCACAGTACAACAAACTATTTCTGCGAGAAATTTATGGATAAGGTTATTAACCGCAAGAATCGAGACTGGTGAACCTTATATAATTTTTATTGATACTGTTAATAGACAAATTCCACAACATCATAAACTTGCAAATTTAACTGTTAAAACTTCTAATCTTTGTAGTGAAATAACTTTACCAACAGGTATAGACAAGGATGGAAGAGATAGAACGGCAGTTTGTTGTTTATCTTCTTTAAATTTAGAAAAGTATGATGAGTGGAAGGACGACAAGATGATGGTACCTGATATTATGAGATTCTTAGATAACGTATTATCTGATTTTATTAATAGAGCACCGGATCAATTTGCTGATGCAAAATATTCTGCTGAAAAAGAACGAAGTGTTGGCCTTGGTGTGATGGGCTTTCATTCCTATTTACAAAAAAACAAAATTCCATTGGAGTCCGTGATGAGCAAAGTCTGGAATAAAAAAATATTTAAACATATTCAAGAACAAGTTGACCAATCATCTAAAGATTTGGCAGATGAAAGAGGTGCTTGCCCTGATGCTGCTGACTATGGTTTTAATGAAAGATTTTCAAATAAAACTGCTATTGCACCAACAGCTTCTATTTCCATTATTTGTGGTGGAGCTTCACCGGGAGTAGAACCAGTTGCAGCCAATAGTTACACACACAAAACTTTATCAGGATCATACAATGTTAGAAATAGATATTTAGTAGAACTATTGGAAAAACATGGAAAAAATACTGACGAAGTATGGTCTGGAATAACAACTAATGAAGGTTCTGTTTCTCAGTTAGATTTTTTAACTGATTTAGAAAAAGATGTATTTAAAACAGCATTTGAACTAGATCAAAAATGGATTATAGAATTAAGTGGAGATAGGACTCCTTATATCTCTCAAGCTCAATCAGTTAACTTATTTTTAGCAGCTGATGTGCACAAAAGAGAGCTCCACCAAATTCATTTTGATGCATGGAAAAAAGGTTTAAAGAGTCTTTACTATTGTAGATCAAAATCAATCCAACGAGCTGAGAATATTAATGATGCAAATTCAACAGATGTCACAGCTAACGTTTATAAATCAAAAAAACAAACAAGCGAACAACCAGAATATGAGGAGTGTTTATCTTGCCAGTAGTAGAAAAAATTAAATCGGATATTGTTAAATCCAAAAAAAAAGAAATTATCCAACCACAAAAAATGGGATTATTAGTTGAAAATCCAGTTTATAAACCATTTAGATATCCATGGTGTTATGATGCTTGGTTAACGCAACAAAGAATTCACTGGCTACCAGAAGAAGTTCCACTTGGTGATGATGTTAGAGACTGGCAAAAAAACTTAACACAATCAGAGAAAAATTTATTAACTCAAATTTTTAGATTTTTTACACAAGCCGATGTTGAAGTTCAAAATTGTTATTTAAGACATTATACAACTGTATTCAAACCAACAGAAGTATTAATGATGATGACAGCTTTTGCTTCAATGGAAACAGTTCATATAGCTGCATACTCACACCTACTTGATACTATCGGAATGCCAGAGTCCGAATACTCAGCTTTCATGAAATACAAAGAAATGAAAGATAAATATGATTATATGCAAAATTTTGACATGAAATCAAAAAAAGATATAGCATTAACAGTTGCTGTATTTAGTGCATTCACTGAAGGCTTACAATTATTTGCAAGTTTTGCAATCTTACTTAACTTTCCAAGGCATAATAAAATGAAAGGTATGGGTCAGATTGTTACATGGTCTGTAAGAGATGAAACTCTTCACTGTAATTCTATGATTAGACTGTTTAAAGAGTTCATTCATGAGAACCCTGAAATCTGGAATCCTGAATTAAAAAAAGAACTTTATAAAGCTTGTAGAACAATTATAGAGCACGAAGATGCTTTTATTAATTTAGCTTTTGAAATGGGCCCAATGGAAGGTCTTACTGCTCAAGATGTAAAACTTTACATAAGATTTATTGCCAATAGAAGACTTTCACAATTGGGACTGGATCCAATTTATAAAGTAGATAAAAATCCACTTACATGGCTAGATACTATGTTGAATGCGGTTGAACACATGAACTTTTTTGAAGGTCGTGCAACAGAATATTCTAAAGCATCCACACAAGGAACTTGGACAGAAGCCTTTAGTTAATTTTAAAAATTATCTTTGATTTAATTGAATTACTTTTCTGTGTTTACTACCTTTATAGCTAGCAAGTGGCCTAATTAGTTTATTGGCGGCATGTTGCTCCATAATGTGAGCTGACCATCCAGTAATTCTAGATATCACAAATATTGGTGTAAAAAAATCAGTATCAAAACCCATTAAATGATAGGTGGGTCCAGTAGGGTAATCTACATTCGGGTGAATATTTTTTCTTTTAATCATAACTTTTTCAACAATGTCATATATTTTTTCAAAAGTTTTATCTTTTTTAACTTTAGCAACTCTCCTAAAATATTCTCTCATAGTTGGAACTCTTGAATCACCACTTTTATAAACTCTATGCCCAAACCCCATAACAACATCTTTATTATCTAAAGCATCATTAATCCATTTCATTGCATTTTCAGGTTTTTTAATTTTTTTCATCATGTGCATAACTTCTTCATTAGCACCACCATGTAAGGGTCCCTTTAAACTTGCTATAGCACCTGTAATAGCACCATGAATATCTGATAAACTACTGGTAATGGTTCTAGCCGTAAATGTTGAAACATTAAAACTGTGTTCAGCGTATAAAATTAAAGAAACATCAAAAGCTTTTACAATTTCTTTTTGTGGAACCTTTCCAAAACACATATAAAAAAAATTTTCTGCAAATGAGAATGATTTTTTAGGTTTAATTATTTTTTTACCATTTCTGACCCTATAAAAAGCTGCTAAAGCAGTGGGAGTTTTTGCAAAAATTCTCAACGCTTTTCTCATGTTAGCTTCTGGTGAATTGTCTGATGTTTCTTTGTCTTCAAGACCCATTACACTCACAGCTGTTCTAGCAACATCCATTGGATGTGATTTTTTTGGCATATGTTTTATTATTTCGTATAAATTTTTTGATAATTCTCTATTGTTTTGTTCTTCTTTTTCAAATTTTTTAAGTTCAATAGAGTTTGGAAGATCTTTATTTAATATTAAATATGCGACTTCTTCAAATTTACAAGCCTCACACAAATCTTGAGCAGCATAACCTCTATAGGTTAGTGAATTAATTTCTGGCATTACCTTTGAAACTTCAGTTTCATCAACTATAATTCCTAATAAACCTTTTTTAATATCATCACTCATTACTCGTGTCCTTCTGTACTAAAATTATAAATTTTTTCATCTAGAGAGTTATACTTTTCATATTCAACTAACTCATATAATCTTTTTCTAGTCTGCATTTTATCAATAATATTGTTTTGATGTCCATTTGCATAAATGTCTCTTAGCCCATCTTCCACACTTTTCATTGCCAATCTTTGAGTGGTTACTGGATATATTACAATATTATAGCCAAAATTTTCTAATTCTTTGTAATTAAATAGTTTAGATTTTCCAAATTCAGTCATATTAGCAAGTAAATAGCATTGCAGTTCTTTTCTAACTTTTTCAAAATCTTTTTCATCATGTAGAGCTTCAGGAAAAATAATCTCTGCCCCGGCATCTATATAAGCCTTACATCTATCAATCATTTTATCTATACCCTCAACACCTTTAGCATCAGATCTTGCTATAATTTTAAAATTTTCATCGTGTTTAGCTGCAACACATTCTTTAATTTTTTTGATCATTTCTTCAGTCGAAATTAATTCTTTGTTATCAAGATGACCACATCTTTTACGTTCTACTTGATCTTCTAAATGAACTGCAGTTATTCCAAACTCTTCAAATGTTTTGATCGTTTCACTACAAGACTTAAAGCCCGTGTCTATATCTACAATTGTTGGTAGACTTGTAACTCTGGAAATCAAATAAGATCTTGTACTTACATCTTGTAAAGTTGTTAATCCAATATCAGGAAATCCCAAGTCATTTGCCATAACACCGCCAGATACATAAACCGCGTCATAACCAATTTCTTCAATTAATTTTGCAGTTAAAGGGTTGTATGCACCAGGAACTCTAAGGATTTTATTTGTTTTTAACTTATTTACAAAATCTGCTCTTTTTTGACTGGGCTCTTTATCTATAAAGTGCACTAAAAAATTCCTTTTTTTATATTTTTCTTTATTTGACTTCTTTTTACTTGAATATTCAATTTATTTAATTCTCCAGGTTTTAAGTTTTTTAGGTTTTGAACAGTTTTTAAAAATCTTAAGCTTTCTTTTCTATCTAGAATACCATTTGTAAGTGTTAAAAATTTTTGAATATAGTTTTGCCTTTTAAATGGACGAGCTCCATAAGGATGTGCATCAGCCCTATCAAGCTGTTCAATTATTTTTTTACCATTATTCATAGTAACTATAACTCTACCACCAAAAGATTTTTTTTTTGGATTGGGATCATGATATTTCTTAGTCCATTTCTTATCCTCATGAGTTGTAATTGATTTCCAAATCTTAATAGTACTTTTTTTATTAGCTCTTTTTTTAGTGTAAGATTTAACATGATGCCAATCTGCATCCTCTAAAGCTACGGCAAAAATATACATAATAGAGTGGTCTAAAGTTTCTCTACTGGCGTTAGGATCCATTTTTTGTGGGTCATTTGCACCTGTTCCAATTACATAATGTGTATGATGACTTGTATATAAATCAATTTTTTTGATTTGATTGAGATTAGTTATTTTTTTATTTAATTTTTTTGCAATATCTATTAGGGCTTGTGCCTGGTACTCAGCAGAATATTCTTTAGTATAAGTTTCTAAAATAGCTTTTTTAATTTCATTTTTTTTTGGTAGAGGCACATTATATAAAGCTTTTTTGCCATCTAATATTCTTGCTATAACACTGTCTTCACCTTCGTAAATAGGACTAGGTGCTCCTTCACCACGCATAGCTCTATCAACAGCTTCAATTGCAAGTTTACCCGCATGTGCTGGTGCAAAAGCTTTCCAGCTAGAGATAGCACCTTTTCGAGATTGTCTTGTTGATATAGTTGTGTGCAAAGCTTGTTGAACAGCTTGATATATTGTTTCTGTATTTAATTTTAGCATTGTTCCCAAACCTGCCGCAACACTTGGCCCCAAATGAGCTATATGGTCAATTCTATGTTTATGAAGACAGATACCTTTAACTAAATTAACTTGAACCTCATAAGCAGTGATAATTCCTTTTAAAAGATCTAATCCACTTTTTCTACTTTGTTGTGCAACGCTTAAAAGAGGTGGAATGTTATCTCCAGGATGACTGTAATCAGCAGCTAAAAAAGTATCATGAAAATCAAGTTCTCTTACAGCAGTTCCATTTGACCAAGCAGCCCATTCACAATCAAATTTTTTTTTAGAATCTATTCCAAATAAAGTTGAACCATTTTTTCTTGAATGCCTTAAAGCCATTTCTCTTGAAGTGATAACGGCCTTTCTATTTAATGATGCAATAGCTACTGAAGCATTGTCAATTATTCTATTGATAACCATCTCAACCGAATTTTTATCTAATTTTGCATTATCAGATGATATCTCAGCTATTTTCCATGCCAATTGTTTCTTTTTAGGTAAGTGAATTTTTGATGGATAAACTTTTATTTTATATGAAATCAAAATATCTCCTTAATTTTTTTGACTTAAGTAATAATAAGAAAAAAAATTTAATCAATCTTTAAATATGTGGAAATGATTTTTTCAACACCAATGAAGTCTTTTATTAAATGATCATGGTAAATTTCATTAGTATTTTTTTCTGTATAACCATTTTCTAATAAAATTACAGGTATAGATGCTGCTTTAGCAGCATTTGCATCAGTTTCACTGTCACCAATCATTAATGTTTTTTTCAAATCGCCATTAAGAATTTCTATGATATTAGTTAGATGTCTAGGGTCTGGTTTGCAATAATCAAAAGTATTATGTCCTGCCACATATTCAAAATAATCGTAAATTCCAATTTTTTTTAAAAGATCAATTGCTAAGTGTTCTGTTTTATTAGTACATACAGCCATTGAAATATTTTGTTCTTTACACCATTTTAAAAATTCTTTCACACCATTAATTAGAGTACTTTCATTAATAATATTATTTCCATAAAAGTTAAGAAAATCTTTAGACATTTGATCTTTTATTTTTTTATCACCCACACTGTGAAATTCTTTCTTAGCTTGCCCCCAGATTGCTCTACCAATTAATGCAGCAGCACCTTGCCCAACTAAACCTCGAATATCTTTTGTTGATTTGGTAGGATAGCCGTACTTTTTCATCACATGGTTATGAGCATTCATCAGATCTGGAGCGGTATCAACTAAAGTCCCATCTAGATCAAATAAAATTGTATATTTTTGACTCATTTTTAAAGTATTTTTAAGAAATAATTTGTGAATTAAGGTAGCCTATAAGCTAGTATAAAGATTTTTCTAAATGAAACAAATAAAATCACAAATAATCCAAAATAAACTTAGAAATAAATTTATAAAATCTAGAGTTAAGATGGTGGGGCCAGAAACAATATTTTTTTCAGAAGATACTAAAATTGGAAAAAATGTAGTTATTGAACCTTATGTTGTTATAGGGCCAAAAGTAAAAATTGGCAATAATGTAAAAATTAATTCATTTTCTCACTTGGAAAACTGTAAAATTGAGAACAAAGTTATTATTGGACCTTATACCAGGATTAGACCAGGTACAGTTTTAAAAGAAGGTTCAAGAGTTGGTAATTTCGTTGAAATTAAAAAAAGTACCATAGGAAAAAAATCAAAAGTAAGTCACTTATCATATATTGGAGATAGTGATCTTGGAAAATCTGTTAATATAGGTGCTGGAACAATAACTTGTAATTATGACGGAATTATAAAAAGTAAAACTAAAATTAAAAATAATGTTTTTATAGGATCAAATTCATCTTTAGTTGCACCCGTTACAATAAATGAAAGTAGTATTGTTGGAGCTGGATCAGTAATAACTAAAAATGTTAAGAAAAAATCTTTAGTCTTTACAAGGGCATTAGAAACCGAAGTTAAGAATTATAAAAGAAAGAAAAAATAATTTATGTGTGGAATTATAGGTATAACTAGTAACAAACCTGTTTCCTCGGCTATTATTAGTTCATTAAGAAAATTAGAATACAGAGGCTACGATTCTGCAGGGATTGCAACTTTATCTAATGGAGCTATTAATGAAATTAAATCAGAGGGAAGGGTGGATAATTTAGAAAAAAATCCCTTAATTAAAAACATGTTAGGATCAGTTGGTATTGGTCATGTTAGATGGGCAACCCACGGAATGCCAAATACTATTAATGCACATCCTCATTCATCAGAAACTGTATCTGTAGTTCATAACGGAATAATAGAAAACTCAACTACCCTTAAAAAATATTTAATTAACAAAGGACATAAGTTCAAATCTCAAACTGATACAGAGGTAATTGTTCATTTAATTACTGAATATCTAAAAGAAAATGATTTAAAAAATTCAATTTTAAAAATGCTTAAACAACTTCACGGTAGTTTTGCACTTGGAATTATTATTAAAGATCAACCAGATCTAATTGTGGGTGCTAGAAGGGGATCGCCACTTGCAGTTGGTTACGGTCTAAATGAAAATTATTTAGGATCAGATTCATACGCATTAAAGTCAATGACAAACAAGATATCATATTTAAGTGATGGAGAATTTTGTATTATTAAAAAAAACCAAGTAGATTTTTTTGATGAAATTGGAAACAAAGTGAATAAAAAAGTTTTAGAATTATCCTCGACTGAAGAAAATTATGACAAAGGTGAATTTAAACATTTCATGGCTAAAGAAATCGAAGAACAGCCCATAACTCTAAAAAATTGTGTTAAAGAATATATTGATAATATTAATAATGATATCAATATTCATAATTTTCCATGGAAATTATATGAAATTAATTCTGTTACACTAATAGGTTGCGGTAGTGCTTATAACTCTTGTTTAACAGCAAAATATTGGTTTGAAGAACTAACAACTTTGGATGTAAGCGTTGATGTTGCATCAGAGTTTAGATATCGAATAAATAGATTTAAAAAAGACACTTTATATATTTTTGTTTCACAATCTGGAGAAACAGCTGATACTTATGCTGCTTTAGATTTGTGTAATAAAAATAAGATGAAAACTGCATGCATAGTAAATGTAATAGAAAGTTCTATTGCAAGAGATTCAAATTTTATTTTGCCAATTCACTGTGGACCAGAAATAGGAGTCGCATCAACAAAAGCTTTTCTTGGACAATTATTTGTACTCTATATAATGGCATTAAAATTAGCTTTTTTAAAAAAAAATATAACAAAAGATAATTATATTCTCAAAATTAAAGATCTAAAACAATTACCCAAACTTATTAAAGAAACATTATTAAATGAGAATAAAGTTCGGTCTGCCGCAAACACATTTGCTAAAGCAAAAGGTTCAATGTTTCTTGGAAGAGGCACCTCATATCCAATCGCTTTAGAAGGTGCTTTAAAACTTAAAGAACTTTCTTACACTCATGCCGAAGGATATCCAGCAGGAGAAATGAAACATGGCCCTTTAGCTTTAATAGAAAATGGAATGCCAGTTGTTGTTTTGGCTCCAAGAGACAAATATTATTCAAAAATAATTTCTAATATGCAAGAAGTAATAGCCAGAGGTGCAAAAGTTTTATTAATCACCAATAAAAGTAAAGATGAAGTTGTTTCAGAAAATATTTGGGAAACCATCGAAGTGGAAAACATTAACGATGATCTGATTCCATTTTTATTAACAATTCCCATACAAAAGTTAGCTTACTACACAGCACTAAAAAAAGGGCATGACATAGATAAGCCAAGAAATTTAGCTAAATCTGTTACTGTTGAATAATTCCCAAACTCTGCTAGAACACTTCTGAGTTGAATATGAAAAATTGGAAAATTAATAGTTGGAGAAATTACCCTGTAAAACACATTCCGGAGTATCCGGATAAGAAAGAACTAGATATAGTTCTTAGTAAGATTAAGGATTTTCCCCCATTAGTTTTTGCTGGTGAAACAAGACATCTAAAAGAACAATTAGCAGATGTTGTTGATGGTAAAGCTTTCTTGTTACAAGGTGGAGATTGTGCGGAAAGTTTTGCTGAATTTCATCCAGATAATATCAGAGATACATTTAAATTAATTTTACAAATGTCATTAGTTTTAACTTATTCAGCATCCTTGCCAGTGATTAAGCTAGGAAGAATTGCTGGACAGTTTTCAAAACCAAGAAGCGCACCTACCGAAAATATTGATGGAATAGAATTACCGAGTTATTTAGGTGATAATATTAATGGAATAGAATTTAATGAAAAATCAAGAATTCCTGATCCTAAAAGATTATTTAAAGCATACTCTCAATCAGCATCAACTCTTAATCTTATAAGAGCTTTTGCTAACGGTGGTTTTGCAGATTTAAAAATGGTTCATACATGGAACTTAGGCTTTATTAAAAAAAGTCCAGAAGCAAAAAAATTTAAAGAACTAGAAGATAAAATATCAGATGCTTTAGCTTTTATGGATGCATGTGGAATTAACTCTGATTTTAATAGAAGACTAAAAACAGTTAATTTTTGGACGTCTCATGAGGCATTGCTATTACCATTTGAACAGTCAATGACAAGAGTAGATTCTACAACAGGTGAATACCATGACACATCTGCTCATTTTGTTTGGATAGGAGATAGAACAAGACAGTTAGATGGTGGACATGTAGAATTTTGTAGGGGGATTAAAAACCCGATTGGAATTAAATGTGGCCCTACCTTAAAAGCAGAAGATTTAATTAATTTGTGCAATAGAATTAACCCTAAAAACGAAAAAGGTAAAATTACATTAATTTCTAGGTTTGGCTATGATAATGTGGGGAAATTTTTACCTAAATTAATTAGAGTAATTAAAAAAGAAGGACTACACGTAATTTGGTCATGTGACCCAATGCATGGTAATACGATTAAAGCTACATCAGGTTATAAAACTCGTCCTTTTAATAATGTTGTTAAGGAAGTTAAAAATGTTTTTGCTTGTCATCAAAGTGAAGGAACTTATGCCGGTGGTTTACATATCGAGATGACTGGACAAAATGTTACAGAATGCACTGGTGGTGCACAAAAAATATCTGACCAAGACTTATCACACAGATATCATACTCACTGCGATCCAAGACTTAATGCAAACCAAGCATTAGAACTAGCATTTTTAATTTCTGATGAGATTAAGAAAAATGGCTTATATTCGAAAAATAATATTAAAGTGGCTTCATAAACAATTGTATTAATTACAATTTTGTTTAATTTTAAAAATATGAAAGTTTCTGAAAAAATTACTTATATAAGCAATTGGATTAAGAATTATGTTGAACACACACCAAGCAAAGCACAATCTTTAATAATAGGAATTTCAGGTGGAATAGACTCATCTGTTTCAAGCACATTAAGCGCAATGACAGGTTTAAAAACAATTGTTTTATCAATGCCGATTAAGCAAAAATTAACTCAACATGATTTAAGTCTTAAACATCAAGATTGGTTAATTAAAAATTTTAAAAATGTTGAAGGTCATACAATAAATCTAGATGAATTATTCAAAAATTTTGAATCAAGTTTATCAAAATTTAATAATGAATTAGGTATGGCAAATTCGAGAGCAAGACTTAGGATGGCAACTCTTTATCAGGTGGCAGCCGCAAACAAAGGCATTGTTGTTGGGACAGGTAATAAAATTGAAGATTTTGGTGTGGGATTTTACACAAAGTATGGTGATGGAGGTGTCGATATTTCTCCGATTGCAGATTGTAATAAATCAGAAGTATGGGAAATGGGCAGAGAACTAAATATATTAAAAGAAATAATTGATGCTCCTCCAACCGACGGTCTTTGGGATGATGGAAGAACTGACGAAGGACAGCTTGGTTTAACATATAAAAATCTAGAAGAAGCTATGAATAATCCTAATTCGCTTAATCGTGAAAAATATGAGAAAATAAGAAAATTAAACTTACATAAAATGCAACCAATTCCAGTTTGTAAGATTCCCAACTAATCAATTAGATTCACAAATCTAAAATTAAAGTATATTTCTAGAATAATGAATAAAGATATTTTTTTAACAAACAATCTAAGTAACAAAAAAGAAAAATTTTTTCCTATAAATGAAAAAAAAATTGGGATGTATGTATGTGGTCCCACTGTTTATGATGATCCACACATTGGAAATGCTAGACCATTAGTAATCTTTGATATACTTTTTAAAGTATTAAAATGTAAATATGGTAAAAATTCAGTTACATATGTAAGAAATATTACTGACGTTGATGATAAAATTATAAAATCTTCACAAGAAAATAATGTTTCAATTTCAAATTTAACCCAAAAGATAATCAATAATTTCAACGATGATTGTAGTTTTTTAAATTGTGAAATACCGTCTGAACAACCAAGAGCTACAGATCATATTGATTTGATGATAAAAATGATTTCTGAACTTGTTAGTAAAGGTTTTGCATACGAAAATAAAAGTCATGTCTATTTTGAGGTTAAAAAATTTAATGATTATGGAAAATTATCAAATAAAAAATTAGAAGATCTCATTGCTGGCTCAAGAGTTGAAATTTCAGAAAATAAGAAAAGCCCTGAAGATTTCGTTTTATGGAAACCTTCTACTGATAAAGAGCCCTTTTGGGATTCTCCCTGGGGGAAAGGTAGACCAGGCTGGCATTTAGAATGTTCTGCAATGTCTAAAAAATTTTTAGGTAATGAATTTGATATTCATGGAGGAGGAATAGATTTACTTTTTCCACATCATGAAAATGAGATAGCTCAATCAAGATGTGCAAATGACACTAAAGTATTTGCTAATTATTGGATTCACAACGCTTTTATTACAATGTCTAACGAAAAAATGTCAAAATCACAGGGAAATATTTTAAAAATAAAAGATTTTAGAGCCAGTGTTAATGGACAAGTATTAAGGCTTGCTCTTATGAGTGCTCATTATAAACAACCATTGGATTGGAATTATAAACTTTTAGAAGACTGCAAACATACTATTGAAAAATGGTATAATGTTTATTTATCTCTAAAAAGTCCATTTAAAATTCCTAATGATATTCTCTTACCTTTATATGACGATTTAAATACTCCTGGTTATATTGCTAATCTTCATAAACTTTTTGATAAGGCAAATAATGGTAACGATAATGATAAAAAAATATTTATTTCTGCTTGTAATTTTATTGGAATTCTTAATCAGACAAAAGAGGAATGGTTAGATTTTAAAAAGAAAAAATCTTTAATATCAGAAAAAGATATTCTTGAAAAAATAGAACTGCGAAATAAAGCTAGAGAAAACAAGGATTATAAAGAAGCTGACCAGATTAGAGATGAACTTTTAGATAAAGGAGTTTTAATAGAAGATAAAGATGGTAAAACATCCTGGAAAATTAAATGACCAAAGAAAAACTTTATATATTTGATACGACACTTAGAGATGGAGCTCAAACTCAAGGTGTTGATTTTTCTGTAGAAGATAAAGAGAAGATTGCAATAGCTTTAGATAATCTAGGTGTAGATTATATTGAGGGAGGATGGCCCGGAGCAAATCCAACAGACACAGAGTTTTTTCAAAAAAAGCATAACTTTAAAAATGCCAAACTAACTTCATTTGGTATGACTAAAAAAACTGGTCGTAGTGCAGACAATGATCCTGGTTTATCTGCTCTTATGAACTCTAATACTTCATCAGTTTGTTTGGTGGGTAAATCCTGGGATTTTCATGTTGATGTAGCTCTTGGAATATCTAATGAAGAAAATTTAGAAAATATTGCTGAAAGTGCGAAACATTTTATTAAAAAAAAAAAAGAATTTATGTTTGATGCGGAACATTTTTTTGATGGATATAAAGCTAATCCTCAATACGCATTATCTTGTCTTAAATCTGCCTTTGATCAGGGAGCAAGATGGGTAATTTTATGTGATACAAACGGAGGAACTTTACCTCACGAAGTGTCAAAAATTGTCAATGAAGTTTCAAAACATATTCCAGGAAAGAATTTAGGGATACACGCTCATAATGACACTGGAAATGCAGTTGCTAATTCTTTAGCTGCAGTTTTTGCGGGTGTAAGACAAGTTCAAGGGACAATCAATGGTCTTGGTGAGAGATGTGGAAATGCTAATTTAATGTCATTAATTCCAACATTTTTTTTGAAAGACGAATTTTCTTCCAAATTTCAAATAAATATAAAACCTGATAACATTAAAAAATTAACTCAGTGTTCAAGACTTTTGGATGAAATATTAAATAGAAAACCTAATAAACATTTGCCATACGTTGGGGCTGCTGCATTTTCTCATAAAGGTGGACTTCATGTTTCAGCTGTTCAAAAAGACCCAAAAACATATGAACACATCAATCCTGAGGAAGTAGGTAACTTAAGAAATATTGTTATTTCTGACCAAGCTGGGAAATCAAATATTACATCAAGATTAAAAACTATAGGTATAGATATTAAAGAAAATGATCCAAAAATTAAAAAACTTTTAGATGAAGTTAAAGATAGAGAGTTTATAGGTTACAGTTACGATGGTGCAGATGCTTCATTTGAATTATTAGCCAGAAGAATAATAGGTGAGATCCCAAGATATATTTTGATTAAAGAGTATGACGTATCAGTTAAAAAAAATTCATCTGGAACAATTATCTCAACAGCAAAAGCTCAATTAGAAGTTGATGGTGAAAAAATTATTTGCGAAGGTGAAGGTAACGGTCCTGTTAATGCCCTTGATAATGCCATTAGACAAAATGTTGATCGATTAGCCAAATATTCTAAATATTTAAAAGATCTTAAGTTAGTTGATTATAAGGTTAGAATTTTAAACACTGGAACAGAAGCTGTAACTCGAGTTTCTATAGAAAGCACAGATTCAAAAGGAAAAAATTGGTTTACGATTGGAGTTTCTACAAATATTATTGATGCATCATTTAAAGCACTTGTTGATAGTTTAGATTATAAATTATTTAAAGATGATGCCCCAGCAAGTCTTTAATGTCATTTAATAATATATCTTTTATTTTACACGAACCTCAATTATCCGAAAATATAGGAGCATCAGCAAGAGCAATTAAAAATTTTAATTTTAAAAAATTGATTGTTGTTAATCCAAAACCTGTTTTTCCTAATGATAAAATTTTAGCTACTTCAGTTGGTGCTAAAGATATTATTAAAACTGCTAAAGTTTACAAAACATTAGAAGGAGCTGTTAAAAAAGTTGATTATGTTATTGCAACCACATCAAGATTCAGAAATAAAAACATAAAACATATAACTTTAAATGATTTAAGTAAGATTGATTTTAATAAAAAAGTAGCTTTTTTATTTGGACCCGAAGCATCTGGATTATCTAATACCGAGATAAGTTATGCTAATTATACAATGCAAATACCCACTAATCCTGTTTTTAAATCCTTAAATCTGTCCCATAGTGTTATTATTATAGCTCAAGTGGTTGCCAGCTTAATTAAATTTAAAGCATTAAAGTATTCAAAATCTAAAAAAGTTTCTTTAGCGAGTAAAAAAGATATTCAATCAATGCTTAATTTGTGTATTAAAAATTTAGAAAAAAAAAATTTTTTCAAACAAATCGAGAAGAGACCCATTATGCTAGAAAACTTAAGAAGCATTTTTTACAGAATGGAGTTATCAGAGAAAGAAATACGTATATTATCCAGTGTATTTGCTAGTTTAGCTAAAAAAGGTTGATTGACAAAATTATGAGTAAGTTTATAAACCCTCCTATCAAATGACAAAAAGAGTTAGTTCTAAACATAAAATAGATAGAAGATTAAAGGTAAACCTATGGGGTAGACCTAAGAGTCCATTTAACACTAGGGCATATGGACCTGGGCAACATGGCCAAGCTAGACAAAGCAAACCGTCAGATTATGGTATTCAATTGCAGGCTAAGCAAAAATTGAAGGGCTATTATGGAAATATTAATGAAAGACAGTTTAGAAATATTTACAAAAAAGCAGCAATGTTAAAAGGCGATACTGGTGAAAATTTAATTGGACTACTCGAAAGACGACTTGATGCAGTTGTATATAGAGCCAAATTTTCAACAACAATATTTTCTGCAAGACAATTAATTAACCATGGTCATGTAAAAGTTAATGGTAAAAAAGTTAATATTGGTAGTTATGTAGTTAAAGAAGAAGATATAATTGAAATTAGAGATAAATCTAAACAATTAGCATTTATAGATATTGCTTTAGCTAATAAAGAAAGAGAAACACCAGAATATATTCAGTTAGATGAAAAAAATAAAAAATTAAAATTTGTTAGAACACCAAAATTCCAAGAAGTTCCTTATCCAGTAGTTATGGAACCTAATCTTGTAATTGAATATTATTCAAGATAAGTTGAATTTCTTCAGTTTATTCAAGAGAAACTTTCTTTACAAATTTAAAAAAAAAATCAACATAGATTTAGACAAAATAGAAAATAATCTACTAGATAATTTGTTTTCACATTACGACACAGATAAAGCTAATTTTATTAACAGCAGGAATGAACCAGGTCATGGCTTTTCAAAATTTTATGAAACTCATTTAAACTCATTTAAAGAAAAAAAGATTAAAATTTTAGAAATAGGATCCTATTCAGGTGCCGCGGCGGCAGCATTTGTAAAATACTTTCCTAACTCTGAAGTGTATTGTTTAGATGTTAATTTAAGAAATTTTAAATATTCATCAAAAAAAATTCATACATTTGGATTAGATGTTTCTAATCATAAAATGATGTTAAAATTTTTATCAAAAATTAATTTTATTAAATCAATAAAACATTTTGACGTTATAATCGATGACGGATCACACATTCAGAGCGATCAATTAATAGCACTAAATTTTTTTTATAAATATGTTGCTATTGATGGTTTTTATATAATTGAAGACTATAAGTATCCAAATTATCATAAACATTTGAATGATGTTGATGATGTAAAAATTGATGAATTAATTAAAAAAATTAAAAACAAAGAACTAATTAATTCTAAATTGCTTTCATCAGCTACTATTAATGATTTAAGAACAAATAATACAAATATTTTTGAATACCAAGGTAACTCAGAGCAATCAGATATTGTTTTTTTTGAAAAAAAACCTACTTCTTAAATTTAATCTCTTTACTCTCTAAAGTTTTTTTAAGCTCACCATTTTCATACATTTCTTTGACGATATCACAACCGCCGATAAATTCTTTTTTTATATAAAGTTGAGGTATTGTTGGCCAATCACTAAATTCTTTAATTCCATCTCTTAAAGATTGATTTTCGAGAACATTAACCCCTTTATAATCAACTTCTAAAATTTTTAACATATTTGAAATGGCCATTGAAAATCCACATTGTGGAGCATCAGGCGTACCCTTCATAAACAAACAAACTTCATTATTTGCAATTTCGTTATTGATTAATTCTTTAGTTTGTTGGTCCATGATTATTCCTTTGTTTTGATTGCTAATGCATGTAGCTCATTACCCATTTTTCCTTTAAGGGAATTGTACACCATTTTATGTTGTTCAATTTTACTTTTTCCTGAAAATTTACCTGAAGTTACAGTCGCAGAATAATGATTACCATCTCCTGCTAAATCTTGAATTTCAATTTTAGCATCAGGTATAGCTTCCTTAATAAGAGCTTCAATTTCTTTTAGATCCATTGCCATTATTTATTCATGTAGTTTGTTAACCACTTTGTATGTGTTTTTATTAAATCTTCAATTGATACTTTTGACTTATTATCAATAATTAGCTCATTATCACCTACAGAACCAAGTTCATCACAATGAATAGAGTTTTTTTCAAGTATTTCGGTGATACTTTTAAGGTCATTTTTTTTGATTTCAATTATATACCTACCTTGATCTTCTCCAAACAGGTATTCAAATTGATTAATTAAATGGGTGTGTTTTTTAAGCGTTGCACCTTTCATGCCCTTAATACACATCACTGATAATGCTGTAATAATTCCACCTAATGAGACATCATGAGCAGATTTTATGTATTTTTTATCTATAAGTTTTAAAATGGTTTCACCATTATTTTTTTCGTTAAATAAATTGATTTCAGGAGGAGGGCCATTTTTTTCATTTAAAATTTCTCTTGAAAATAAACTTTGATCTAAATGTCCTTCAGTTTTTCCTATAACCAAAAGTATATTACCAGTTTCTTTAAGATCCATTGTAACCATGTTCTTGTAGTTTTTAATTAATCCAACCCCACCAATTACAGGTGTTGGTTTAATTCCAGTATCTTTTGTTTGATTGTAAAAAGATACATTTCCTGAAACAACAGGAAAATTTAAATATAAACTTGCTTCACCAAGACCTTGAACACATTCTACAAATTCACCCATATTTTCTTCATTCTCCGGACTACCAAAGTTTAAGCAATTTGTTATTGCAATAGGTTTTGCGCCAACAACAATTAAGTTTCTCCAACTTTCACAAACAATTTGTTTCCCTCCGCTTAAAGGGTGAGCCCAACAGTAGACAGCAGATGAATCAACAGATGCAGCAACAGCCTTATTAGTACCGTGAACTCTTACAACTCCAGCATCACCACCAGGCTTTTGAATAGTATCGCCCATAACAGTATGATCGTATTGTTGCCAAATCCATTCTTTGCTACACACATTTGGATTAGATAAAATTTTATTTAAAACATTGATTACTTTTAAATTCTTAAATTCTTCTCTTTCAATTTTTATTTTTTTTGGAAGTTTGGCTTTTTTCCATTTTCGCTCATACATTGGAGAATTTTCAACCAATATATTAACAGGAATATCAGTAACTTTTTTTTCGTCAAAATAAAGTTCAATTTTTTTACTTTTCGTAGTTTTTCCAATTACAGCGAAATCTAAATTCCATTTATCAAATATTTTTTTAGCCATTTCTTCTTTTCCATTTTCTAAAACTATAAGCATTCTTTCTTGGCTTTCAGAAAGCATGATTTCATACGGTGTCATTTTAGTTTCCCTACAAGGAACTTTATTCAAATTAATTTCTATACCTAAGTTACCTTTTGATGCCATTTCTATACTTGATGAAGTTAATCCAGCTGCGCCCATATCCTGAATTGCAATAATTGAATCTCCAGCCATTAATTCTAAACAGGCTTCTAGAAGAAGTTTTTCTGTAAAAGGATCTCCAACTTGTACTGTAGGTTTTTTTTCTTCAATTTTTTCATCAAATACAGCAGATGCCATACTTGCTCCATGGATTCCATCTCTTCCTGTCTTAGAACCCACATATATGACGGGTTTGCCTAAGCCCGCAGCTTTAGAATAAAAAATCTTATTTTTTTTTACCAACCCTAAAGTCATAGCGTTTACTAAAATATTACCATTATACGACTCGTCAAAGCTAGTTTGACCAGCAATAGTTGGAACACCCATGCAGTTGCCATATCCACCAATACCATGAACAACACCTCTAAGTAGATTCTTAGTTTTTTTATGCTGAGGAGAGCCAAAGTGAATTGAGTTTAGATTTGCAATTGGCCTTGCACCCATTGTAAAAACATCTCTCATAATTCCACCAACACCAGTTGCGGCACCTTGATAAGGTTCAATAAATGATGGGTGATTATGACTTTCTATCTTAAAGACAATTGCATCATCATCACCAATATCAATAACGCCCGCATTTTCACCTGGTCCTTGAATAACATCTTTTCCTTTAGTCGGTAAATTTTTAAGATGAAACCTTGACGATTTGTAAGAACAATGTTCATTCCACATAGCAGAAAAAATACCAAGTTCAGTTATATTTGGAACTCTTTTTAATAAATCACAGATTTTTTTATACTCATCTTTTTTTAACCCATGTTCGATAGCAATTTGTTCGTTAACTATCATTATTTTAAATTATTAATTAAGTTTTCAAAAAATATTGAACCATCTTCCCCAGAAAGGTCAGGGTCAATCATACGCTCTGGATGAGGCATCATTCCCAAAACATTCTTTTTATTATTAAATATTCCTGCTATATTTTTAATTGATCCATTTGGATTGGTATTTTCATTAACAGTTCCATTTGCATCTGAATAATATAGGGCTACCTGATTATTGTTATCAATCTCTTTAATCTGTTCTTTTGAGCAAAAGTAATTTCCTTCATTGTGTGCGATATGAAATTCAAGTGTATTTTTTTTTATGTTCTTAAAATATAAATTTTCTTTATCATTAACTTTTACAAAAATATTTTTACAAATAAATTCTAAATATTTATTTCTAAGCAGCACACCTGGAAGTAGACCAGATTCAACTAAAATTTGAAAGCCATTACAGATACCCATAACTTTACCACCTCCTTTTGCAAAATTAATTACAGACTGCATAATTTTAGATTTAGAAGCCATACTTCCACATCTAAGATAATCACCATAAGAAAAACCGCCAGGCAAAACAACTAAATCACTTTTTGGAAGCTCTGTATCGTTATGCCAAATCATTTTATTTTTAAAACCAAATTTTTTTAATGCAACATTCATGTCTCTATCACAATTAGATCCAGGAAAAGTTATTACAGATGAATTCATTATTTATTATTGTGGTTCAATAATTTTGTAATCTTCTATTACCAAATTTGCTAAGAGTTTATTACACATTTCTTCTACCTTTTCTTTAGCTTTTTTTTTATCACTTTCATTAATGTCAATTTCAAAATATTTTCCTTGTCGAACTTCATTAATATTTTCAAAACCCATACCATCTAATGTTTGATGAATAACCTTTCCCTGTGGATCAAGAACATCTTTTTTAAGGGTTACAACTACTAATATTTTCATACTATCTTTTTTTTTTAATTGATCTTAATTTTGTAACGTTAACTGAACTAACATTAGATTGTTCATGAAGTATGCCCAGTCTTTTTGCAACCTCTGTATAAGCAGGTATTAAATCACCTAAATTTTTTCTAAACCTATCTTTATCTAATTTTTTATCTGTTATTGAATCCCATAACCTACAAGTATCGGGACTAATCTCATCCGCCAAGATTATTTCCGTCTTCCCATTTGATTTGAATCTTCCAAACTCAAGCTTAAAATCTATTAATTTAATTCCAACACCTCTAAACATGCCAATCATAAAATCGTTAATTCTTAAGATCATTTTTTTAACTTTTTCTAACTCGTGTTTTGTTGCCCAGTCAAAAGCCAAAATATGCTCTTCAGCAATCAATGGATCTCCCAATTCATCATCTTTAAGGCAAAACTCTAATAATGGATGTTTTAAAACTGTACCATCTTCAATACCAAGTCTTTTAGTTATAGAGCCTGTTGCAACATTTCTTACAATAAATTCAATAGGAATAATTTCAACAAATTTTATTATCTGTTCTCTCATGTTTAATCTTTTTACTAAGTGATTTTTAATACCAATTTGAGATAAGTTGTTAAGTATGTGTTCTGAAATTCTATTATTTAGAACACCTTTACCTTCAATTGTAGTTTTTTTTAAGTTATTAAAAGCAGTTGCGTCATCTTTAAAGTATTGAATAACCAAATTTTTATCTGAGGTTGCATAAATAATTTTAGCTTTTCCTTCATATAATTTTTTACCTTTTTTCATTACTTAAATACTCTCTTGAAAATTAAATCGACATTTTTAAAATGTGATGAATAATCAAAAATAGCTTTTAGTTTTTTTGAAGAAATTTTAGTCATAATGTGTTTATCTTCAGAAATAACGTTAAATAAATTTAAATTTTTAGCAAAACATTGTGTTGCATATTTTTGAACCATTTTGTAAGATTGTTCTCTACTTAATCCTGATTTAGTTAATTCAAGCATAACTTCTTGAGAAAATATTAGTCCTTTAGTTAAATTTAAATTTTCAATCATTTTTTTTGGGTAAACAATCATTTTATCTAAAATATTTGCAAGTCTAACTAAAGCAAAGTCTAAAGTAATATTTGCATCTGGACCAATATTTCTTTCAACGCTTGAATGTGAGATATCTCTTTCATGCCATAGTGCAATATTTTCTAAAGAAGGAACAACAGCACTCCTAACCATTCTTGCAAGACCTGTTAGATTTTCACTTAGTATAGGATTTTTTTTGTGGGGCATTGCAGATGATCCTTTTTGATCTTTTGAAAAATATTCTTGAACTTCATAAACCTCTGTTCTTTGTAAGTGTCTGATTTCTATTGCAGCTCTTTCTACTGAACCTGCAATAATTCCAAGAATTGAAAAATAAAACGCGTGTCTATCTCTTGGTATTACTTGAGTTGAAATAGGTTCAATTTTTAATCCAAGTTTTTTTGCGACATGCTTTTCAACACTTGGATTAATATTTGCAAAAGTTCCTACCGCACCTGAAATTGCACAGGTTGATATTTCACCTATTGCATCTACTAATCTTTTTCTATTTCTTTTAAATTCCTCATAAAATGAAGCAAGTTTAAGTCCAAAAGTAATAGGTTCTGCATGTATTCCATGACTTCTGCCCATGCAAGGAGTGTACTTATATTTTTTAGCCTGCTTTTTTAAGACTTTTAAAATTTGATCAATATCATTTAATAAAATTTTACCAGATTGAAGTAATTGAATATTTAAACTTGTATCCAAGACATCAGATGAAGTCATTCCCTGATGAAGATATCTTGCTTTAATTCCAACTTTTTCGGTAATAGAAGTTAAGAATGCAATTACATCATGTTTAACTCTAGCTTCGATTTCGTGAATTCTTTTAACATTAATTTTAGCCTTTTTTTTTACAATTGAAGCGACGCCCTTTGGAATATGGCCTAACTTTTCCATAGCTTCAGCCGCTGCAACCTCTACATCAAGCCAAATTTGGTATTTATTTTCTTCTGACCATATGTCAGTGAGTAGTTTTCTAGAATATCTTTCAATCATTAATTATAAGTAAGGAGGCTTAGAGTAACCTTTAACAGATTTTGTAAAGATTTCATAACCATTTTCAGTAATACCTAATGTGTGCTCAAATTGTGCTGATAAAGATTTATCTTTTGTAACAGCAGTCCAACCATCTTTTAACATTTTTACATCCCATTTACCTGTGTTTATCATAGGTTCAATGGTGAAGGTCATACCGGGTCTAAGTTCCATCCCTGTATTTTTTCTTCCATAATGCAATACATTAGGTGGTTCATGAAAGATCGTGCTTATTCCATGACCACAAAAATCTCTTACAACAGAAAAACCTTTTTTTTCTATAAAAGATTGTATTGCAAACCCTATATCTCCAATTCTTAATCCTGGTTTTAATAATTTTATAGCCAACATCATAGATTCATAAGTTGAATCAATTAAATTATTAACTTTTACAGATGTTTCACCAACACAAAACATTCTACTTGTATCTCCATAATGTTTATCAACGATAGCTGTCACATCAACATTTATTGCGTCACCTTCATTTAAAACCCTATCTGATGGGATTCCATGACACACAACGTGATTTAAAGATGTACATAGTGATTTTGTAAAACCTCTGTAGTATAGTGGGGCAGAATATCCACCATTATCTCTTATGAATTCATATCCCAATTTATCAATGTGATCTGTGGTAATTCCTGGTTTGATTTCATTTGTTAACATATCAAGAGTTCGCGCAGCCAAGTTACCTGCAATTCTCATCTTTTTAAATTTTTCTAAATAATTATTCATTAATAATTTTAATTTTTTTTTCTATTTTAATTTCTTTCGTACTTATTTTGCAACGATAAGCCAAAAAGTTAACACCAGCTTTTTTTGCAAGTAAATAATTTTCATAATATTCTTTATCAATATCTTTTGCTATTTTAAAATATTCAACACCTTCAATTTGAACCAAGAATAGCAAATAAGCTTTATAACCTTTTTTTATGGCATCAATAAGGGTTTTTAAATGTTTTGAGCCCCTTGATGTAATAGCATCAGGGAATTCAGAAATTTTTTTATTTCTAAATAGTGTGACATTCTTAACTTCAACAAATATTTTTTGTTTGTTTTTTTCAATTAAAAAATCAAATCTGGTTTCTTTATTAAAAAAAACTTCGGGCTTTATAATGTCGTTATTTTTTAATTCACCAATAAGGTTATTTGATAGGCCATGGTGAGCAATTTTATTAGCAAAATGAGTATTAACACCAACTAAATTTTTTTTAACTTTAATAATTTCAAGTGTGTACTTTAATTTTCTTTTAGGGTCATCACTCTTCGATATAAAGACCTCATTTCCTTCTTCTAATAAACCTTTCATAGAACCTGTATTAGGACAATGAGCGACAACAATTTTTTTATTTAGTTTAATATCAGCAAAAAATCTTTTATATCTTTTGACAAATTTGCCTTTTATTAAAGATTTGGTAAATTCCATAATTAAATTGTATATTTAAAAATGACTAAAAGCACAAAAGTAAATGCCGCAATACTAATCATAGGTAATGAGATTTTATCAGGGCGAACACAAGATACCAATACCAGCACTATTGCTTTGTGGTTGAATTCTATTGGGGTAAAAGTTCAAGAAGTAAGAATAATACCCGACATAGAAGATATTATTATTCATACAGTTAATAAATTGAGAAAATCTAATGATTATGTTTTTACGACAGGTGGAATAGGACCAACACACGATGACATAACAGCTGAATCTATTTCTAAAGCATTTGATTTAAAATATGAAATTCATAAAGAAGCTTATAAGATTTTAGAAAATTATTATAAACCAGGTGAATTTAATGAAGGTAGACAAAAAATGATCTGGATGCCCAAAGATGCTAATTTAATTTTAAACCCCACTAGTGGTGCTCCAGGTTTTAGTGTAGAAAATGTATTTTGTTTACCTGGTGTTCCTTCAATTTTAAAATCAATGATTGGTGGTTTAAAAAATGAGATAACAGGAGGTGAACCCATTTTAAGTTGTACGATTAGCCTAAGAACAGTTGAAAGTGAAATTGCAAGTTCATTAACTGAAATACAAAATAACAATAAAGAAGTTGAAATTGGAAGTTATCCTTTTTTCCAAGCTGGAAAATTAGGAGTATCAATTGTTATGAGATCAGTAGATCAATCTAAAATTGATGTTTGCAGCTCTAAAGTGTTTGAGCTTGCTAATAAAAAAAAAATAGAAGTTGTTAGCCGTTAATAGCATGCTTTACTTTGCTTATGGTAGTAATCTTCACCATTTTCAAATGAAAAAAAGATGTAAAGATAGTATTTTTTTAAAAAAAATAAATTTAAAAAATTTTAGATTAACATTTAGAAGCAAGTATAGAGCAGCTGATATAGAGCCAAAAAAAAACTCAATTGTTCAAGGAGCTTTATTTGAAATTTCTAAAAGTGATGAAAAAAAATTAGATGTTTACGAGGATTTTCCAATTTTATATAAAAAATATTATTTTATTTACTCAAAAAAAAAAATAATGACATATACAATGGTTAAAAAAACACCATTTACCTTTCCAACAGAAAGATATTTAAATATTGTTAAGCGTGGATATAAAGATTGTGAGTTAGATAAAAAATATTTATTGAAGGGTCTAACAAATAAATAAAAAGATATGACGAAAAAAAAACACTATTTTATTTTTGTATTCAAATACAGGTTTAGAAAAGTTGCTTTTAATAATTTATTAAAGTTCAAAAAAATTAAAAATTATAGACTTATAGATTTATCAGGTCCTTATAAGTATTTTCTGTTCTCTAAACTATTGATATTTATAATAGATTCATTTCCTAAGAAATTTAAAAATATAACTTTAATCTCATGTGATGGTCTACCATTCATAAAAAAAAATGCTGTAAATATATGGTTTGGTGGAACAAATCTTAAAATACCGAACCAATTTAAATCTTATAAAAATAATATACCAATGATTAAGAATTTAATTGTTAAAGAAAAAAACTTTGTTAATTTTTACCCATGTGATTTAAAAAAAATTATTTTTAAGAAAAACTTTAAAATAGTTTTTGTTGGAAGACTTAATTTAAATAATTCAATAGAAATTAAGGAAATTTGGAAAAAATATAATAAAAAAATCATGAACAATTTTTCATTAATTGAAGACAAAATTTTTTTTAAAAAAATAGGCATAAGTGAGATAGACCATCAGAAAAATATTTATTTAGGTTTAAAAAGTCAAATAAGACTAGATATTATGAAGAAAATTAATAAAAAATTTAAGAATGAATTAATACTTGTAGGTAGTGATTGGAGTACTCATATTAAAAATTCTATAAATGATAATCACAACGTTAAATTTGTTAGAAACTTATATAAAGGTAACCTGTGTATAGATATTGGATCTAGATGGGGTAATAATTGCCTTTACCCGCGTAGTATAGAGATCATTGAATCATCAGGCATGTTGCTCCAATCTCTACAACCAGATACTAAAAATATTTTTGGTCTTAATGCAAAATTTATTGGATTTAACTCCTATCAAAACTTATTAAATATAATTTTAATGTATAAAAAAAATCACAATTTTTTAAATTTTAATTATAAAAAAATATATTCTTTATTTGAAAATAATGAAAAGAATTTTCAAACGCTTAAAAAAATTAAAAAAATGTCTAATAAGTATTAAAAAAAAATTAATTAAAATATTATTTTATTCAAATTTTTATTTTAATCTTGAGAAATAAAATCTAGTGCATCTTCTGAATTTATTAATGGAAAATTTTTATAGAATTCTAAAAAATTTGTATAATTCATGTCTTTTAATTCTGGCATCATTTTATATTCAAAACCATTTTTTAACTTAAGAATACCAACACCCATATCGATATTACAAATTTTAAAATCAACATTTTTTGAATTCATTAATTCAACGGCAACTTTCCAGACATTACCTGTCCAATTAATTTGTTTTCTAGGAACATTTTCTTCAAAATAGCTTCTTGGTAGAAAGTCATGAAATAGAATTATACCGTTTTTATTTAATGCCGACATAGCATTTATGCAGTCTTCTTGACATTGTTCATAATGATGTAAACCATCAATAAATATTACATCAAATTTTATATTCTCATGTTTTTGAAAAAATTCATTTGAAGTCATTCTGTAGTTACCACCTTCAGAAGGGTCCACACCAAATTTATCCTGAATCTTTAAAGGTATAGAATTAAAAACATTATTATCCGCAACACCAATCTCTAAATATTTACAATCATTATATTTAGAAATAGCCTTATTAATAAAAGCATGCCTTTTATAAAAATTTTTTTCATATTTTATTAAATGAGTAATTTTTTTATTATGTAAGAAATAATTTATAAGTTCTCTTCGCACATCAGAAAAAAAAATTGGTGGAATAAAAGGTTTTATAATTTTTTTTAAAATTTTAATCATTTAATTAATTTATCTTAGTAGTTAAATAATTCCTATTATTATTTTTATTCATATTTAATATTTTTATACGTGTTAAAAAACAAGAAGTAATTTAATACCAAGCATATAGCAAAAAATAATTAATAAAAAATCTAGAATTCTATAAGATCAAGACCTTTATTTAGAAATATTTTTTGTTTCCATCCAAGATTTAATAATTTTTTTTGATTTGCAAATCTTACTTTTGCCCCTGGATATTTATTTTTATTCACAATAATTTTAATATTTTTTTTTTTATATTTCTTTAACATAATATTAATTATGTCGTTTAAAGTAGTTTTTTCTTTTGAACCAATGTTGATTATTTTACTCTTTACTCTTTTCTTTAAAATACATTCTATAGCTTTTAAAAAATCGTCCATATGAAGCCAACTTCTAACTATACTTTTATTGCCCCAAATATTAATTTTTTTATTTTTTAAAATTTTTTTCTTCCAAATATTGATTATTGTATTTGAATTTCTTCCATAAATAGAAAAAATTCTACAGCTAGTTGAATGAAGTTTATCTGATGAAATATTGTTTAAATATTTCTCAATAAATCTTTTTGTGTATCCATAGGTACCATCAGGTATTGTATTATCCTTTATATTACTCTCTTTAAAACTATTTTTTTTATTTTTTACACCTTCATTTAAATCATAAACTGATGATGAAGATGCATAAATCATGTAATTTATTTTTTTTTTAATACAAAATTTGATTACATTTTTATCTAAAGTAATAGCTTCTAAAAGTTTTTTTTTATTTTTTGTTACTGAATCTCTATCATTCTTTGGTCCTGCAAAGTGTAACATCGCATAAAAATTTCCATCAATTTTCTTTAAAGGGATTTTTTTTAGCAAATTATGTTTTATGTAATTAATATTTTTTCTTTTAATTTTTTTTTTTATTTTATCTTTATAAATACAAGTAAGATCATAATTTAAATTTGAAAAATATTTAATAAGATTAGACCCCAGATAACCATTAGCACCAGTTATAATAATTTTTTTTTTTTCCATGGGGTAATTTTTTCCTTACACTTTGCTAACATTCTTCATTACTAAATAATTTTGACCTAAATTTAAACTAATTTATATTGCACTCTTTGATAATCAAATAATCCTGAATAATATTTTATTTTTATAAATTAATTAAACCTAATGTATTTATGATCACTTTCTGGGAAGCAAATTAAATTCTCATTAAGTGAAAAAATATTATATTTTTTTATATCAAGCATATTTATTAAATCTTTAAAAATATTATTATTAATATGTACGTATTCTAATATTATTATAGGAAAAATTGTCGTAGAGGATAAAAAGTCAATTGCAATTTTACCATCATAACCTTCGGCATCAATGAATAATAGATCAAATGATTTAAGATTATACTTTGATATCAAATTTATCATACTAATAGAACTAACACTTTCTTTGTCAATGTGTTTATTTTTTACCCCATGTTTGATTAAATGTTTTTTATCAAATGAAGTAATACCTGGAATGTGAGCACTATAATTTTTTATATATTGATCTTTAACTTTATAAAGATAAGAAATTTCATTGTTTACTGAGATTGCTGAATTATCAAAAGAAACAAAATTACAATCTTTATAATTTTCTTTTAATTTTTCAAAATTTTCTTTTATTGGTTCCACAAGTAAACTTTTTGTTTGATATTTCTTTATATAAAAATTTAATATATCAAAACGTTGTCCGTCATTAGCACCTATTTGAATGAGATTATTAATTTTTTTTTCTTCAAATAAAATTTTTAATAGCCTATCTACTTTTAAGTATGATTTGTTTGATATAAGGCCTTCGTTTTTGTATAATTGCTTATCAATAAGTTTATATCCTAAAGCTCCTACAATTTTTTTAATAAGTTTATGTGACATAAAAAGATTCTTTAACTATATTATATTTTTTAAATTTATCAAATGTCTAATAAATTTTAAGCATATTGTCCGGCTACATAACCAGATGACCAAGCCCACTGAAAATTATAACCACCTAAGTGACCAGTAACATCTACCACCTCTCCAATAAAAAATAAACCAGGATTTTTTATTGACATCATTGTTTTAGAAGAAATCTCATTAGTATCTACGCCTCCCAAAGTAACTTCGGCTGTTCTATACCCTTCAGAACCAGTTGGATTGATGACCCAAGTATTTATTGAGTTACTTAATTTTATTAATAATCTATTTGATAATTCAGATATATTACCACTTACTTCATTTTCTTTACAGATCATATAAGCTAGTCTCTTAGGAAGAATTTCCGAAATTATAGTATTTATATCCTGTTTAGGATTTGAGTTTTTTTCATTTTCTAAGAGTTTAAAAATATCTTGTTTAGGTGAAAGATTAATTTTAATATTATCACCTAATTTCCAGTAAGACGAAATCTGTAATATAGAGGGTCCACTTAAACCTCTATGAGTAAATAACATACCTTCTTCAAAAAAAATTTTATTATAAGAAACAACTGTTTTTAGAGATAAACCACTTAGTTCCTTACACATAGCCAGTATTTTCTGACTAAAAGTCAGAGGTACTAAAGCCGGTAGTGTTTCGGTAATATTTAAATTAAACTTTTTACCTATATCGTACCCAAATTTACTTGCCCCAATTTTAGGAACAGAAAGACCTCCTGTTGCAATAATTAATGAATCACAAGAATATTTATCAGAACCAACAGCTATAAAATATTTATTAGTTTGTTTATCAATATCGGTAATTATTATTTCTTTCTTTAGAGTGACGTTAGCCATTTTACATTCTAAAAGTAACATATCTACAATTTGTTGTGCACTTTCATCGCAAAAAAGCTGTCCTAACTTTTTTTCATGAAATCTAATATTATGTTTTTTGATTAAATTTATAAAATCATTTTGTGTATATTGACTTAAAGCAGATATTACAAATTTAGGATTATTTGAAATAAATTTACTTGAATGGGTATTGATGTTAGTAAAATTACACCTTCCACCACCCGATATACGAATTTTTTCACCTATTTTTTTAGCATGATCTACTAGAAGTACTTTTCTACCTCTTTTGCCAGCTTCGATAGCACACATTAAGCCAGCTGCACCAGCACCAACTATAATCACATTATATTTTTCCGTCATCAATCAATTATAATAATTAATAATGTGGTGGTTTTTTATCTTCTTTAGAAATATCTGTTTCAATTCCATTTTCTAATTCATCAATTCTTCTTTTAAAATTTGAAGTTTCTTTTTTTAAAAAAATAATTTCTTTTTGTTGGGAATAAAGTTCCTTACTCATTTGAGATATTTCATGTTGAAGAAATGTAATTTGTTCTTCAAGTTTTTTAATTAAATTTTCCATTTAAATATTACCCTTGTATACCACCAGATATCTTTGAGATAAATCAAAATAACTTGTCCTTATCTTTTTGGAAAACCTTCTGGTGTGTAAAATTTTCTAATTTTTTGTAAAGAAAGATAATAAGTGCTTTCTCTAAAAGATTTCTTGATTTGTTTTTTGATTTGTAAAATTTCATTAAAAGCATTTCGCATTGAATCTTCTAATCCTGAATAAGCCAAATCCTCTTCATTTGCACCATGAATTATTTTAGAAATTAATTCAGGATTTGTTTTTGTTTGTGTTTTTTGATCAATCAAATTAATAAGATCTAATATTTTATGTTCTTGGAATCTCTTTTCAACTCTTCCAAACCTTATGTGGGATATATTTTTTACCCATTCAAAATAAGAAACAACAACACCACCTGCGTTAACATAAATATCAGGCAAAATCATTATTCCTCTTTTATTCAATTCTTTATCTGCCTCAAAAGAAACAGGTCCATTTGCAGCTTCTATAATTATTTTAGTTTTTATCTTTTTAACATTTTTTATTGTGATGGCATTTTCTAACGCTGCGGGTATCAAAATATCACACTCTAACTCTAGTAGCTTATCTGGTTTATTATAAAATTTACCAAGCTTTTTGTTATTGATGGTTTTATTTTTTTTATAAAATTTATTTAAATTATTTATGTCAATACCGTTTTTATTATATAAATATCCGTTACTTTCACCTACGGCAATAATTTTAGCGTTATCTCTATTGTATAAGTGCTCAGCTAAATTACTTCCTACGTTTCCAAATCCCTGAATAATAATTAAATTATCTTTTAGTTTATTCTTTAACCTTGCTTCTTTAATTATATCCTTGTGCCTAAATAATTCTCTAATAACCTCTTCTATACCTCTGCCTGTTGCCTCGGTTCTACCAGCTATACCACCACTATGAATTGGTTTTCCAGTAACACAACCTCTATAATTAATGTCTTCTGGTCTCAAAGATTTATAAGTATCTTTAATCCAATCCATTTCTCTATTAGAGGTACCAACATCGGGCGCTGGAACATTTATTGCTGGTGATATAAAACCTTTATTGATTAGTTTTGTTGCAAAAGCTTTAGTAATTAGACGAAGTTGCTGTTCTGTGTAATTTTTTGGATTAATCTTTAATCCTCCTTTTGATCCACCAAAGGGAATATCAACAATTGCACACTTATAAGTCATCAGTGATGCTAAAGCTTCAGTGTCATCTTGATCTACATTTATAGAATATCGCATCCCGCCTTTACTTGGCAAAATATGTTCAGAATGAACAGCTCTCCAACCAGTAAAGTTATGAATTTTTTTATCTATTTCAACACCAACATTAACTTTAATTAATGAGTGTGTAGATTTAATATGCTCTATAAGATCATCACTAAATTTTAGCAATTTTGCTGATCGCTCAACATATAAATCAACGTTATCTTTAAAGCCCATGTTTATTAATTAAAAATTTATTATGTACATTATAGTTATTTTTCATTTAATCACTAACTGTGTTTATAATGTTTAATATTAGAGCTTTTAGAGATAAATGAAATGGTTATATTTAAATTATCATGATTCATAAAAAAGTATTGCTTTTTATTTATAAAAAGATTTCAAAAATCTATGTTTTAATTTTTGGTCGTAAGAGTATGCAGTTAATTAATGATTTAATTCTATCTCTCTCATTAAAAGGAAAAGGGTATATGAATTATGGTTCGTTCAAAGATAGTGGAGAAAAATTTTTTATTAATCTTATTAAAGAAGAAATAAATTTAAGTTTAGATATTGGAGCCAATGTAGGAAATTATACAAAAATGTTGTTATCCGATACTAATTCCAAAGTTATATCATTTGAACCATTACCAAAAGCATTTGAAGAGTTAAAAGAAGTTAAATCTAATTTTCAAGATCGATTAGAAATTCATAATATTGCAATTGGAGTTAAAGATGAAATTTTAGAATTATCCTATGGCACTGAAAAATCAGAAAAAGCATCATTAATTAAAAATTTAGAAAAAATTTCATTTATTCAAGGAGAAAATAAAAATAAAATTTCTGTTCAAGTAAGACAGCTAGACTATTTCCAAAGTTACTTTAAGAATAAAGTCATCGATTTTATTAAAATTGACACAGAAGGCTTTGAATACGAAGTATTAAAAGGTGCGAAAAATATTTTGGAAATTCACAGACCAAAATTTATTCAAGTTGAATTTAATTGGCACCAGTTAATAAAAAAACAAACTTTATATAATTTATCAGAATTAATTAATTTTTCTGATGTATTTAAAATACTACCACATGGCAATAAATTATTGCACATAGATCCATTTAGACCAGAAAATAATATATATCATCTTTCCAACTATGTTTTTATAAGAAAAGATATTTCTGATAAATATAAATGAATAAGATAAAAAAGTTTATAATTTTATACCCCTCTTGGGAAAGAGGTGGTGCAACTGTTAACTTAATTAATTTTATAAATTACTGTATAAAAAAAAAAATCCAAATACATTTAATTTCTAATATTAACAAAAGAGACCAGAAAATTTTTTTTATAAAAGGTGTAAATTTTACTAATATTAAAGATTCCAAAAACAATAATATTTTTAAAAGATTAACTACCTCAATGTCATCAATTTTTTTATTATTGGGTTTATGGAAAAAAATAAAACGCCATGAATCTATCGTTTTATCATTTCAAAGTCATATTATTCCAATAATAGTGTGTAAGTTTTTTAATAGGAAAATTATTTTTAGAAATTCTGAAGATATAACCAGTGCAACTAAATATGCTGATAATAAATTTTCTGCATATATAGTTTTTATTTTGAAAATATTTACTTATAATTTTGCAAATGGTATAATAACCAATTCAATAAAAGCTAAAAGATCTCTAGATTTAATAACTATCAATAAAAACAAAACTAAACTTATTTACAACCCTTATCTAAAAAAAATACTGGTTAATAAAAAAATAGTAAAAAAAAATTTTATTTTGTCTGTAGGGAGATTGTGTAAACAAAAAAACCAAATAATTATAATTAAAGCATTTGCTTTATTTTTAAAGAGATTTCCTAAATATAAATTAATATTAATTGGACATGGCCAGGATGAATTTAAGTTAAAGAAACTATGTAATGATTTAAATATTAGTAAAAATGTAATTTTTAAAGGGTGGGTTTTTAATCCCAAAAAATATTATCTAAGGTCCAAAATCTTAGTTTTTCCTTCTTTATATGAAGGATTGCCCAATACACTTATAGAAGCGGTTAATTTTGGATTACCATGCATAAGCTCTAGATGTAGTGGCGCTACTGATATTTTAACAAATAAATATGGTTTATTTGTTGATCCCAGTAATCATATTTTATTAGCAAATAAAATGATTAATTCAATTTTTAGTTATAAACAATTGCTATCAAATCATAAAAAAATTAAAAAAAATTTAACTAATTTTTTAGTCAAACCTCAAGCCTTAAAGTATTTAACATATTGCAACAATATACTTAATGAGAATAGCAAATAATTTAGTTTAGAAAAATTCTTTATTAGCAAAATCTATAATAATTTTAGATCTCTTTATCCATGTGTGATCTTTAGCAGTTTTTTGTGCATTATTTTTTATATAAGTAAATTTTTGTTTGAATTTAAATATTTTGTCAATCCAACTAACCCACTCATTTACTTTAGAATTGTTGACTAGTATTGAGTTATATCTGTGTTTTAAAATGTGTTTATATACACTTAAATCGCTTGCTATAATAATGTTTGAACTTGCAAGATAATCAAACATTTTAAGAGGTGACATTGTCTTGACAAGATTTATTTTTTTTAATCTTCCAGAAACCCAATTTCCATAGGGCATTAAGGCAACCTCATATTTCAAAAGATTTTTAGGAATATCTTTATATTTAATATAATCAAATACTTTAATATTTTTAGAAATGATATTTCTATTTAAAAATTTTTTATCACCATATAGATGAAAATTAATATTTTTTAATTTTTGTGCTATTCTAAAAATCAACTCTACACCTTTGCCACCGTAAAAGCTTCCCACATATACACATGTTCTTTTAATTTTTTTTATAGATTTATTTAATTTAAAATCACTAACATCAACTGCATCATCTAAACATAAATATTTGTCTTTTGGCGGGTTAAATATTTTTATTAAATTTTTATGTATAAAGATATATCGTAAATTTTTTAATAAATTAATATTTTTTAATAAATAATAAAGAAATTTAGTCATTCCAGATAATTCATGATGTAGTTCTAAAATAATTTTTTTATTGAACAAAGAAGCTATTATCGCAAACAAAACACTTCTTGAAATAAAAAAACAATTCCTATCCATATTTATATATTTATTATTTAATATTTTTAATTAAAAAATTAATCTTAATTTTTTTTTTAAAAATACTAAAAAAATTAATTTTATTTTTTATTTTGTAATTTTTTTTTAATACTTTAATATTTATAGATTTATGTGGGGCAATTAAATTTACTTTAGTATTTTTAGATATAAGAGCATCACACATTTTAAAAACATGTATGCCATAAGCTGATGTGTTTGGATAATTTACTTCACAAACATAATTTATTAAGATTTTTTTTTTCAATTGATATATCTCATGTTCATTATAAGCATGGTAAATCAGAGGATTTCCAACCATCAAAGCCATCTGATATATTTGTGCATATATAATCATTTTTCTCTAATAATTGAGCAACAAATTGAGATCTTTGACCCACTTTACACATGGTTAAAATTTCATAGTCTTTACTGATTAACAAATCTTTAAATTCATTTACGAAATTTTCATCTTTAATTGTTAAAAAGTAGGTTTTTAAACCTAATTTTTCTCCATCAGGTTTGCCATAGCCATCCCATTCTCCTTCTGTTCTTACATCTAGTAGTATTATTTTTGAATTAGACTTTAAGTAATCCTTTATATCTTCCGACATTAATTGTTTGATCATATTTTTAGCTTTTTTCCTCGTCAACATAGTTAATTTCGTTTTGGACTTCTTTTGAGTATTTAAGATTATGGCAATCGCTACAAAGGAGTATTACTTCAGGTCCAGAGCTTACTTGCATAAGAATAGAGCTATCTTCTCCACAACCAGCACACCTAGATAAATTTTTTTTCATGTTCTCTTTTTAACATAATTTTTTTATAATATTTTTTTATTTTATAATTGATAAAAAAGAGACTAACTGTCTAAAATAAAGCTCTATATAGCCAATAAGACCAAGAGCAAACTTGAGTCTGACTTGAGACTAGAGGTCTTTTTTTAGTATCTGAGTACTGTATAAAGGTTCTAGAAATCTAACCAATACACCTAGGACTCTGTATCCGATATCTTGTATCATGAAGGTATGAAAAAACTTTTAGGGATCGTGGTTCTAAAATAAATGAAAATAAAAGAAAAACACAAAGATCTTAAAAAAAAAGTAACTATTGTTGAAAAAGAGAGAAACTTAAAAAGAGGACAAAAAAGTTGGTACGATTTAAGAACATTAAAGAAACTTAAATTAAAGATGAAAGATAAGCTGTCAAAAAAATAAGAAGAGCGTTCTATCAGCCATGTGCCATAAACTGTGCTTTTAAACACAAGTAACGTGTAACGAGAATAAAAATTAACAAAATAATAAAAAAAATTAATAAAACCTTAATAAAACTTAATGTTAGTGGTTGAGATCAATATGCATATTATGTTATAAATTTCTATGGAGGTTATATGACTAATATGTATAAAGTTAAAGTGGACGTAATTGAAAAATCAACTTCCACTAGAGAAGAAATCATCAAAGCAGAATCTGCTAAAGATGCCAAAGAAAAAGTTATTAATTATTGTAAAGAGCAATTAGTTGATAACGATCGTCTTAAAGAAATAGTAGAGGTAAAAATCAGTACCACAAAAGATGCTGTTACTGAAATCAAAAATAAAGATTTACCTAATGACAGGCCAGGAAACCCTGTCAGCTATACGTAAAATCAAAAACTAAAAAAATGTGGCCTCGGTTTTCTTGCCGAGGTCATATTTATTACAAGAGCAAACATGACGACTATAACACCTACCCGGTGTCCCAGACCGTGCTTCTATAATCCTTATTTTGTAACGAAGTTGCTGCAAGCTAATGCAGGAGTTTGAATGAAATTACGTCTATAGTATCATTTTACAGTTTATGTTGAAAATTCAATGTAAAAAAAAAATTTTCTTATTGCATTAATTAAATATAACAATCAAATTAGATAAATAAAAAAAAAGGAGAAAAAATGAAATTAATAAATAAAATTTTCATAACTATTTTTACAGTACTATTAAGTAGTAACGCGGTAACATCTGCGGAAAAATGGGATATGGCATTAGCTTACGGTGCTTCTAATTTTCATTCTGCAAATGCAACTGAGTTTGCTAAAAATGTTTCAGACAAAAGTGGTGGAAAACTAACAATAGTTACTCACCCAGGTGGATCACTATACAAAGGTGGAGAAATCTTTAGAGCTGTAAGAACAGGTCAAGCACAAATTGGAGAAAGATTTATGTCAGCATTGGGTAAAGAAGATCCTTTACTTGAGGTAGATTCTCAACCTTTCTTAGCATCATCATATGATGACGCTATGAAACTATATAAAGCTTCAAAACCTGAGATAGTTAAAGGTCTAGATGCTAAAGGTTTAGTATTTTTGTATGCTGTGCCATGGCCAGCTCAAGGACTTTACAGTAAGAATGAAATAAACTCTAAGGCAGATCTAAAAGGTTTAAAATTTAGAGCTTACAACTCTTCTTTAATTAGATTAGCCGAACTTACTGGTATGGCGCCAACAAAAATTGAAGCTGCTGAAATAAGTCAGGCTTTTTCAACAGGAGCAGTTGAAAGTATGATCACTTCCCCAACTACTGGCAAGAATAGTAAAATTTGGGAAAACGGCGTAAAATATTTTTATGACATAGCAGCTTGGTATCCAAAAAATATGATTATTGTTAATAAAGATGCATGGAACAAGTTAGATGCTGCAACTCAAAAATTAGTAATGTCAGAAGCCGCAAAAGCAGAAAAAAAAGGTTGGGCATTATCTAAAAAGGGAAACAAAGCAGATAAAAAAGCTTTAGCAGATGCCGGTATGAAAGTTGGTAAAGTAAACTCAGCTTTGAACAAACATTTCAAAGAAGTTGGAGCAATAATGTCTAAGGAATGGGCTGGTAGAGCTGGCTCTAGAGGACAAGCTGTTTTAACTGCATATAAATAATATTATAAACTAAAAAGGCCGTTATAAGTAAACGGCCTTTTTGTTATGTTAAATAAACTTAACAATATTCTAAAATCTATTTATAATTATTCAGGATATATAGCAGCAGGTTTTTTAGTATTAGTAGCAATATTTATTTTAACTGGAATTATCTCCAGAATTTTTGGTTTTTATATTAGAGGTCTAGCAGAATATTCTGGTTACTGTATGGCGGCCTCATCATTTTTTGCCTTAGCATATACTTTTTATAACAAGGCTCATATTAGAATAACTTTATTTCTAGAAAAGCTAGAAGGTAAAAAAAGAAAATTTATAGAACTGTGGTGTTTATCTGTAGGAAGCTTTTTTTCAGGATTTATGGCTTTTTATTTTATAAAAATGACCATAGTTTCAATTAAGTTTAAAGAAAGAAGTGAAGGAGCTGATGAAATCCTTATATGGATACCTCAAACAAGCCTTGCAATAGGCTCTTTAATATTTTTTATTTGTGTATTTCATCATTTAGTTTTTTCTATAATAAATAAAAGAATTAATTAATCATGAATGAAATATTCCTAACAATTTTTTTTATATCTTTATTATTATTTCTATTAGGCTCAGGAGTTTGGGTTGCTTTAAGTATGATAGCTGTATCGGCCATCGGAATGTTTCTATTTACTACTAGGCCGGTAGGTGATGCAATGGCAACAACCATATGGGGTACCAGTTCATCTTGGACTTTAACTGCATTACCTTTGTTTGTTTGGATGGGTGAAATATTATTTAGAACTAAATTATCAGAAAATTTGTTTAAGGGTTTATCACCTTGGCTATCAAAGTTACCTGGTGGTTTAATTCATGTTAATATTGTTGGTTGTGCTTTATTTGCTGCAATTTCTGGATCTTCAGCAGCTACTGTTGCTACAGTTGGTAAAATGTCAATCCCAGAACTAAGAAAAAGAAAATACCCTGAAAAATTATTATTAGGAAGTTTAGCAGGCTCAGGGACTTTAGGTTTGTTAATTCCACCTTCGATAATATTGATAATTTATGGGGTTACAATTGAAGATTCTATTGCAAAATTATTTATGGCAGGAATTATTCCTGGGATAATGCTTGCGATTTTATTTATGACTTATGTGGTTATTTGGTCAATGTTGAATAAAAAATTAATGCCAAGTACTATGCAAAATTTTTCTTTGTCACAAAAAATTAAAGGATCAAAACAACTTTTACCAGTTATATTGTTAATTACTTCAGTTATTGGATCTATTTATACTGGTATAGCAACCGCTACAGAGGCAGCATCTTTAGGTGTAGTTGGTGCATTAATTTTATCTTGGTTTCAACAAACCCTTAATAAGGAAACTTTTAAATTATCATTATTAGGTGCAACCAAAACATCATGTATGATTGCTTTTATATTAGCTGGTTCAACTTTTTTATCTTTAGCAATGGGTTTTACTGGGCTACCTAGAAATTTAGCAATATGGATCCAAGAAATGAATCTCTCACCGTATATGTTGATTTTTATTTTAACAATTTTTTATATTATTCTAGGAATGTTTTTAGATGGAATTTCAGCCGTTGTATTAACAATGGCAATTATTGAACCAATGATAAGACAAGCAGGTTTTGATATGATTTGGTTTGGAATATATCTTGTGATTGTAGTGGAGATGGCTCAAATTACTCCTCCTGTTGGTTTTAACTTGTTTGTGTTACAGGGCATGGCAAATAAAGATATGGCTTTTATTGCAAAGAGTGCATTTCCTCTTTTTTTATTAATGATTTTAGCTGTTATTATTATTATTATATTTCCTGAGATTGCCTTATGGCTACCCAATAAAATGAGTCAAAATATAAATTAATTTTTATTATAAATTAAACAAAGTAGAAGGTAGGGTGGGCACTCTTAAAAGAGAGTTTCATATTAATCTATCAACGTGTGGTCATCGGCTTTCTAAAACGCATTACAGTTTGTGTGCTGTAATAATGGCTCATGAATTAGCACATATTATTCAAAAAAATACTGGAGTAATCTCACCATCAAAATGGTCAAAAACAAAAAAATTAGATAAAAAAAAGTATTGTTCAAAATATGCTAAGACAAATAATTTTGAAGATTTTGCTGAGTCACTAGTATGTTGGATTTTTGTGAGACATAAAGCACATGCAATTATGGCAGGCGACCTTATAAAAATTAAAAAATTCATCCCAAACCGCCT
>CAJQTO010000004.1 GCA_905620465.1 uncultured Candidatus Pelagibacter sp. | reverse complement strand
GGGCACAGACGAACATGGCCTAAAAATTCAAAGATCGGCTGAAAAAAAAAATATAAATCCACTTGAATTTTGTAATGATATAAGTCAAACATTTAGAAATCTTTCTGAAACACTTAATCTATCAAATACAGATTTTATAAGAACAACAGAGGAAAGGCATAAAAATACTGTTCAACATCTTTGGACTATACTAGAAAAAAATGATGACATTTATTTATCAAAATATTCTGGCTGGTACTCTGTTTCAGATGAGGCTTTTTATAATGAGGATGAAATTATTAAAAAAGATGGAAATAATATAGCGACAACATCAGGCTCAATAGTTGAATGGATAGAGGAGGAATCATATTTTTTTAGATTATCTAAATGGCAGAATAAACTTTTAGAGTACTATGAAAATAATCCTAATTTTATTTCTCCGAAATCTAGAAAAAATGAAGTTATTAATTTTGTAAAAAATGGTTTAAAAGATTTATCAATTAGTAGAAAAGGTTTTTCATGGGGCATAAAAGTTCCTAATAATTCTGAACATGTAATATATGTTTGGCTTGATGCTCTTACTAATTACATCAGTGCACTTAATTATCCTAATGTTAATGATAAACTATTTAAAAATTTTTGGCCCGCGTCTGTTCACCTTATAGGGAAAGATATATTAAGATTTCACGCTGTATATTGGCCTGCTTTTTTAATGGCGGCTAAAATTCAACTACCAAAAAAAATATATGGTCATGGGTGGATTCTTTCAGGTAATGAAAAAATGTCAAAATCAAAAGGAAATATACTTGATCCACTTGATATCATTGAAACGTATGGATTAGACCAACTTAGGTATTATTTAATCAAAGAGGTATCATTTGGAAATGACGGAAGCATTTCAATAAGCAAATTAGAAGATTGTATCAATAGTGATTTAGCTAATAACTATGGAAATCTATGCCAAAGAGTAGTCGCATTTGCTGAAAAAAATTGTTCTTCTAAAATACCTGCTTTAAAAAATTTTAATGATGATGATTTGATTATGCTAAATAATTTTACAAAAAATTTACCCACTTTAAGAAATGAAATTGACAATCAAAATATAAATTTTTATATTAATTTTATTGTTAGTGCTTTATTTGAAGCTAACAAATATTTTAATGATCAGGAACCATGGGCGAAAAAGGATGATAAACAAAGACTGGATTCAATCGTATATACTTCACTTGAAATGATTAGAAAAATTTCATTTATGCTTTACCCAATTATTCCAAATTCTGTTAAAAAAGCACTTACTATTTTTAATCTTAAAACTGAAGATATAAATTTTGAATCAATAGGAACCCACAACTATTTAAAAACTGGAAATGAAATTCATAAAATTGATATCCTTTTTAAAAAAATTGAAAAAAAAAATGATTGATTCTCACTGTCATTTAGATCACGAACCTTTGTTTGAAAATATTGAAGATGTTATTAAAAGAGCTAAAGATGTCAGTATTAATAAACTTTTAACTATCTGCACAACTATAGATAGTTTTGAAAGAATTAAAAAATTATTAGAAAAGGACCCTATAATATTCGGTACGTATGGAATTCACCCACACGAAACTGAAAATAATGTTATTAAAAAAGAAACTATAATCAGTAAGATAACTGAAAATAAAAAAATCATTGGCATTGGAGAAACTGGATTAGATTTTTTTTACAATCACAGCAATAAAGAAAGGCAAATAGACAGCTTCAAGGAACATATTGAAGCAGCAATTATTCTAAGAAAACCTATTATAATTCATTCAAGAAAAGCAGAAAATGAAACATATGATATTCTTAGTTCATATAAATATAATAAATTAAAAATATTGATGCATTGTTTTACTGGATCTATTGAATTTTCAAAAAAATTACTTTCGTTAGGAGCTTTTTTTTCGGCTAGTGGAATAATCACTTTTAAAAATAGCACTGAATTACAAAACACCTTTAAGACTATTCCTCTTGATAAGTTACTTGTTGAAACAGACAGTCCCTTTTTAGCACCAATACCAATGAGAGGTAAAAAAAATGAACCAAGTTTTATAAAATATACAATTGAAAAATTGGCATTACTTAGAAGTGTTTCATCGTATGAAATTACAAAGTCTACAACAAATAATTTTAATAGATTATTTTTTAATCAATAAATATGTCTATTAAGTTTATCATACTCGGTTGCGGTAGTTCGATGGGTGTTCCTAGAGCTGATGGTTTTTTTGGTAATTGTGATCCTAAAAATAAAAAAAATTATAGGACTAGATGCTCCGCTGTAATTAAATTTCATAACCAAAATAT
>CAJQTO010000003.1 GCA_905620465.1 uncultured Candidatus Pelagibacter sp. | reverse complement strand
TTTACCTGTATCTTTTTGGACTCCAAAAAAAAATGACACCCTTGAAAAGGAATTAATTTCATCTATAAAATTTCTTCAACTTAACAAAAATAGTTTTTATGAGTTAATTAAAAATAATTTTTCAAAATGGAGATTTAATAATCTTTTTGTTTATCATTATTTTGGTAGAAAATATTATGCTAATTCTTTGGCTAATTTTAATGATGATTTGTCTGACTATGAAACTATTGAAAAAAAATATATTAAATCTAATAGTTTAATAATCGCACATCAGATAATTATACCTAAAATAGAATTAAAAAGGTTATTAGATAAGTTTGATGTTATTAATAGTAAAATTAATCCTGATATAGTTGTCTTGGATAAAAATAGCTACTTTAAAATATCTAAACTAAAAGATACTGGTTTTTGTAAAATTTTCGATAATTATGATTTTAAAATATATATTAATAATAATTTAAAATATGAGTGTAAATTAATTAAAAATTAATTCTTTCTTTTTCTTCAACTAGGGGCATATTTCTTTGGTGAATTAATATAATTCCAATATATTCACCAACTAAACCCAACAATGTTATTTGTATTGATGAAATAAAAAATATTCCAATCACAATTGGAGCTACACCCAGTGCAAATGTACTCCAATATATTAATTTATATATAAAATAAATTACAGAAATGAATAAGCAAATTACACTTGCAAAAAAACCAACTAACACCATAAACCTTAAAGGTTTTCTAGAATGTTTTACAATTCCTAGCATGGCAATATCAAATAAAGTAAAAAAATTATTTTTAGTTTTACCTAAAATTCTTTGAGGCTGATCAAATTCAATATATGCAATATCAAAACCAAGTTCAGTTATTAACCCCCTAAAGTATGGAAGTGGGTCATTAATTTTTTTAAGTTTTTCAATTACTTTTTTATCAAATATTCCAGATCCTGTTGTATTTATAGTTAAATCACTTTCAGAGATAGAATTAAGAAATTTATAAAAAAAACTTCTCAGCGAAAAAATAAGTTTATTCTCTTCTGAGTTATTTTTTTTACCCAGCACAATCTTGGAACCCTTTTCCCATTCTTTAATATATTTTGGAATTAATTCAATAGGATCTTGAAAATCAGAAGCCATTAATATAGTTGCATCACTATCAGATTGTAATAATCCATGAAAAGGAGATTTTATGTGACCGTAATTTTTGCTATTAATTATGACCTTAAAATTTTTATCTTCTGATGCTATTTCTTTAAGTATTTTTATAGTCCCATCATTTGAGTTATTATCTATTACTAAATGTTCATAATCATAATCTAACTTTTTAAAAATATCCTTTATTTTAGAATATAATTCTCTGATATTTTCTTTCTCATTAAATGTTGGTGTACAGACAGTTATTTTCATTTATTAATAGTTTTAAAAATTGCTTTATACAATGATATATTAATTTTTAGTTTAAAACTTTTTTTTAATTTTTCAATAGACGGGACAAAATAATCTATTTTTTTTGATTTATTTAATAGAATTATTTTTTTTGGATTGAAATAAATTCCAATAATTTTAGCTAATTTGTGAACAGTTATAGGTATATCGGAGCCAAAATTGAATATATCAAAATTTTTGTTAAATTTATAAAATATTTTAACTATCCATTCCACCAAATCTTTTTCATGCAAATATGATCTATAAGTATCTTTTGGACCATGTATATTAATTGATTTAAGTTTCATGGCAGATTTAATGAAAATTGATGGTGCATAAGCTTGTGGTAATAAATTCTTACCAATGAATGAAAACATCCTTAAAATTAAAATTTTGTAATTTTTGTTTGAAAGATTATAAAAATTTTTTTCCATATTTTTTTTTTGTAGGGACCATTTTTTTTTATAATTTTCCATTTTTTCAATATTTTTTGACTTAATTTTCTTAGTTTCCTTAATTTTTTCTTTTTTAGAATTTTGACCATAAATAGAACCTGAGCTGGTAAAAATTATTTTAGGTTTTTTTTTTAATCGAATTAATTTATTTTCAAATAACTTAAATAATTCATTGTCTTTTTTAACTGATTCAGTCCTTAAACAATAAAGTAT
>CAJQTO010000002.1 GCA_905620465.1 uncultured Candidatus Pelagibacter sp. | reverse complement strand
TAGTTACTTTATTTGGATTAAACGCATCTGATTTTCTTTTAACGGTAATGGGTTCTGATGCTACTAATATAGCTTTAACTAGAGAATATTTAGATATAATTTTTTACGGTACTTTCATTGTTATGATTCAAATCTCTTTAAATGGAGCTTTGAATGCTCAAGGAGATACTAAGAGTTATAGGAATGTTTTAATATTTAGTTTCTTTTTAAATATATTTTTAAATCCTTTATTTATCTGGGGATACGGAATTGTTCCAGCTTATGGTATAGGTGGTCTTGCTATAGCGACAATAATTGCTCAATCAGTAGGTACTTTTTATTTAATTTATAAAATTAACTCATGTAAATTGAAAAAGTATTTATCTATTAGATGCTTTATTCCAAAATTAATATTATTAAAAGAATTATTCACTCAAGCACTACCCATTATGATTAGCATGTTATTTATTGGTGTAGGTATTTTTAATATTTTATATTTTATTGGTCAATTTGGTGATCTTGCAACAGCTGGTTATGGTGCAGCGCTAAGAATAGAGCAAGTTTTTTTACTTCCAGTAATTGGCTTAAATACAGCTGTACTTTCTATCGGTGGTCAAAATTTTGGTGCTAAAAATTTTGATCGTATAAGGGAACTTTACTCTAAAGCTTTATTATTTGGATCATCTTTTATGGCAGTAGCAGGTGTTATATTATTTTTTGGTGCAGAATTTTTTGTGTCTCAATTTACAGATAATCAAGAAGCTATATTTCATGGTGCTATATATTTAAAAATAGCTGCATTAATTGCTCCTGTTTATCCCGTGTTCTTCATAACTACAGCAGTATTCCAAGCAGTTAAAAAACCTATCTATAGTCTTTATTTAAGTGTTTTAAGATTATCAGCATTACCTTTTTTATCTCTTTGGTATGTAATTAATATTAGAGGCGGGGATTACGCTGATATATTTTATACTATAATGGCAACCAATTGGTTTATAGGTATTGCAGTAATCATATTTATTGGATACTTTTTAAATAATGTTTTTAAACAAAAGAAAAGTCATTTTACTTATTAGTATTTTTTCACTAGTATTTTTCTTAATTTTGAATCAAGTCAAATCACAAAAGCTTAGAGTTGTTGATGGTGATACTATTCATCTAAATGGTGAAAAGATTCGATTTACTGGCATTGATACGCCTGAATTAAAGCAAACCTGTTTTAATGATGGTATTATTGATCCATGTGGGGTAACTGCCAAAGTAATCTTAATTGAAAAAATTGGTTATAATAAAGTTGAATGTATTAGTGAAGGAAAAGACCAATATAAAAGAACTTTAGCAGAATGTTTTGTAAATAATGAAAGTTTATCAAGTTACCTTGTTAGAAGTGGCTATGCTTTTGCCTATAGAAGGTATTCTAAAAAGTTTGTCCCAGATGAAGATTATGCAAGAATTAATACAATAGGGATGTGGTCTATGAAGTTTGATTATCCTTGGGAATATCGTAAGAATAATTAAGATTTGAATGAAATTTATATATGATTTATAAATTTTATAGTTAATTTTTTTATGCCAAAATTTTTATCCATGTATGTAAACGTAGTAGACACTATTTGTATTAAAGTGGGAAGATTTGTTATGTATGGTGTTTTCTTTATGATGTTTCTTTTGATACTTTCTTTTGTTACAAGAAATATAATTAATTACCCATTGATGTGGATTATAGAAATGGCACAATTCACTATTACTGCTTACTATTTACTTGGTGGTGGTTACTCTATGATTACAGACGATCATGTTAGAATGGACTTATTTTATGGAAAGTTATCAACAAAAGGAAAAGCTAAAATGGATATTTTTACCAGTATTTTTTTGATTACTTTTTTAGTAGTTCTCCTTTATGGCTCTGTATCAAGCTTACTATATACGCTGGAGTATAAACAGAAACTTTTTACAGCTTGGGCCCCTTATGTTTGGCCCATAAAATCCTTAATGCTTGCAGGGATACTTTTGATGTTATTGCAAGCGTTTTCAATGTTGATAAAAGATTTTGCTAAAGTAATGAATAAAAAAATATAATGTTAGCTCAATATCTAAGCTATGAATTTATAGCATTATTTATGTTCATTACTATGCTGGTGATGATGTTTACAGGCCAAAGAGTATTTGGTGCGATTGGCTTTGTTGCTGTTATTTCAGCATTATTAATTTGGGGGAATGGCGCTGTTGAAATGCCATACACCGCTACATGGAAACTTTTTAAATGGTATCCGATGCTTACACTTCCACTCTTTATCTACATGGGCTTTATGATTTCAGAGTCGGGTATAGCCAGTGATTTGTATAAAATGTTTCATGTATTTTTTGGCGGAATAAAAGGAGGTCTTGCAATTGGTACAATGTTTATGATGGTTGGAATTTCAGCTATGAATGGATTAAGTGTTGCAGGTATGGCTATTGGCGCAACTATTGCTCTTCCTGAAATGTTAAAGCGAAATTATGACAAAAGAATGATTACTGGTGTTGTTCAAGCAGGAAGTTCTTTAGGAATTTTAATACCTCCAAGTGTCGTAATGGTTCTTTATGGTATGATTGCACGGCAACCAGTAAGTAAACTTTGGCTTGCAGGACTTTTACCAGGTCTTTTAATGGCCACGTTATTTATAATTTATATTTATATAAGATGTCGTCTTCAGCCTGAATTAGGTCCGGTATTAAGCAAAAAAGAAAGAGACATTCCACTCAAAGAAAAAATAAAACTTTTAAGCGCAGGAATAATTCCATTTGTAATATTTATGTCAATGACTGGGCTATTTTTGATGGGTATAGCTAGCTTAGTTGAATGTTCAGCCGTAGGAGCATTACTTGCAACAATTGCTTCTATATACAAAAAAAGATTCACTCGAAAAGTCTTAGATGCCACTCTGAGAAAAACACTAGGTGTTTCATGTATGTTTATGTGGATTATATTAGCTGCCTTATGTTTTGGAGCTGTATTCGATGGTCTTGGTGCAGCACGAGCAATAGAGACACTGTTTATTGAAAGATGGCATTTAACGCCTTGGGGAGTTTTAATTATGATGCAACTTTCTTATATATTTATGGGAATGTTTTTAGATGATACGGCAATGCTAGTTATTGTAGCACCACTTTATGTGCCTTTAATTATTTCGTTAGGATTTGACCCTATTTGGTACGGTGTTCTTTATACTATTACTTGTCAGATTGCTTACATGACACCTCCGTTTGGATATAACTTATTTTTAATGAGGGCTATGGCTCCAAAAGAAATAACCTTATCTGATATTTATAGATCAATCACGCCATTTCTCCTGGTAATGCTTTTTGCTTTGATTCTTGTTATGGCTTTCCCACAGATAGCAACTTACCTACCAGATAAATATTTATCTAATTAATTTTACAACTTTAAGTTTTATTAACATTAAAAGTGTCGTTAAATATAAATAATTAAATTAATTTTTAGTTTAACTTTCAAAAAATTTATAATAGGGTTTGTTAATACTTTTTAACTAATAGGGAGAGTTAATGAAAAAAGAAAAAAAGATAATAACAAGTAAAAGGCGATCTTTTATTAAGAAAGCGGGCTTGTTAACTTTGGGGGCTGCAGGGGCAAGTGTTGTTAAGGCACCTTATGCTTACTCAGCATCAAACCCGATCAAATGGAGGCTTCAAACATATTCAGGAGCTCCGCTTGGTGCACATGTTATCAAACCACAAATTGAAGCGTTTAATAAAGCTGCTTATGGTGAAATGGAAATTGAACTATATTATGCAGATCAATTAGTTCCTACTGATGAGTTATTTAGAGCTATGCAGGCTGGTACACTTGATGCCGTGCAAAGTGATGATGCTACAATGGGATCACCGGTTGATATCTCAGTATTTGGAGGATATTTTCCATTTGCAACTAGATACAGCTTAGATGTTCCAGCTTTATTTAAATATTATGGTTTAAATGAAATATGGGATGAAGCTTACAGTGAGGTTAAAGGTGTTAAATGGCTGAGCACAAGTGCGTGGGATCCATGCCATCTTTTCACTGTAAACAAAAAAGTTACTTCTCTTGCAGACATGAAGGGCCTAAGAGTCTTTGGTGTACCTACTGCTGGAAAATTTTTAGCTCAATATGGTCTAATACCAGTTACGGTTCCTTGGGACGATGTTGAAGTAGCAATGCAAACCGGAGAACTAGATGGTGTTGCTTGGTGCGGGTTTACTGAGGCATATGAAGTGGGTTGGGCTGATATCTGCAAGTATGCACTAACTAACTCTGTTACAGGAGCATGGTTTGGGTCGTACTTTGCTAACTCAAAAGCTTGGGATAAATTAAGTCCTAAACTTCAAGCACTTTATAGAATGTCTATTAATGACTCACATTATTATAGACAAGTTTGGTATTGGGGTGGAGAAGCTGATCTACGTGTTAATGGGAAGAAAATGGAACTAACAAGTCTTCCTGATAATGAATGGGCTAAAGTTGTAAATGACTCTAAAGCATTCTGGGATGAGACTTCTAGTATTAGTCCAAGAGCTAAAAAAGTTGTAGATGCATTTAAGTTGTATGCAAACACAATGGAAAAAGCTGGATACCCTTACAGATAATAAATATTTTTTAGGCGCCTCAAGAAAGAGGCGCCTAAAGTTAATAACTACGGCTTAGCCGTGAGACCCCCATCAACAATCAATTCAGTTCCAGTAATATAACCTGCTTGATCACTTAATAAGAATAAAGAAGCATTTGAAATATCTTTGGGTTTACCCACTTTGTTTAACGGGATAAATTTTTCTAAATTTTTTTTTGCATTAGGATTTTTTTTCCATCTAATCTGCATACCCGTATCTATTGGCCCAGGTAAGATTATATTTGATCTAATTTTGTTAGACGCAAATTGAATGGCAAAAGACTTTGAAAGTCTAATCATTGCTGCTTTTGAAGCACCATAGGCATCTTGAGGTTTGTCATCACCAGATAACGCATCAATGGAGGATATATGCACCATTGAACCAAATTTGTTTTTAATCATTTTAGGGACAATAATTTTTGAAAGAAACATCATAGATTTCAGATTTATTTCAAAAACTTTATCCCATACATTAGAATCTATATTGACCGCTGAGACATCTTTATCAAACCAAAGAACACCAGTTGTATTAACTAAGTAGTCTAATCTTTGGTGTTTTTTGTAAAAACTGTCGATATATAATTTCAATTTTTTAAAATTAGTTACATCAACTTTTTTAAATTCACATTTTCTATTATTATCTAAAAATTCTTTACTAGGACTTTTTAAATCTAACATTAAAACTGAAATATTGTTTTGAGATAGTTTTTTTGACATCTCTAAGCCCATGCCACCACTTGCACCAGTGATTACAGCAGCTTTACCTTTAAAATCTAATTTCATTTTATTGTTCTTTTCTTAAGTGAAAGCTTTTGGGTGAGGTTAATTTTTCATAAGCAACTTCTGATAATGAGCAGCCTTTTCCAGTTTCTTTAACACCGGTCCAAGATAATGCTGGATCAAGGTAATCACATCGGTTCATATAGAAAGTTCCTGTTTCAACCTGGTTACCGATTTTTTCTGCAATCTCAATATCTTTTGTCCAAATAGAAGCGGTCAAACCATATGGGCTATCATTCATTAATTTAATAGCTTCATTTTCACCTTTAACTTTCATTATTCCAACACATGGTCCAAACGTTTCTTCTGTCATAAAACTCATATCATGAGTAACGTTGGTTAAAACTTGAGGAATTAAATAATTTTTATGTACTTTTGGATACGTAAATTTATTTTCATCAATCATTTTTTTAGCACCTTTATCAATTGCAGAGTTCATTTGTTGTAAAATAAAATCAGCAGCAGATAGTTTAACCACAGGACCTAAGTTGGTTTCTTTTTCCAAAGGGTTTCCAAGCTTGTAATTATAAGTTTTTGAAACAAACAATTCTAAAAAATTATTATAAATTTTTTCATCAACATAAATTCTTTCTATTCCACAACATGATTGACCTGAGTTAAAAAAAGATCCATCAACCAAATTTTCAACTGTTTTTTCTAAGTCACAATCATATCTTGCGTAAGCGGGATCTTTACCACCCAATTCTAACGTCATATCAATAAATTTATTCTGAGTTGCTTTCTGAACATCATAACCAGCTTTTACTGATCCAGTGAATGAGACAAAATTAATTCGCTTATCAGAAACAATTTTTAAACTATCTTCATGGTTTAAATGCAAATAATTAAAAACATCCTTAGGCAGAATTTTTTTAGCTGATTGGTAAAGTTGCTCAGAACATAAAGGAGTTTGAGCAGAATGTTTTAAAATAACAGAATTACCTGCTGCCATCGCTGGTATTATAGAGTTTACCGCAACAAGGTATGGATAGTTCCATGGCGCTATTACAAATACCACTCCAAGAGCTTTTCTTTTTATATAACTTTTAAAATTACCATCTTTTGCTACATCAATATTTGCTAATTTTTTTTCTGCAATAGATAGCATGTAATCAGCTCTTTCTTTAAAGCCCTTTAATTCACCAGCTGTTTGAGAAATAGGTCTACCAATTTGTCTACTTAGTTCTTCACAAATCAGATCACTTCTTGATAAAAAATCTTCAACAAAACTTGTTAATAGCTTTACTCTTTCTTTAATATCTAGATCGGTCCACGCTTTTTGAGCTTTCATTGAGCCATTAATAGTTTCTTCTATTTTAGCTCCATCATAATTTCTTTCGATATAGAGGGTATTATCAATAGGTGTAATTGTTTTTTGCATAAATATTTCGGTTAAAATTGTTTTAGAAAGTGATATACATCAACTAACTTTACAAAACACTAAAACATAATATGCAAAAATACAACTGGAATTATCCTACTACAATGTGGGTAGGTGAAAATAGAATTAATGACATTACTTTAGCATGTAAAAATTTAAACATTAACAAGCCATTGCTTGTTACTGATAATGGATTAGCTCAATCAGATATTGTTAAAAACACCTTATCAATTTTAAAAGAGGGTGGAATTTTTGCTGCATTATATTCAAATGTAGTTGGTAATCCAACAGGCACAAATGTTAATGAAGGTGTTGATAGTTATAAAAAAAATAATTGTGATGGTGTTATAGCATTTGGAGGGGGTAGTGGTTTAGATGTTGGTAAAGCTGTTGCTTTTATGTCAGGTCAAATTCTACCTATTTGGGATTTTGAAGATGTTGGAGATAATTGGACTAAAGCCAATTCAGATAAAATTGCACCCATTATTGCAGTACCTACAACGGCGGGCACAGGCTCTGAAACTGGCAGAGCTTCAGTAATATTAAATAAAGAAACAGGTGTAAAAAATATTATTTTTCATCCAAAATTTTTACCATCAATAGTTATTTTAGATCCAGTTTTAACAGTTGGGTTACCATCAAAAATGACTGCAGCAACTGGAATGGATGCACTAGCACACAATTTAGAAGCTTATTGTGCGCCAAGTTATCATCCAATGGCAGACGGTATTGCATTAGAAGGGATGAGGTTAATAAACAAATGGTTGCTTGAAGCTGTTAAAAATGGCTCTAACCTTGAAGCTAGAATGAATATGTTAACCGCTGCTAGTATGGGTTCGACAGCTTTTCAAAAAGGCTTAGGTGCTATTCATTCATTAAGCCATCCAGTAAATGCATTAAACAATATTCATCACGGTTTATCTAATGCAATTTTTATGCCATACGTTTTAACTTTCAATAAAGATGTTATAGAAGAAAGAATAATTAAAGTTTGTGATTACTTAGAATTAAAAGACCGAACCTTTAATGGATTTATTGATTGGGTTTTAAAGTTTAGAAAAGATTTAGATATTCCACATAAACTATCTGATGTAATAAAAGAAAATGACTTAGATCTGGAGAGACTTTCAAAAATGGCCCTTGAAGATCCTTCTACTGGAGGTAACCCTAAAGTATTATCAGTTGATGACATGAGAATTATGTATCAGCATAGTATGAGTGGTAAATTATTCTAATTATCAATAAATGAATAATCTTAGTCTTTTGATAGTTGAGGGAAATATTAAAAAAGACACAGAAATTTTTATTAAAGCTGCTGGTGCATCAACTTCGGATAATTTAAAAAAACTTTTACTTAAATTAGAACCATCTGTGATAATTGAAGTAGTCCATCCTGGAAATGAAATAGAAGTAAAATCATCATTAGATAAAATTAATAGTTATAATGGGATTATCTTTACAGGCGGTGCAATGAGAATTAACGATCAAACAGATGAAATTAAAAAACATATTAACTTCGCAAGTGAATGTTTTAATTATAATAAAAAAATTTTAGCAATTTGTTGGGGACTTCAAGTTTGTGCAACAGCCGCAGGAGGAGCTGTTTCTTTAGGTAAAAAGGGCGCTCATCTTGGTATAGCTTCAAATGTAGAAATTAACGATATAGGAAAAGAACACCCTCTATACAAAGATAAAAAAAACTTTTTTAATACACCTGCTTTTAATTTTGATGAGGTTAGCAAAATTCCTTCCAACGCTAAAATATTATCAAGTGATGAAATTAATAATGTTATGGGAATAAATTTTCATGTTAATTCATCAGAAGTATGGGGACTTCAATACCACCCAGATTATTATTATGATCAAACAATTAATCTCACGAACTTGAGAAAAAATAAACTTTTAGAAAATAATCATTTTAATAATGAAAATGACTTTGCAGATCATATTCTTTATATTAAAAAAGAAGAAAAAAAATTAATACTTGAAGATAGATCTCGAGAAATTATAAATTGGCTAGATTATATTAAAAAAGATAATTAAGAAAATTAAGTGAAATCTTTAAAAAATTGGGATAATAAAACTTGGTTGTCCTCACTTGCATACATTAATTCGTTTAATGCTTTTTTACTTAAAAAGATAAAACTCAATAAAAATTCACAAATACTAGATATTGGATGTGGTAGGGGTAAAATTTTTGGCATGCTATCAAGAAAACTTAAACTAGTTAATAAGCCAATTGGTATAGATCCTGTTGTTCATAAAGATGTTGATAGAGGAATAGATTTTAGAAATAAAGATGTGTTTAAATTCTTTAAAACTAATCAAATAAAATTTGATTTAATAATGATTAAACAAACGCTTCATTTTTTTAATAAGGATAAAAGATCTAAATTAATAAAGATTTGTAAAAATAATTTAAAGAAAAATGGTACGTTAATTATATTTTCTTTAAATACCTTAAATAATGAAATTCCATGTTTTAAGTTAATGAAACAAAAGCTTAACAGAGGATTAGAAAGAGATTCTAGAATGATTGAATCAATTTGTAAAATATTAAAAAATAATAAGATTGATAAATTTCGATTTAAAGTTTCAATAACTAAGAACAAATATATTCAAATGCTAAAACAAAAATACATCTCATGTCTTGTTGATTTAAATAAAGATCAACTCAGTAAAGGGATTAGAGAGATAAAGAATACTTATCCTAATAAGATGACATTTGATGACGTATTAATTTGTGTAAAATATAAAAATTAAACTATTGTTTATTTTCTATCTTAAACAGCTTTTCACCTAAAGGGCTTATAAGATCTTGGGGTATAGGTTTAATTTTTTTTTCTTCAACAATACTTAATAGTTTTTTACCAAGTCCTTTGCGCCTAAAGATTGGATTAACAAATGTATACTCAACTTCTGCTTCTTCGTTATATCTAACAAAACCAAGTGTAGTATTAATGTTTTTAAATATGATTGCACCGTCACTAAACAAGATATCATATTTAGCATTATTTAATTTACTCACTAATTATTACCGTCTTTCTTAAGTTTTTTTTCTAATTTTCTTACAAAAAAAGAAACAATTAATATTAAAATTAAATACTCTAAAATTAAAAATGTATAAATTTCTAATGGTCTATAAGTTGAAACAACAAGTTCATTTGCTTTTCGTGTTAGATCAGCAATACCTATGATTGATACTAATGAGGACATTTTTAAAACATAAACAAACTGATTACCTAGTGCGGGTAGAATATTTTTTATTGCCTGTGGAAGTATCACTAATCGTAATCTTTTATAAAAAGTTAAACCTAATGATGAGCCGGCTTCCCACTGTGCTTTCTTAATAGAATTAATTCCAGCTCTAAATATTTCAGCTTGAAAAGCACTTTCGCTAATAGCTAAGGCTATAATTCCAGATACAAATGGACTAAAGCTTAATCCAGTCATTATTGGTAAACCATAATAGATCCACAAAATTAGAACAAGTAATGGTATTGCTCTTACTATTTCAACATATCCAATGTTTATATAGGTTAGAAATTTATTTTTAGCTAAAGAGGGTATTGCAACTATGAAACCTAATATCATTGAAATAATGATTGAAATAACTGAGATGTAAATTGTTACACCCATACCACTTACTAAAAATTTTAGATTAGTTAATCCCTCAACATTATTTGGCGATAGAATAAACCAACCTAATTCCTGTCCACTACAAGATGACAGGGGCAATATTAAAAGTAAAAAAAGTAAATTTCTCACTCTTAAAGTTATAGTGAATTAAAAATTAATTTCTAATTTTTTATAAGCTTTTTAAATTATATTTATTCAATAGATTATTAAAGAAACCTGAGGTTTTTTTGTTTTTAATCCATTCATTAACATAATCATTCCAAACTTTATCATCTTTGTTAACCATCATAGCTAAAAATGCAGGATTTTTTTCTCCATCAGGAATTATTGCTAATTGAGGATATTTAATAACAAGTTTATTGGCCTCTGTTGAGCTTGTAATATTTCCATCAGCTCTTCCAGCTAGAACTTCTTGAAAATCTCTCGCAGGAGATTCAATCGATCTTAGTTTAGACTTAGGAAAGAATTCTTTAGCTTTTTCTTCTTGAGATGTTCCAAGAGTTGTAGCAATCGTAACTTTTTTATTATTTAAAGATTCCCACGTTGGAAATTTTTTAAGGTTTTTTTTTAATACTAAAGGAACAGTTCCATATTTATAATATGAGTTTGTGAAACCAGCAACTTCAGCTCTTTTTGGAGTTTTAGTTACACTTGTAGAAATGTCATATCTTCCTGCAGTAATTCCTGCAACAATAGTTTTCCATTCAGTAGGTACAAAAGTAACCTTTACACCCATATCTTTTGCTAATTCTTGCATTACATCAATATCAAAACCAACATACTTGTTTGTAGCTGGATCTTTCATACTCATTGGATCCCAGTCACCTGTAGTTCCAACTTTTAACTCACCAGAAGATATAATCTTATCAAGTTTAGATTCTGCGTTAATAGAAAAGGGTAAAAGTGCTAATAGCACCACTAAAAGTATTTTTTTCATACACTCTATATAACAATTATTTTACTTAATTTAAGGTTATAACCTTGACGCAGTGTCGTCAATCCAGGACATTAAATGCTCTGAAAATGACCTTCTCACAAATAAATTTACGGTATTAATTTCCGTAAGATGAATAATAACATCTATTTGAAGTAGTAATGTTTGTACAACAGTACTTTTTTTATTTTTAAATTCATTAAAATTAAAAGGACAACCGGCACTTAATAGATCAAAAATTTTCTCACCCTTAAGGTTAATCATTACAAACTGATCACTAACATCAGTAATTGCACCCAAGTTAGTTTTTGATATTTTATTAAATAATAATTCTTCAATTACATAATTATTGTTTTCTTTATCAACAGTATTATTTGTAACAACCATCCACTCATCTGGTGAGAGCCACATAGAAGTATAATTATCACTGGTTGACGATGTATTTGCTTCTATAGGCAAAATCATATTAATATTCTTTCCAATAGTAGATAAGAATTCTCTACTTTTTCCTCTTAAATTTAATTTCATTATCGGAGAAACCTCTTTTACCGTTAAACCCGAATAAGATCTCTCTTTTTTAATAGATGTATTATAATTAAGCATTTAATCTTTTATTCTCCTTATCTAAAAAAACTGGATCAGCAACAGTCACATTAATATTTCTATCTTCCATTGGTATAAACAGTTTTTTACCCATCATATTTTTTCCACCTTTTACAACGGCAAGAGCAATGGATTTATTTAAATTAGGGCTAAAGTAACTTGATGTTACATGACCCAACATTTGAATGGGATTTTGATTTAACCCAGAAATTATTGGAGCACCTTCTTCTAAGATTTCTTTTGGATTATCAGTTAACAATCCAATTAATTGTTTACGATCTTCTCGTATAGTATCTGATCTGTACAAAGATCTTTTACCAATAAAGTCATATTTCTTTTTACTTACTATCCAATCCATTTGAAGATCAATTGGTGTCATTGTTCCATCTGTATCTTGTCCAACAATAATAAAACCTTTTTCTGCTCTTAATAAGTGCATCGTTTCAGTTCCATAAGGAGTTATATTAAATTCCTTTCCTGCATCCATACATTGTTCCCATAATGATTTACCATAGTTTGCTTGGACGTTAATTTCATAGCTATGCTCACCTGTAAAACTAATACGCATTACTCTACATTTGATTTTTCCAATTTGAGCTTCTTTAAAAGACATATGTGGAAATTTTTCATCAGAAAGATTTAGATCAGGGATTAATTTATTTAATATTTTTTTACTATTGGGTCCACAGATACTTGCTGTTGCGTAGTGATCGGTAACAGATGTTAGATATACGTCAAGCTCCGGCCACTCTGTTTGAAGGTAATCTTCAAGTTTTCCCATAACATTTGCAGCTCCACCGGTGGTAGTTGTCATAATGTAATGATTTTGACTTAATCTTGTTGTAACACCATCATCGTAAACCATGCCATCTTCATTAAGCATCAATCCATATCTACATTTACCAACTCCAAGTTTTGACCAAGCGTTTGTGTATACTCTATTAAGGAACTCCGAAGCATCACTTCCCTGAATATCAATTTTACCAAGTGTTGAAGCATCCAATATTCCAGCGCTAACTCTTGCAGCTATACTTTCCCTTTGTACCGCCTCGTGCATAGTCTCGTTATTTTGTGGGTAATACCAAGCTCTTTTCCACTGGCCAACATTTTCAAACTCTGCTTTATTACCAACATGCCAATCATTCATTGCTGTTCTTCTAAATATGTCAAAATATTCACCAACATTTCTTCCAACAATTGTTCCAAATGTTAAGGGAGTATATGGAGGTCTGAATGTCGTTGTTCCAACTTCACTCATTTTAACGCCTGTTGTATCTGCAATAATTCCTAACGCATGCATATTACCAAGTTTACCCTGATCTGTACCCATACCAGTTGTTGTATATCTTTTTACGTGCTCAATTGATCTAAAACCCTCTCTAAGAGCTAGCTTAATATCTTTAGCTGTTGCATCATTTTGATAATCCACAAAGGGTTTAGTTTTCCCAATAATTTTGTCTGATGGTAATAACCAAATATTTTTTTTATTAACTTCTTTTGAGTTTATTACAGATAAATTTTCATAGTCAGTTTTGTCAATTTCAAGAAATTTTTTTAAACTATCTGAAGAGTTTTTAATTATTTTATCAAGTTCAAAATCACCATTACATGAACCAATACTTATTTGTTTAGAAGGGTACTCGCTTGGAATAAATACTTGATCTTCATCTCTAAATTTTAATTTACCACCTGACTGTGTAAATAAATGAACAGCAGGAGTCCAACCACCCGCCATACCAAGACAGTCACAATCAATATTAGTTTTAGTTCCAATTAGCGATTTGTTATCTTTAGAAAGTTCCATGATAGAAATTTGTTTTAGTTTTTTGTATCCATGAGTATCAACAACTGCATGAGACCAGTAAATTTTGATACCTAAATCTTCAATTTGTTTAACAATAGATGAATCAGTTTTTTCTCTAATATCAATAATTGCTTGAACTTTTATTCCTTTTTCAAATAATGAAACTGCACTTTCATATGCAGAGTCATTATTCGTAAAGAAAACATTTTTTTTACCACAAATAACACCATAGTAATCTGCATATTTTTTAACTGCAGAAGAAAGCATTATTCCTGGTCTATCGTTATTATCAAATATAAGAGGTCTTTCTAAAGAGCCTGTTGCTACTACAACCTTCTTAGCTCTAATTTTTAAAAGTCTTTGTCTAATTTTATTTTGTTTTTTATCCTTACTTAAATGATCTGTAAGATTTTCTCTAGCTAATACATAATTATAACCATGGTATGCAGCAACACTTGTTCTTGTTTTTATCTCTAAATTATCTAGTTTTTTTAATTCATTAATTTCATTATTTAGCCAGTCGGAAGAAATTTTATTATTTATTTTAAAATTATTTGAATTTTGATAAATTGTTGTTCCACCAATTTCTGCTTTTTCATCTAATATAAGAGTTTTTAAATTATTTTTAGCAGCGGTTTTGGCTGCCATAATTCCAGCTATACCAGCGCCTATCACTAGCACGTCACAATGAACATACCTATGATCGTATATATCTGGATCAGCTACATTAGGTGACTTACCTAAACCAGCTGAATGTCTAATCACGTATTCATATTTTTCCCAAAAACTAGCAGGCCACATGAAAGTTTTGTAGTAGAAACCTGCAGGAAGAATAGGGGATAGAATGTTATTTATTCCTCCAACATCAAACTGAACACTCGGCCAACAGTTTTGACTTGAAGCTTCTAATCCCTCATATATTTCTATCTCAGTCGCCCTTACGTTTGGTTCCGTATACGCTGTATTAGCATTAACCTGCACAATTGCATTTGGCTCTTCTGAACCTGCAGTCATTATTCCTCTAGGTCTATGGTACTTAAAACTTCTTCCAACTAAATGAACATCATTTGCTATTAAAGCAGAAGCTAAGGTATCACCTTTAAAACCGTAATAAATTTTTCCATTAAATTTAAAAGATACCTTTGAAGTTTCATCTATAAATTTGCTAGTTTTAACTCTTAAGTTTTTAGACATATTATTTTAAAGGAGGCTTTTCACCCATTTTATAAATTAATTTTATTTCATCATTAGAAGTATCTCTAACCATGTTAAACCATTTCCTACAACCGTGAGCATGGTTCCATCTTTCAAATTGAATACCTTTTATATTCTTTCTCATGAATAAATATTCTGCCCATTCATCATCACTTAATTCCGTTGGTTGTTTAGGTCTTTCTATGTGAGCTTCACCACCAGCTTTGAATTCGCTATGATCTCTTTCACCACAAAAAGGACAATTAATTATAAACATTTAATGAGCCACTGCTGCTGCTCCATGTTCATCAACAAGGTCACCACTAGTAAATCTATTTAAGTTGAAAGCTGCATTAAGTTTGTGAGGTTCATCATTTGCAATTGTGTGAGCAAATAAATCCCCTGAACCAGGTGTAGCCTTAAAACCACCAGTTCCCCATCCGCAATTAAAATATAAACCTTTTATAGTTGTTTTGCTTATTATAGGACTTGCATCTGGGCAAATATCTACAATGCCACCCCATTGTCTAAGCATTCTCATTCTGCTAAAGATTGGATATAATTCTATTATTGCATTTAAAGTTCCCTCAACAATTTGATGACTACCTTTTTGTGAATAAGAAACATAATCATCTGTGCCGGCACCAATTACAAGCTCACCTTTATCAGATTGACTAACATAAGCATGTACAGCATTGGACATAACAACAGTATCTATAATAGGTTTAACTGGTTCCGAAACTAATGCTTGAAGTGGTTTGCTTTCTAAAGGTAGTCTTAAACCAGCCATGTTAGCTAGAACACTTGAATGACCAGCCGCAACAACTCCAACCTTTTTAGTTTTTATAAATCCTTTGTTTGTTTCTAGTCCCTCAACCTCATTACCGTTTCGTTTAATGCCATTAACTTCACAATTTTGAATTATATCAACACCCATTTCATCGGCTCCACGAGCGTAACCCCACGCGACCGCATCATGACGTGCTGTTCCAGCTCTTTTTTGTAAAGTCCCACCCAATACAGGATATCTAATATTAGGGGATGTATTAATAATTGGGCAAAATTTTTTAACTTCCTCTGTGCTTAAATAATAGGCATCAATACCATTTAGTCTATTTGCGTGTGTTCTTCTTTTAAGATCTCTTACATCCTGAAGATTATGAGCTAAATTCATAACACCTCTTTGACTAAACATTACATTATAATTAATTTCTTGAGATAATCCTTCCCATAATTTTAATGCATGATCGTATAGTCCTGCACTAGCATCCCATAAATAGTTTGATCTTATAATTGTAGTGTTTCTTCCAGTATTACCACCACCAATCCAACCTTTTTCAACGACAGCAATATTTTTCATATTGTGTTTTTTTGCTAAATAATAAGCAGTAGCTAAACCGTGACCACCACCTCCAATTATTATTGCGTCATACTCTTTTTTAGGTGTTGGGTCCTTCCAGGCTTTTTGCCAATTTTCATGGTAAGAAAAAGCATTTTTAATTAAAGAAAATATTGAATACTTATTTTTCATAATAATAATCAACAATTACTTTATAAATATTGAAAATTCAATACAATCGGCTATATCCTTATGCAATGGAAGAGTGGGTGAGTGGCCGAAACCAGTCGTTTGCTAAATGACCGATCGTGGAAACATGATCCGAGAGTTCGAATCTCTCCTCTTCCGCCATTAAAATAGAGGATGATCTTTAAAAAAGTCTTTCATTTTAATTGGTTTTTTTTCCAATATATACCTGTAAACATTATAATTTTCCAAAACTCGCTGAACATAATTTCTTGTTTCTTTAAATTTTATTAACTCAACCCAATCAACAAAATCAATCTGATTTTTTTGTGGGTTTTTATTAATTTTTTTCCAATATTTAACTCTATTCGGACCAGCATTATACGCTGCTACTGCAAAAGGGTAAGCGCCATCATATTCTAAGATTAGACCCGCTATATAATGTGATCCTAAATTAATATTATATTCTGGATCTTTCGTTAAGCGTGATTTTGAATAAGGAAGTTTTGCTTGTTTAGAAACTAATTTGGCTGTGTAAGGCATTAATTGCATTAATCCTTGTGCACCCGCATGACTATTAGCACTCAAGTCAAACTCACTCTCTTGCCTAATTATAGAAAGTATAAAAGCGGATTCTGGAATCTTGCGTCCGTTAATATAATTAGGTGTACTAATTATTGGATAATTAAAATTATTATGAAATCTTTTTTCATAAGAGGCCAATTTTGAAATTTGTATTGCAAAATCATATCTTGATATATTGGTTGAAAGTTCAGCTGCCAATATCTCACTGCCACTATCAACATTATCATTTGCTAAATGTTTTAATATATCTTTCGTATATTTGTCTTTATTTAATTGATCTAAAAGATAAACAATTTTAACTAATTCTTTATCATAAAAGTGTTTTTTATATTTATCATTTACCACACTTTGCTCTGGTAATTCAAAATTTTTTCCTGGTTTAATTTTTAAATGTGCTAGTTGACCATAATAAGTTGTTAAATATTTTGTAGCTTCTTCATACCATCTATATGATTGATCTTTATCACCGATCATTTCATAAGATTTTCCTAACCAATATGCCCCTCTAGACAAACTAATTGGATAACCAACATTTTGATAAAAATTATTAAAATGATCAATTGCTAAAATAGGGTCTTTTAAAAAACTTAGTGCAATCCAACCACTCATCCATTCAGCCTCTGCAAACTCAGGTCCATTCTCAAGGGCATGTTTGCTACTTACCTTATAAGCAAGTTCATATTTTTTTTTATAAATTAATGCTCTTGATATTATTGCTCTTTCTTTCCACCATTTATCAGGTCTAACTAAATAATTTTTATTATTTTTAATTTTAAGAAGTATTTCCAGTGAATCGTCAACTCTACCTCTTTTTCTTCTCCATTTTAGTCGATCATAATTTAATCCAGGGTCATTTTTTAATTTATTAGGAATATTTTTAATGGCTTTATCTACACCATAAGATTTACTCATTAAAATTTGCCTTGCAGTATAAAGTAATTGATAATCTTTAGGTAAATATCTAAGCATTCTTTTAAGATCCCAGTGTTTGTTTTCCCAGGCAAGATAATCGGCTCTTTTAATATAATCGCTAGAATTTAAATATTTTTTATATTTTTTTCTAAAATGCTTCATGTTACTCCTACTTAAATCTGCAGTAATCCAACCATCTTTAATTAAGTTTATTCCTTTATCAACATTTCCTGTAATTATAAAACTTTCGCCTAGTATTAGTTTGCCATAACCACTAAATGGATCACTAGACCCAAACCAATCAATTATTTTTTTTGGAGAAATTTTGGCTGTTGACATTTTGTGCTCTGCTAAATACTTAATTCTATTAATTCTTGGGTAATTCTTGTTGCGTTTTATGAATAAAGCATAATCATAAAAACTAGCCTGGTTACCAGTGGTTAATAAGTGTTTCCACTGAATAAAATTATAAATAGATTTATCTCTAGTCTTTTTTGATAATGATAAAGCTTTAGTCCATTGACCTTTTTCAAATGCTTGAATCGATTTCTTAGCTAAATCAAAATCTTTTTGTTTAAAATATTTTGATTTTTTATGTTTTTTTACAAGTTCTTTTTTTACTATTAATGGTTTATTTTTTGGTAATAAAAATTTTATTTTTTTATCTTTTTTTTCAACAACAATTATTTTTTCTTCAGAATTATCTTTTTTTGGCTTTGATTTAGGTTTTAAAATACCCTTTGTTATCTTTTGTTCAGTTATAGCCTTATCTAAAATTGGTTTTTTTAAAGGTATAATTGTTAATTCTACCGCAAAATTATTAGATGTGAGCACCGAAAAAATTATTAATATTTTTATTAAAAAAGATATTTGTTTAGGCATAAATTTTACTAAATGAATCGGTAAACTATGTTATAAGTATTTATGTTCAAAGGATCAAATGTTGCATTAATCACTCCATTTAAAGATAATAAGCTCGATGTTGACGCTTATATAAAACTTATACATTTTCACATGAATAATGGTACTAATTGCCTAGTTCCGGCTGGAACTACAGGAGAGTCGCCAACACTTTCCCATAATGAACATCAGCAAGTAATAGAATTATGTATTAGTGAAGCTAAAGGAAAAAACCCAGTTATTGCTGGTACTGGATCTAATTCAACCGAAGAAGCAATCTCACTAACAACACATGCTGAGAAAGTTGGAGCAAATGCAGCATTAATAGTAACCCCATATTATAACAAGCCCACACAAGAAGGTCTTTACCAACATTATAAAGCTATAAATGACAAATGTGGAATACCACTTTTGATTTATAATATTCCAGGAAGATCAGTAATCGATATGTCAGTTGATACAATGGCCAGGTTGTTTGAATTAAAAAATATTGTAGGAGTTAAGGATGCCACAGGAGATTTAAATAGAGTTGATCAACAAAAAAATAAAATGGGAAAAGATTTTATACAATTAACAGGTAATGATGATAATGCATTAGAATTTAATAGAAGAGGTGGTATCGGAGCCATAAGTGTAACTGGGAATATAGCACCAAAGCTTTGTTCTGAATTTCAAAAATTTTCTAAATCAGATGATGACAACTTAAAAAAAGAAGCTGAAAGATTAGATGGTATTTTACAACCAGTTCATAATTCAATGTTTATTGAAAGTAACCCAAGCCCAGTTAAGTATGCTGCAAAATTACTAGGATTGTGCGAAGATGATATAAGACTCCCACTAGTCAAAGTTACAGAAGACGCAAAGAAAATTATTAAAAAAGCTTTAGTCTCTGCTAATTTACTTTAATGAAAAAAAAAACCAACCCTGGTTTAAAAATTATATGCTTGAATAGAAAAGCAAGTTTTAATTATTTTTTTGAAGACTTAATCGAAGCTGGCATAGTTCTTAAGGGCTCTGAAATAAAATCTATTAGAGATGGAAACATTAATATTGCAGATTCTTATGCTGTAGAAAAAAATGGAGAAATTGTTTTAATAAATTCTCATATAGCAGCGTATAAAGAAGCTAGTTATTCCAGTCATAGACCAATGGATGAACGAAAATTATTATTTAATAAAAGAGAAATTAATAAATTAATAGGAAAAATGCAAAGAGATGGTTTTACCCTAGTTCCAACAAAAATGTATTTTAAAAAAGGCAAGGCTAAAATTGAGATAGCTTTAGCCAAAGGAAAAAAACAACACGACAAAAGAGCAACTAAAAAAAATAGAGATTGGAATCGTGATAAAGCAAGATATATCAGAAAATCTAGCTAAGATAGTTTACTTAGGAATTGGATCAAATTTAGGAAACAAAAAAAGTAATATAGAAATAGCAAAATTTAAATTACAAAACTACAAAATTAAAATTTTAAAAGTTTCTAGTAATTATGAGTCCGAATCTTGGCCAAACCCAAATAATCCTAAATTTATAAATATAATTGTTAAAATTAAAACAAGTTTATCTCCACTTGAACTTCTAAAAATATGTAATTTGATTGAAACTCAATTAGGTAGAAAAAGATCTAAAAAAAATTCACCAAGAACATGTGATATTGACATTATTGATTATGATCAAAAAGTTTCAAATTATAAAAATAAAAATCTAGTATTTCCACATAGAGCACTGTCTCAGAGAAATTTTGTTTTATTACCACTTTTTGAAATTAATCAATCCTGGAAACATCCAAAAACTAAGATTAATATTGTTAAATTAATAAGCTCATTACTGATTAATGACTTAAGATCTATCAAACAAATATAAATTAATGCTATAATAATTCATGCCTAATTCTGAAGAATTAATAAAAAAAATTAGATCTTATAATAAATTTTTAAACCCAGAAAAATTAAGTAAAGCTTATGATTTTGCGATCAAAGCACATGTTAATCAAAAAAGATATTCTGGTGACCCTTACTCCATTCATCCTATAGCAGTAGCAAATATTTTAACAGAACTTAGATTAGATAGTGCAACTATTACAACGGGTTTATTACATGACACAATAGAAGATACATATGCCACCTATGAAGTAATTAAAACAGAGTTTGGTGAAGAGGTAGCTGATCTAGTTAATGGAGTTACTAAGATTTCTGTTTTTGAAAATCAAGCTGTAAATAATTCTAAAGCTGAAAATTTTAGAAAATTAATTTTAGCTACATCAAAAGATATTAGAGTTTTGTTAGTTAAAATTGCAGATCGACTTCACAACATGAGAACAATAAATGCAATTACTAAAATTGAAAAAAAGAACGTATTGCAAAAGAAACTATGGAAATTTATGCACCTTTAGCAGATAGAATGGGCATGCATAGGATTAGAGATGAATTAGAAGATTTATCTTTTAAAGTTTTGAATAATAAAGCTAGAGAATTAATTAATAAAAGATTAAATGAAATAAAAGATGATAAACTTGATAGCTTTAATTCTATATCCAATCAATTTACTGCTTTACTGAATCAGCATAATTTAAATGCTGAAATTATAGGCAGAGAAAAAACTCCTTTTTCAATTTGGAGAAAAGTCCAAAAAAAAAGAATTTCTTTAGAACAAATTTCTGATATTATAGGTTTCAGAGTTATATTAGACAATATTGAAGATTGTTACAAAGCACTTGGAGTATTTCATAATAAATGGAATTGCATTCCTGGAAAATTTAAAGATTATATTTCTTCACCTAAAATTAATAAATACCAATCATTACACACGTCAATTATTGGACCAAATAGAAGACCAATTGAAATACAACTTAGAACTTTGAAAATGCACGAATTTGCTGAAAGAGGTATTGCCTCCCATTGGAAATATAAATCTTCAGAAAAATTCAACTCATTAACTTTTAAAGAGTATGATTGGCTTGCTGATTTAGTTGAAATTATTGATCGTAATGAAAATCCAGAAGATTTTTTTGAATATACAAAACTTCAAATGTTTCAAGAAAATGTTTTTTGCTTTACTCCAAAGGGCTCCGTAATAAAACTTCCAAAGGATGCAACACCGATTGATTTTGCCTACGCTGTACATACAAAAATTGGCAATAGCACTGTAGCTTGTAAAATTAATGGTAATGATAGTGAGTTACAAAATATACTTCATAATGGAGATGTTGTGGATATTATTACTTCTAAAAATAAATCGCCTTCTTTGCACTGGATACCTATTACAAAAACTGGAAAAGCAAGATCAGCAATTAGAAAATACTGGTATAAAAAAGGAGAAGAAAAGGCTCAAAGAATTAAAAAATATAACACTACTCTATGGATGTCTTTACCCGATAAACCAGGTAAATTAGGTGAGGTCACAACTTTACTTGGAAATCACAAACTTAACATTTCCAGTGTAGAAATGAAGGAAAAAACTAAAGATTATATTAACTTTAGATTTAATTTGATTATTAATGATTTGAAAAACTTTACATATTTCATTAGTGAGTTAAAACAAAAAGAGATAAAATTTAAAATCATTAGACATGAAGATAACTGGTTAAAGGAACGTAATGCTTTCACACAAAAAATCTTTAAATATTTTAAAAAAAACTAATGCCCTTTTAGAGGGTCATTTTGTGCTGTCCTCAGGCCTTCATTCATCCAAGTATATACAATGTGCAAGATTATTGAGTTATCCACATATTGCTGATAAAATTTGCTTAGCACTATCTAGAAAAATTAAAAAAAATTTTAAAAAAATTGATTTAATTTTAGCACCAGCAATGGGCGGTGTTATTATTGGTTATGAAATAGGGCGATTACTTAAAAAAGAAACTATATTTTGTGAACGTGTAAAAGGCAAATTTAAATTAAGACGTGGATTTAATATAATAAAAGATTCAAAGGTATTAATAATTGAAGATGTAATAACTACTGGTAAATCAAGCTTAGAATGTGCAAAGTTAATAACTGAATCAAAAGCTCAATTAATTGGATTTGCATCAATAATAGATAGATCAACAAAAAAAAGTTTAAAGATAAGAAAGAAAATAATTTCACAAATTAAACTTGATGTGCCAACTTATAAATCTAATCAAATACCTAAAAATCTTAAAAATATTCCCATAACTGTACCTGGTAGCAGATTTATTAAATGAAAAGACTTGGAATTAATATAGATCATATTGCGACAATCAGAAATGCTAGAGGGTCACTTCATCCAGATCCTTTAGTTGCAGCTAAGTATGCAATGCAGTGTGGTGCAAATTCTATAACAATACATCTTAGAGAAGACAGAAGACACATTAAAGATTTGGACGTAATCAAAATATGTAGTAATAAAAAAATCCCTGTGAATTTAGAATTATCATTAAATAAAAAAATTTTAAAAATTGCTTTAAAAAATAAGCCTAATTATATTTGTATAGTTCCTGAAAATAGAAAAGAAATAACGACTGAAGGTGGTTTAAATTTATCTAAAAATAAAGCTAAAATTAAAAACATAATTGGAAAATTTAAAAAAAAAAAAATTAGAACAAGTTTATTTATAAATCCAAATTTAAATGATGTAAGGGTTTCAAAAGAATTAAATGCTGATTGTATTGAATTACATACGGGTAAGTTGTCACATCTTGTAAAAAAAAAAAAATTTTTTACCTATGAACTAAATAATATTAAAAAATGTTGCAAATACGCAGCTTCTCTAAATCTAGAGGTTCACGCAGGTCATGGACTAGATTACAATACGACAAAAATTTTAAGCAAAATAAAAGATATTAAAGAATTCAATATCGGTCATTTTATAATAGGTGAATCAATACTTTTTGGATTAAAGACTATAATTAAAAAGTTTAAAAAAATATCTAATAAATAAATTATGAAAATATTAGGCACTGGTGTCGACATAGTTGAAAAATGTAGAATTAAAGCTGCCTTAAAAAAAAAATTATTTATTAATAGAATTTTTAGTTTAAGTGAAATTTCTAAAGCTAAAAAATTCAAAGATAAATTATCATATTATTCGAAGAGATTTGCAGCTAAAGAAGCATTATCTAAATCGATTGCTACTGGCTTTAGAGATAATCTTAATTTTAAAGATATATCTATTGTTAACGATAAATTAGGTAAACCTTCTTTTATTGTAAATAAGAAGATAAAAGATATTGTAAAAAAAAAATTTAATGTCTCATCAATTAATTTCTTTCTATCAATGTCTGATGAAAAAAAATATTCTATAGCATACGTAATTTTACAAAAAAAATGAAACTAGATAAAAATTTTTTTATAGATAATTTAAAAACTATTTTGTATGCAGGGGTAATAGCAATAGCAATCAGATCATTATTTATACAACCATTTTATATTCCTTCATCTTCAATGGAGCCCACTTTATTAATTGGCGACAGGTTATTTGTAACGAAATATTCTTATGGATATAGCAAGCACTCTTTCCCATTTAGCCCACCTATATTTAAAGGTCGGTTATACTCAATAAAACCTAAAACAGGAGATGTGATTGTTTTTAAAACACCATCAGATAATCGAACTGATTACATTAAAAGGTTAATAGGCTTACCAGGTGATAAAATTCAATTTATTGATGGAAGTTTATATATAAACAATAATCAAATTTTTAAGTCTATAATTTCTAAATCAGACATCATTTATTGTGGCAAGGAAACTATTAACGTTAATACAGTTAAAGAAAGATTACCCAATGGAAAAGTCCATAGTTCAGTTTATTTAAAAAACTACAGTTTTAAAAATTCTGATCTTTTTATAATACCAAATAAACATTATTTTTTTTTAGGTGACAATAGAGATTGCTCTAAAGACAGTAGATATTTAACAAGTGTAGGTTATGTACATGAAGACAATCTAGTCGGCAAAGCACAATTCATTTTTTTCTCATCAGATTTCAGAATTGCTAGTATTTTTTCTTTTTGGAAATGGCATAAAACAATTCGTACTAACAGATTTTTTAAAAAAATTAATTAATGAAAATTAATTCTCAAAATTTAGAAAAAAAATTAAAACTAAAATTTACTAATGAAAAGCTTTTATCAGAATGTTTAATCCACAAAAGCTTCGATCCAATTGTAAATAATGAAAAAATGGAATTTTTAGGAGATAGAGTGTTGGGGCTAGTAATAGCACAAAAATTGCTAGAAATTTACCCAGACGAAAAAGAAGGTATTCTTGATAAAAAATTTGCATCACTAGTAAATAAAAAAAAATGTTTGGAGATTGCAAAATTCCTTGAGTTAGAAAAATATATTCTTGTATATAATCCCAAAAATAAAAAAATTAAAATTGAAAATAAAATTATTGCTGATTGCCTTGAAGCTTTAATAGGTGCCATTTATTTAGATAAGGGTTTAAATATTACTGAGAAATTTATTTTAACATTATGGAAGGATCATATTAATGCCAGTGTTATAACACAAATAGATGCCAAAACAAAATTACAAGAGTACTCGTTAAAAATATTCAAATCTTTACCTCTATACAAATTAATTTCAAACACAGGCCCCAGACATAAACCATTATTCAAAATTTCTGTAAAGATAAAAGATTCAAAATTTTTCACTGCATTAGGCACCTCCAAAAAGGATGCAGAACAAAATGCTGCAAAATTGTGTTTTGAAAGTATTGCTAAAAAATGAACTGGGATGATACAGGATATTTAATTTCAAAAAACCGGTACAGTGAAAATTCTATAATAGCTGAAGTTTTTACAAAAAAAAACGGCAAGGTTACTGGAATAATTTTTGGTGGAACATCAAAAAAAATTAAAAACTATTTGCAAATTGGAAATAAACTATATGTTAATTATAATACAAAAAGTGTTAATAGAATTGGATATTTTAAGATAGAAATCTTAAAAGCTTTAACACCATTATATTTTGATCATAGCCAAAAGTTGTCTTGCATAACATCAGCTATGAACTTAATTAAATTATTAACTGCAGAATCACAAGCCAACAAAGGCATTTACGACTTAATAAATAATTTTTTTTATTTTTTAGATTCTGAACAATGGATTAAAGAATATATTTTTTGGGAACTGGAATTGCTTAAATTGTTAGGCTATGATTTGGATTTAAAAAAAATAGTTGAAAAAGAAATAACAGATAATAAAATTCACTATTATGTGAAATCCAATAATGATAAAAAAAATGTTCCAAATTTTTTGATAGATAACGATAACAAAACTATAGATATAAAAAATTTATTAAACGGTCTTAAGCTTGTAAGTGATTATTTGGAAAAAAGTATATTGAGACCTAATAATATTAACTATCCAAACTCTAGATCTTTTTTTGTTAGTTTATTAAAATAATTATTTTATGAGTTTGTTAATTCTATCCGCATAATAACTAACAATTGCAGTTGCACCTGCTCTTTTGAAAGAAATTAAGCTTTCAACTATGGAATTTTCGTTTATAAAACCTTTTTTAATAGCATTATTTAATAAGCTATATTCACCAGACACTTGATAAGCTAAAACTGGAATCTTAAAATTATCTTTAACAATTCTAATTATATCTAAATAAGGCATGCCAGGTTTAACCATAACCATATCCGCACCTTCTTTTATATCCAATGACACCTCTCTTAATGCTTCGTTACTATTTCTAAAATCCATTTGATAGTTTTTTTTATCACTTTTTAACAAACCTTTTGATCCAACGGCATCTCTAAATGGCCCATAAAAACTTGAGGAATATTTAACAGCGTAAGAAAGTATTTGAACCATTTGATGACCTTCTTTATCAAGAGCTTTTCGTATTTTGCCAATTCTACCATCCATCATATCTGATGGCGCTAAAACATCACATCCCATTTGTGCTTGTAGTAAAGATTGGTTTACCAAAACTTCTACTGTTTGATCATTTAATACATAACCATATTTTACTAATCCATCATGACCATGTGAAGTATAAGGATCAAGTGCAACATCACACATAATACCAATTTCATTTTTGTATTTTTTTTTAATATACTGAATTGCCCTACAAACAAGATTATTTTCATTTAACGCTTCTGTTCCAAGTTCATTTTTAGATGATTTTTTTGTATATGGAAATAATGCAACCATAGGTATTTTACTCTTGATTGCTTTATCTATAATAATTCCCAAGTTATCTATTGTATATCTAAAAACATCTGGCATTGTTTTGATTGTTTGTTTGGTGTTTTTTCCATCTATAAGAAATATTGGTAGTATAAAATCTCCTGAAGATAGGTTATTTTCTTGGACTAATCTTCTTGACCAGTCATACTTTCTACTTCTTCTAAGTCTTAAATTGGGATAATTTCCTGTAATCATGTTTTAATCTATTTTTAAAATGCGACAAATGTATTATACAAATATATATTAAAAAGGGTAAAAAACAACTTACATGAGCACAAACAGTAAAAATATTATAGATCTTGATATCCAAAAAGAAGACAAAGTTTTAGATTTTAGTGATTTTCAAAAACAAAATATTAAATTTAATATTAATAAATTACAAGATGCCTACAACCAAATTGTTCAAACTAAAAAATTTGATGATGGTGGGGGTATAGCTCATTTTGGTGCTATTTCTTTAACACAAATTCCTGGTGATCCGGATTCAGTTAAAGGTAGTAAAGCTAGAGGTGTTTATTGGACTAAACCAGATAAATCAGGAAATGAAGTTTCTAGAGATGTTACAATTGACGAGTCAGCATACTCTGAATTTATAAAGGATTATGAAAATACTTATTTCAAAGAAGTTTTTGATGTTATTTCATCTAAATATAAATTAGGTAGAATAAGAATTTTATTGAAAAAACCAAGATCCACTTTGAGTTGGCATAGAGATCCAGAGCCAAGGTTACATATACCTATAATTACTAATCCTGGAGCTATTATGGTCGTTGACAATGTAGCAAAACATTTACCAGCAGATGGATCTGTCTGGGTTACTAATAACACAAAATATCATAATGCCTTTAACGGTGGAGAAGAAAATAGAATCCACCTAGTTGCATGTGTTTTAGATTACAAATTTGATTAATTTGAAAAAAATATTTATTTCATCTGATCATGCCGGTTACAAACTAAAAGAAATAATTAAACTTCATCTAGATAAAAAAAAATTTAAATACACAGACTTAGGTCCAATTAATGATAATAGAGTTGACTATCCTGATTACGCTCACAAAGTTGCCCAAAAAGTTAAGACTAACAATAACCATGTAGGTATATTAATATGTGGATCCGGTATTGGTATGAATATTACTGCAAATAAACACAAAAATGTACGTGCAGTGCAATGTTTTAATTTAAAATCTACAAAATTATCAAGATTGCATAACAATGCAAATATCATTACATTGGGATCTAGACTTTTAACTAAAAAAAGTGCCTTAAATTATGTTAGTATTTTTTTAAATACAAAATTTGAAGGTGGAAGACACAAAAAAAGAATTAAGAAAATTTAATTATGTCTAGTGAAAAAAATTATTTAAACGACCAATACAAAAGTTTTTTTGAAGACAGCTTATCCAAAACTGATCCAGCGCTATATAAGGCTATCAGCGATGAATTAAAAAGGCAACAACAACACATAGAATTAATTGCTTCTGAAAATATTGTTTCACAAGCTGTATTAGAAGCCCAAGGTTCAGTTTTAACAAACAAATATGCAGAAGGTTATCCTGGAAAAAGATATTACAATGGATGTGAACATGTTGATGTTACAGAAAACTTGGCTATTGAGAGACTAAAAAAATTATTTGATTGTGAATTTGCTAATGTTCAGCCCCATTCAGGAGCTCAAGCTAACGGTGCTGTATTTTTAGCTTTATTAAATCCTGGTGACACATTTTTGGGTATGAGTTTAAATTCTGGTGGACATATAACTCACGGATTAAAAATTTCAATGTCAGGCAAGTGGTTCAATGCAATAGGGTATGACGTTGATAAAGAGTCAGAGCTTATTGATTATGACAATGTTGAAAGACTTACCTTAGAACATAAACCAAAACTTATAATTGCTGGTGGAAGTGCTTATTCTAGAATTATTGACTTTAAAAGATTTCGTGAAATAGCTGATAAAGTTGGAGCATTTCTTATGGTTGATATGGCTCACTTTTCAGGTTTGGTTGCTGGAAAAGGTTATCCTAATCCATGTGAATACGCACATGTAGTTACCTCTACAACACATAAAGTCTTTAGAAGTGCAAGAGGCGGAATTATTTTAACAAACCATGAAGACCTAGCAAAAAAATTTAATACAGCTGTATTTCCTGGTTATCAAGGTGGACCCCTAATGCACATAATAGCAGCCAAAGCTGCTGGTTTTTTAGAAGCATTAAGACCTGATTTTAAAGATTATATAAAATCTGTTTTAGCAAATGCTAAAATTTTATCAGAGACACTTAAGATTAATGGTTTTAAAATTTATTCTGATGGTACAGACACACATTTAATGTTGGTAGATTTAAGACCATACAATGTAAAAGGCAATCTTGCAGCTGAAAGCCTTTCTAGAGCAAATATTACTTGTAATAAAAATGGTATACCATTTGATTCAGAAAAACCAATGATTACCTCAGGAATAAGACTAGGAACTCAAGCAGCAACAACAAGAGGTTTTGGATTACAGGAATTTCAAAAGGTTGGTGAATTGATTACTAAAGTTATTAAAGGTTTGTCGGAAAGCCCTGAGGATAATAGTAAAATTGAAAAAGAAGTTAGAAATGAAGTTATAGAACTTACATCTTCTTTTCCAATATATAAAAATTTAAAATAAATGATTTGTACAATTTGTAAAAAAGGTGAGACATCAGTTGTAGACTCTAGACCTACAGAGGATGGTACTGCAATACGTAGAAGAAGACTATGTGTATGTGGGGCAAGATTCACAACTTTTGAAAGAGTTCAGTTTAGAGAAATAATGGTAATTAAAAAAAATGGTAGAAAATCTACTTTTGATAGAGATAAATTATCTAAATCTATTTATATTTCTCTTAAAAAAAGACCCATAGATACAGAAACAGCAGAAAAATTCATCAGTAAAATTTCTAGAGCATTAGAGGAGCTCGGACAAAGTGAAATTTCAACGAATACAATAGGGACTATGGTTATGGAAGGTTTGAAAGAACTTGATCCTGTGGCATATGTTAGGTTTGCATCTGTTTACAGAAACTTTAGAGAAGAAAAAGATTTTGTACAATTCGTGGACAAATTAGATGTCTACAAAAAAAGATAAATTTTCCAAAAAAGACATTAAATACATGAAGATTGCCTTAGATCTAGCAAGAGCACGTCACGGTTTAACTGGAAAAAACCCATCTGTTGGTTGTGTAATTGTAAAAAATGATGAAATTATTTCAATT
>CAJQTO010000001.1 GCA_905620465.1 uncultured Candidatus Pelagibacter sp. | reverse complement strand
AGAAAGTACAGTTGGATATACATAATTTCTTTTTGAAATAAAAAATATGAATAAACAAAAGATAACAACGGTAATTCTGCTCGCATAACTCGCATCAGATAAAACCCCGGCGGGAAAAATTATTATCCTAGCAAGTAGTGCTGATAAGGTGGAGTAAGCAAGACAATTGAACCATTTAAAAATCTTTGAATTTTCTTTTACTTTTTTAGACGTTATGACTCCAAGAACCCTTGAAATATAAGTTGCTAAAGATGTAACTAGAATTGCTAGCACTATATTAATTGCCATTTAATTCCCCTATATAAAATGCCAATGTTCCAGCTGTAAAACCACCAAATAATATAGACCATTCAGGTGATATAAAATAAAACATAACTCCAAAAACTGCACCTAATATTACTGCTAAACTCATTTGAATAGTTTTCATAGCTACCACCATTACACATATGAAATAAATCGGGTTCACCATTGCTAATCCTACCATCATGTCTTTATTTAAATAGTCTGATATAAAAAAACCAAATGCTGTGGCTGATACTGCTACTGTTAAATTCGCAGCACCTACCCCAATCCAATAATCTAAACGATATCTTCGTTCTACAGATTTATAATTTTCCTTCATTATCAGCCAAGCTGAAACAGCAATAAAATGACAAGCTAAATAATATTTTAGTTTTGGTTGGCTTTTATGAGTTAACAGTGGAAACAGTGATACGGTCATTGGATAAAGTCTTGCATTAACCAACCAAACTGCCAAAAAAATATTTAATAAAGATGCTCCTACAATCAATGACTCAGCCATAATTAATGAGCCTGGTAATGCGTAAGTTAAGAATGTTGAAAAAATACTTTCCTGAATATTTAAACCAATATTTTTAAATAAAGCTCCAATAGCTACGAAGCTTGCAAATAATGCAATAGCTGGACTGTTTGCACTCTTGATGCAAAAAAAACCTTTTAAGAAATATTTTGTATTAATCATTAACCACCAAGGAATAGTCTACCAACATCAGGGTTTTTTAACAAATCATCCCCTTTGCCAGCAATAGCAGTTTGGCCTGATACTAAAACATACCCTATATCTGCAAACTCTAATCCTTTTTTAGCATTTTGTTCTACTAAAATTATAGTTTTCTTTTCAGTTTCTTGTAAATCTCTTAAAATTTCAAAGACCATATCTATATACCTTGGTTCCAAACCAATAGAAGGTTCATCTACTAATAATACTGATGGCTTCATAACTAATGCTCTAGAAATTTCTAGTAACCTTCTCTCACCACCTGATAAAACTTTTGCTGGTTGGTTTCTTCTATTTCTTAATCTTTCATACTTTTCAAAAATTCTTTCTGCTTCTTGGTAAGATTCATCCGCATTCTCTTTTGCATAACCACCCATCAATAAATTTTCTTCAACCGTCATATCAGGGAATACTGAGTTATCCTGAAGGATATAAGCAATTCCACATGACTTTAATTTTTGAGCTGGTGTTAGGTTGGTAATTTCTTTTCCATCAATTTCAATTTGTCCTTTAAAAATATTTGTAAATCCATAAATAGAATGGAGTATTGTAGATTTACCAGCACCATTAGGACCGATTAAACATAATGACTGAGCTTTACTTACAAATAAATCAAAATCATGAAGTATTTCCATTTTACCATAACCAGCAGATAATTTTTTTATAGCTACATGATTATTATCAGAGGATAATTTTTTTAACTCTTCTGGCCCTGGCGCTTTACCTAAAACTTCATATTGATTTGACATTATTGTGCTCCCAAGTAAGCGTCTACCACACGCTTATCATTTTTAATTTCGTCAGGAGTTCCATTTGCTAACATTTGACCATGTGCTAAACAAAAAACTTTCTGTGCTAAATTCATAATTACTTTCATATTGTGCTCTATAACTAACAAGGTAATTCCATAGTCTTTATTAACAGTAATTAAACGATCAATAATTCCGTTGATTAATGTAGGATTAATTCCAGCTGTTGGCTCATCTAATAAAAGCATTTTAGGCTCATTCATTAATGCCATAGCAAGTTCTAATAATTTTTGCTGTCCAAAAGAAAGGTCTCCAGCTCTAAGTTTTCTTTTTTGATGAAGGCCTACAAATTTTAATAACGTCTCTGCTTTATCAGTTAAATCTGATGGTATCTTTTGAAATACCGTTAATATTCCATCATTTTCTGGCTTATTACTAATTAACATATTTTGAATACAGTTTAATTTTCCATAAATTCTAGTCTGTTGAAATGTTCTAAGTAGTCCAAGTTTTGCAACAACGGGAACTGGTAACTCAGAAACTTCTGTGTCATTAAATTTAATTGAACCATTATCGATTGGGTAAGTTCCCACAATTGAATTAAATAAAGTAGTTTTACCAGATCCATTTGGACCAATTAATCCAACGATTTCACCTTGTTCAACTGACATTGAAATATCAACATTAGCTTTAACACCACCAAAAGATTTACTTACATTTGATATATCTAATATAGCCATTACTTTAATTCCACCTGTGCTTTTAGGTCAGCTTCATCAACAACTTCACCAAATCTTTCAGGATATTTTTCTCTTAACCATCCCATTACGCCCTCTGGAAAATAAACTACAATCACAATAATTAAAACTCCAAGAGCTACATACTGCCAACCCAAGAAGTATGTCCAAAAACCTTCTTTAAATAAATGAAATAAAGTTGCACCAACAAGTGGGCCCCATAAAGTTCCCTTACCACCAAGGATTGCCATTAAAACCATGAACACTCCAAACGTTGGACCAGCAAACGCAATTTCAGTTGGCTCAATATAGCCATTGATATGACCCATTAATCCTCCTGCTATTCCAACAAAGAACGCTGATACCATCCAGCCAATAATTTTGTATCTCATTGTATGAATTCCCATAGCTTCAGCTTTATCTTCATTATCTCTTATCGCATTTAAAACTAAACCAAATCTTGTGCTGTAAGCCCATTTTAAAGTAACAAACGTCACAAGTGCTAAAATAAAACTTAGATAATATAAAAATTGTGAAGACGATGCATTGGTTCCAAATCCTTTTGGCCAAACTGGGACTGTCATACCTTGACCTGCACCAATTATTTCAATTCCACCCGCAAGTTCACCTGCAGCAATTCCTAATGCTAAAGTACAAATTGCAAAGTAATGTCCTCTCAAACCTAAAATTCCATAACCAATCACTCCTGCAATTATCGTTGGAATAATTCCTGCTAATAATATTCCAACACCAAAACCTTGAAAAAATTGAGGGATAGTATGAACAAAAGTTTTTTCTCCACCAGCATCCGTCCATTCAGCAAGTGAAAAAAACATTGCTATTTGTGTACTTGAAGCAACATACATTCCAATACCAAAAAATAGTATATTTCCAAATGTATTGTAGCCCATCTGTCCACCTTGAACATCCCAAGTCATAGCTAAAACAATTAAAATATAAAGAAACGATAACTGAAGCTTATAAGCTGGGAATATAAATGCTCCAGCTAAACCAAAAATTATTAAACCAGCATATAATAAAGTATTTTTATTCATTATTTTAATTACTACTTTTTTCTCTATATCTTTTTTCTGCTATTTCATTTGTTAAAAAATCAAAATTGTTTGTCATCCTCCAACTGCAAAAAGATCCAAATCCTCTTCCTATCCATTTGCCTTTTTCAATTTTAGTTTTTTGCTTATCTAAAGCTTTAACTATTTTTTTATTGGTGTATTTGCCCAATTCATTCAAACAAACAAGCTTATATGGGTCATATGAGTTTTTTGATGTTGGTGTTAAATAAACAGAGTCAACTAATTGAGGACAGTCTAATTTTTTATGAATATAAGCTGTACCAAGAGCTCGGCCATGTGCAAGTTGTGTTTTTTTATCTCTATTAGAATAATGACTATTACCTGACATACCTGGTACACAATTAAAACCCCCGCCCTGCGTATGATGAAGCTCGTGTAAAGTAATTGTTATAAGTTTATTTTTAGCACTCAAATTATGTTTATTTTTAACATAAGTAGTTCCAACAGGAACGCCTGCTTCTCCACCATCTACATTGCCAAAATCAGCAAAGTTATAATATATTTTTTTTGGATTATTCATTTTCTTAAGCCATAAATAAGGTACAATATTAAGATTTGCATATTTTGATAACTCTTTATGTTTTAAGGTTAATCTAATAAATGTAACATCAATTTTTCCATCTTTTCTATAATCAAATTTATATTTTTTACTAATACCAGTTGGATCTTTTCTTGATGTTTCTTCAGCCATCACCTGATTCATCTCTGTTAAAATTTCTTGCATTTTTCCATTGATATCCCATTCTCTATCTTCGGTATCTGCTGCTAATAGATAATTAAAATGAATTTGATAGTCATCATTTACATCTGGCTGATCCTCAAAAAATCTTCCTGGTTTTTCGTCTGCTGCAAGCACAGGAACAGTAAAGAGAATGGTAATCAATATTAAGATTATTTTTTTCATATTTTTCTCCTTTGTTTATTTTAAATATTCTCTTTTTCTCGCTAATTTGAATCTTCTGTAAACTAGTATTATGACTAGTAACGAGAATACAGCTGCAATTCTAAATTCTGTTCCAAGTAAATAGTCAGACCATTCTTCAAATACTCCAAGGCCCATACCAGATATTGCAACAGCTGGTAAATTTCCAAGTCCTGCAATAATTACGATCATGAAAGATCTAACTGTGTAAGGTAACCCTGTATAAGGATGAAGTGTGAATGTAATTGCAATACATGCGCCCGCTATTCCACATAAAGCTGCATTAATACCAAAAGTTGCTGCATAAACTTTCTCAGTATCAACGCCTAAAATTTTTGCTGCTCTTGCGTTTTGAGCGGTTGCCCTAATTGCTCTACCTAATTTTGATTTCTTCATGTAGATGACAAGAATGATTGCTGATATTACACAAACTGCACCTGAAAATATTTTAGCATTAGGAAGTGTAACCATATCGTTAAATAACATTGTTGTTCCAAAATTTGATTGAGCGACAACAACATCTGCACCAAATGCAAAATTCATTAACTGTTGAGCTAAAATACTAATTCCAAATGTTGCAAGAATTGAAGTAAACAAGTCTTTATCTACAACTTTATTAATTACTAATTTGTACATTCCCCAACCCACACAATACATAATGATTGGTGATACAATTACTCCAAAGGCTGGGTGAATTCCCGACAGATACATAAAGTAAGCAATGTATCCACCCATTATTACTAATTCTCCTTGAGCAATGTTTATTATATTCATCACTCCCCACTGTAATGCCATTCCGTAAGCGATTAATGCAAACAAAATACCTAAAAGTATTCCATCCATTGACGCTTGAACCATTAATATAGGTGCTTGGAAAATTAAAAAATCCATTAATTTTTTTTTAATTGTTTATAAAAAATGCCCCTATTACTAGGGAGCATTTTGCATATTAGGTATTACCTTTTTGACCAAGATGGAATTGGGTGCACTAACTCAGCAGATGCCCATTTTGTAGGAGCAACAACTTTGTTTTCACACTTACTACCATCATCGTTACATGATACTTGGAAAAGCACCATTGGCTTAGATACGTTTTGACCACCTTCAGCAAATTTTATGTTTCCATAAAAAGTTTGCATGTCAGTTGCAGCTAAAGCATCTCTAACTTTTTTAGTATCAAATGATTGTGCTCTTTCGAACGCATCTTTATATACTAATAAAGCAGCTGATGATTCTGCAGCTTGGTATGGCGGCGCATATCCAAAAGCTTTAGTAAAGTCAGCATCATATTTCATACCACCACCAAAGAACTTATCTTTGTATGATAGAGATTTATGCCACTGAGAAGCACAAAGTGCATACTCTGAAGCTTTACCATGTTGCTTAGATAATTTAGCAGCATCACAGTGAGTCATTGCTAACATTTTTACGTCAACTTTCATCTCTGAGATTTGTCTAATAGCTGTCAAAGCACCTTTAGTATGACCTGAAACCACAAGAACGTCTGGATTAGTAGCTTTTACTTTAGATAAAGTAGCAGCCATATCGTTAAGCTCTTTCGGTAATTTGTCATCTATAATGATTTTAGAACCTGTTCTTTTAGCAGCTTCAACAATACCTAATCTCACATCTTGTGAGAAAGCGTCTTGTTCAAATGCCATTGCAATCTTAACTGGTTTTCCACCATTTTTTTCAACTGCAAGATCAATTGCTACATCAAGATATAAGTTAGCTGGAGCTAGTACTGCAAATAAATATTTGTACCCTTTGGTGAATAACGATCTAGATGCACCGTTCGCTTCAACCATAGGAATTTCATATTTTTCAGTTACAGGCGCCATAGCTTTTGTAAGTCCTGAGCTGTATGGCCCAAGCATGAACTGAACACCGTCTTGTTGGATTAATCTTTCTGCAAGTTGAGCAGCTCTTCCAGAATTTGACTCATCATCATAATAAATGATTTCAAACTTGTAAGTTTTTCCACCAACTTTAACACCACCCATGCTATTTATTCTCTCGACTGCTAAGTTATAACCGTTTTGAGTATGAACACCATTAGATGAATATTTTCCAGTTAATGAAACAGCTGCACCTAAAATAATTTTATCTCCAACAACCTTCGCAAAAGATATAGTTGAAGCTGAAATTAAAAGAGCAATCGAAGAAACTAAAGTAATAATTATATTTCTGATTTTCATTTTATTTTTCCTCTATTAGTTTTAAATTTAAAAGATTATTAAACTCCTAAATTAAAATACAAACAAGCTTGTAATAATGATTGCGACCTAATATTTTTGAATAAATGTAATAATTAATGCAATTATTATTAGTACGCACGCAGAAATTGTATTTATAACTTTTGGATTTGCTTTTATCCAAACAATTAGTTTTCTAGCGAGAACAGCGTAGGCCATTAAAGATAAAAAATCCAAAACAACATAAGTTGTAATCAAAATAAAAAATTGCATAATATAGTTAGACTTAAAATCAATAAACTGTGGAAATATTAAAGGAAAAAACATCCAAGCTTTAGGGCTTGTCCCCGCAACTAAAAATCCATCTTTAAAAAAAGAAAAAAAACTTTTAGATGAAATATTTTCTGAACTGATGTCTTTAGGTCTTGAATTGTAAATATCATAAGCAAGATATAATAAATAAGCTATTCCTACCCACTTAAATGTATTTAAAAAATTTGGATTATCGACAAAAAAGGATCCAAGAACAAAAATTACTAAAGTTGCTTGAATAATATTAGCTGTGATATCTCCAAGTGCAGTCCATATACATTTTTGAATTCCATAATTCATCGAATAGGAAATGATCACAACTCTAGGTGTGCCAGGAGTGATAAATAAAAATAAAATTATCTGTAAAAAAAGGAAATAATTTAAAGGAAGCATTTAAGGATATTTGGGATAGTCCTAAAAAAACCGAGAGCTAAAGATGGCTAAATAGGACTATCTTAAAATTATAATAACATGAGCCCAAATAGAATGCATTAAGGATTTTATTCAAATATAAAGGATTTATGAAAAAAAAAGGTCACGCCCCAATAACTAGGGTTAAAAATCCTGAACCATCTATATCTGACCCTGACTGGATTATCTGGGCGGCATGGGCAGACCGTATTACTTTTGAGGAAATTGAGAAAAAAACAGGAAAGACAGAAGCTGAAGTTATTAAGATTATGCGAAGATCTATAAAACCTACTTCCTTCAGATTATGGAGAAAAAGAGTAAATCAAAAAAGCATTAAGCATAGAAAAAAATTTGAATACTCAAGAAAAGAAATAACTAGTAAAATTAAAAAGAATGATTATTTATAATTCATGAAATTAGTTACAATTTATACAGGTCCACTCTGCAATTTTTGTGATGCAGCAAAGAGATTATTAACTAGAAATAACGTTGAATATAAAGAAATTAATATCGCAACAGTCGATGGTGCAATGGATGAAATGATTGCTAAAGCTAACGGAAAAAGAACTATTCCTCAAATTTTCTTTGATGATCAACACATTGGTGGTTACGATGAAGCGAGAGCCCTAGAAAAAGAAAATAAATTACTAGATTTATTAAAGTAAATTTTCCTTAAAGAAGTTCATAAACTGAGGCATGTATTCATCGATATGTTTACCACCTATCATAACACCTCTTTTAATACATTTTTCTTGTTTAAATATTTTAAACATTTTTTTGAATGTTTTAACTGGTTCATCTTCTGAAGCTTTTCTTGCAGCTTCCATAGATGGAAAAACTTTGTATTTATTTAAAACAAGATCAATCATTGGACCTACAACAAAGCCATTATTATCAACAAATATTTCTGGACACTCATTCAAGTTCTGTGCTCTAACTTTTTTAGGTTTAAAGCCAGCATGCCAATCATGATACCACCCCTCTTTAATATCAATTTTTATTTGTCCTGGTTTTGCTTTGATTCTTTTTACATGTGCCTCACAATCTTTTGCTAAGGTATAATTGTCTAATTCACCATGAACATAAAGTAAATTTGTATTAGATGTTAACTCTGGTTCTAAAAATAAACCTGCCAATCTACATTCAGCTGCTTCACCAAGAATTGCCTCAAAACCTTTTGTTCCTTCAACAAAATTCGATGTGAATTTAACCTCTCCTAAATAAAGAGAATTCGTCCCACCTCTTGAGTGACCAGTAGTTCCAAATTTACCATTTGATCTTGGGTGAGATTTCAATAATTCTAAAGCCATCATGGCATCAATTGCACCACTTATAGCTGGTACTCTAGATTGGTCTCTGTATGTTTCTTTTGCTCCTCGTTGGCAAAAATTATCTATAAACATTACACCAATTTCTGCATCTAAAAGATTTCTATAAGCATGGTAATTAAAGTCGTTCCAGACATACATTACTGGTCCACCACTACTATGAGTAATAATTACAATTGGAACCTTGGCATTACCCTTAGGTAAAGTAAGTAAGCCTGTTATTTCTATTGGGTTTTTTTTATAAGCTCCACTCATTACATTTTGTACATCAAAAGCTGTATATGAATTAAATTTAATTATTTCACCTTTATCTCCACTATACAGCCTGTGTTTTGAAATAAAATTTAATACAGATTTTTTCTTTGTACATTGTGCACTGTAATCTAAGTTTGGAGTAACACCTTTAGTTGAGTGTGCATACACATTTGTTGTTAAAAAAACTGTTATTAATATTAAAATTATTTTTTTCATAAAAGTTTATTTAAGCGTGGCTGCAATATTTTCTTCTACACTCCAAATATAAAATCCACCCTTAGCTCTGTCCCAGTCTCTATATCTACAACTTGAACCAAATCTGGTGTTACCTTTAATTTTTTTATTAGGTTCTTTTTTAATCTTATCAACTACTTTTATAATTTTTTTATTCGTATATTTGCCTAACTTAAACAAACAATTTATTTCATAAGGGTCATAAGGTGTTTTAGATGTTGGTGTTAAAAAAACTACATCTTGTAACTGTGGACAATCAGGTTTTTTGTGAGCATAAGTTGATCCAAGCTTTCGGCCTTGAGTTAATTGAACTTTTTTATTTTGATCTGCATAATGCACGTTATTACCCATTCCTGGAACGCAATTATAACCTCCACCCATACTATGATGTAGTTCATGTAATGTTACTAGTAAAATTTTCTCATCAGTGCCATTACTGCTACTTTTTAAATAAGTTGTTCCATAACCAACACCTGCTTCTCCTCCATCTACATTAGAAAAGTCAGCAAAATTATAATAATGTTTTTTAACGTTTTTCTGACTCTTAACTTTGTTTAAAAAAGGTATAATATCATCATTAGCCCACGTTTGAAGTTCTTTATGTTTCATATCCATTCTAATGAATGTGATATCGAGTTTTCCATCTGCTCTATAATCAAATTTATATTTTCTAGCTGCGCCATCACCTTTTTTATGTTCTGCAGTAGCTTTTGCCATTGCTTCGTTTAATTCTAATAATATTTTTTCCATCTTACCATTGATATCCCACTCTCTATCTTCACTATCAGCTGCTAATAAGTAATTAAAATGAATTTGATGGTCATCTGTTACATCTGGCTGATCCTCAAAAAACCTTCCAGGCTTTTCATCTGCTGCAAACAATGGGGTTATAAAAAGTATTAACGATAGATAAAATATAATTTTTTTCATTTAATCAGATGATTGAGTATTTTTATGTAACATATAAATATAGCAAGTTCTTTTTTTATTAACTTAATTACTGAATTGTTATAGAAACGTAGGGTTCATCAATCCACATAACATCAGCTGTGGTATCTTCACAGCCAACTGCATTTAATGTATTAAAAGCTACTTTAATTACAGGAGCTTTTAACAATCTAGTATAAGGCTCAGTAAGTTCGTAAATCATAATTGCATTATCTCCGCTAACACTCATTGATGTTGCATATTTAGGGCTTGAATATTGTATTGTAATGTTTTCGGCACTAGTATCACCAGTACCAACTTTATATTTATCATCGTTTACCATATACATTGATGTTGAAGATGCTGAAGATGCTGTAGTTACCAATAAATTGTCTGCAACGTTATCACTTCCTCCATCAGTAAAACAAGTCATATCAGATCCATCATTTCCCGTAGTCACAGATCCTGTAATTTGCATTGCCCTAGCAATTGTAATTCTTATATGCGTATAAGTTCCTGGTGGTATTCCTGAGGTTGAAGCATAGTTACCAACCGTTGCACCCGCATCAGCTGCTGCAATATCTGCTTTCATATTTTTTTCACCAACAGTTGTTGACGAAGTACAAGTGGCATCACCGCATAGTTCAACTTTTTTCATTGTAACTTCATACTCTGTAGCAGGCCCGGTTCCAGTGGTTGCATAAGCTTTATTAAGAGCTAAAAAAGTTAATACTATAATTAATAATAATTTTTTCATTAGTTTCCGTTTACCATAACTACTCCACTACTTTCAATTTCTAATGTGATAATATTACTTCTTTTTACTTTGGTTAACATATCCTTACTAACATCTGATCCTTGAAATGCTGTACTTGAAAATCCATCATCTTCATGATTGGGTCTTCTTATAGATCCAGGTAAGTATATTAATTTAACAAAATTATTGTAATGAGTAATATTGTTATCGTCTCGACCAAATTCTAAAGTTATATTATTTGATAAATCTGCAGTTACAGAATAGATATCTCCTTCAGAATCCTTTGTGGCTTTATCAGCTTTCCAAGTATAATTATTGTAGTTAATATTTGCCCATGGTGCAAATGGCGCTTGTCCTGAAATATTAAAGTCGTATCCATCTAAAACTCTTTCTGTGTTACTTCCAACACTTCTTCCACCCAATACAGCTAAATAATAGTTTCCATTAACATTAAATGTTGAAGCTTTAAACTCGCTACCAAAACCCAGTCTACTATTTGTCTCTATATCTAAATCAACAAAAGAATTTATTCCCCAAAAATGACTTTTATCATTTGATAAAAATCTTTTACCAACACCATAATTTAAGGACTGTCTTGCGTCCCCTTCAACAGCATAACTATTAAGTTGTGCTTGGTAAAAAATTATACTGTTTTCTGTAATACTATAAGGTCTAACAATCATGATAGAGCCCGTTGGTTTCTTATTATTTTTTGTTCCTATTGAAACTTCAGTATCTCCAGGGCCTTCTAATAAATTACTGATGTAATCTTCAGCAAGTTTTGAGCTTTTACCATAAACTTTATTAAGAACGTTTTCTAATTCGTCAGCATTAGCAACGGTTGAGATGAGTAAAGTAAGAATTAATACTAAAATTTTTTTCATTACAGTGTTTTTTACCGTAATAAAGAAAATTAAATAGGAAAAAAAAACCCATAATGGGTTATTTTATTTTGGTCGCTTAATGTTTTTAATAATTTTAGAAATTCCACCATTCTTTTGAATAGCCCTGATGGCTTTATCCATTGATAAAAGATCAATAGGAGCTATTTTTTTTGCCATTACTTCGAAGTTATCTCCAATAGTTACTCCATCTTTAACTGAATACTCTAACTGTTTAGCTTTACATAGTGCATAGACTTTTCTACGAACACTTTCTTTTGGCATATCCAGTACGTGAGATAGAGAAAAAAGTGATAATTTATCTAAATATTGTTCTTTATTTTTTGATAAGCCTTTTACAAGTGGATACATTTCACCCCATTCTAAATCTTCATGTTGGTATTTTTCATGTGATGGGTTGAGAGTTCCATACAAAAAATGTGTAAACACTGCGATTGTTATCATGTGTGAATCATAATCAGTTTTGAATATTTTTTTGCTTTGCCTGTAATGATCAATGTGATGTGATAACACATGATAAACTACTTCGTTTGGTCTATTTTTAGTCATTAATTTTTTGGTTTAAAGATTAAACAAACACCATTATTACAATATCTTTTTCCAGTAGGGTTTGGTCCATCCTCAAATATATGACCGTGATGTCCACCACATTTTTTACAATGATATTCTACTCTCTCATAACCTAATAAAGTATCTGTCTTAGTTTCAAAGGCATCAGGCAATGACTGATAGAATGAAGGCCACCCTGATCCACTTTCATACTTTGTATTTGAGTTAAATAATTTTTCACCACAGTTAACACAGTGATAGCTTCCTTCTCTTTTTTCATTATTTAAGTCACTTGTACCTGGCGACTCTGTGCCATCTTCAAATAAGACTAATTTTTGTTCTGCTGTTAAATCTAAGTTTTTTTTCATTATTTTTTTTTAAATATATAATTACATCCTATTATTTTTTCTAAAAAATAGTTATTTTTATTTAATAAATCATTTAATTTTTGACTGACAATTTTGGATTCTTTGTTGTGGTTTATCATTTCTACAGAAATAAATTTAATCTTAAATATGTTATAATCTATTGAGCTAAGAATATTCAGTTCATGCCCTTCAACATCTATATTTAAAAAATCAATATCGTTAAATTTATACTCGTTTAATATTTTATCTAATCTCTTTGTGCTTATTTCACTTAAAGATATTTCTTCATCACTAACATTGTGGTGTTTTTTTAGAAATAATAAATGATTACTTTCTAGTGTATTTTGAGTATTTAATTCATCAATAAAATAAAGAGTCTTTATCTCTTCTTTACCTGATATTGCTGCGTTAATATTAATATCTTTAGTTCTTAAAAAATTAAATAACTCTATAGTTAAAGGATTAAGATCAATGTTTATTCCTCTCCATCCAAGTTTATACATTTTATAAGTGTTGTTGTATCTTGTTGGGTGAAAGCAACCGATATCAACAAATTTACCTTTGTGGTCTTTCTCAAAAAAACTTAATATAAATTGTTCTTCTCCAAATTGTGATCCATTTTTTAAAGATTTATAATATCTAATATAAATATTGTAGAAATAATAAAATTTTTTAAAGAGTGGATATTTATTTACAAAATTAAGAAATTTAGATTTAGATTTAGATTTTAATTTTTCCATAGAATTTATGAATTATTCTATTAAACGTATTGGTTTTTTATTCACACAAGCTTCTAACCCTTCAATCATCTGGGTGTAAAACATGCTATAATTTTCAGCCGTAACATAACCAACATGAGGCATTAATAATGCATTTGGTAAAAATCTTAATTTATTACCTTCTGGTAAAGGTTCTTTTTCATAAACATCAAGTCCTGCTCCAGCAATAACATTTGTTGATAGTGCAATGATTAAATCATCTTCATTAATGATTGATCCTCTTGAAGTATTTATTAAAAAAGCTGTTTTTTTCATCATATCTAGCTCTTTTAATTTTATTAATTCTTTATATCTTTCACCTCCTTGAACGTGAATGGATAAAAAATCAGAATTTTGTAACAAGTCTTCTTTGCTACATGGCAATACATCTAGTTCTTTACAAGTATCTAAATTTAAATTTTCGCTCCAAGCCATAACTTGCATGTCAAAAGCTTTGCCAATTTTTGCAACTTGAGAACCAACTCTTCCAAGACCTACTAATCCTAAAATTTTTCCCTTAAGTTCAAAGCCAATAGTTGACTGCCAGTAGCCTTGATACATATTATCAATCTCTTCTTTAAAGTTTCTAGCTAAACCTAAAATTAAACCCCAAGTTAATTCAGATGTCGGAGTGAAATTAATCTCAGTTCCGCAAACTATAATTTTCCTTTTTTTAGCTGCCACTAGGTCTATAGCTTTATTTCTTGAGCCACTTGTTATGATGTATTTAAGATCATTAAGGTTATCGATTAGATTTTTTGTAATAGGAGTTCTCTCTCTCATTATCAATAATGCTTCAAAATCTGATAATTGTTCTATAGCGTCCGCCTCATCCTCAAAAGGCTCACTGAATATTTTAAATTCATATTTTCCCGATAATTTTTTTAAATCAACAAACTCATGAGAAACATTTTGATAATCATCTAAGATGGCGACTTTAAGCATTTTTAATTTTTCTATTTGATAAAAGGATTCCGATTAAAATAAATATTGAGCCTAACATATGATAAAACATAAATTTTTCATTAAAAATAATCATTGCCATAATTGCACTTAATATAGGCATCATATGCAAAAAAACACCTGCCCTATTAGCTCCAATTAAAGAAACTCCCTTTATCCAAAAAATAAAAGAGGCAAGACCTGGAAACAACACCACATAAAACAAAATCATGAAAAATTTTTGATCTAGAGAAATTCTATAATCCATTTGATATTCTATAAAATAAATTGGAATTAAAAAAATAAAGCCGAATGAAATAATTACTTCTAATAAAGCTAGTTGAGAAAGTTCATGTTTTTTTTTCTTTAAGAGTGCAGAATAAGTTGCCCATGATAACATTGCCAAAACCATGGTAATATCGCCTTTATTAAAATCTAAATTGATTAATATTTCAAAATTAGCTTTAGTAACAATTAAAATTACTCCTAAAAAGGAACAGGCAACTCCTAATATTTGAAAAATATTTGTTTTTTCAATTTTAAGAATTGAAGAAATAAACATAATCATCACTGGTATTGTTGATATCATTAACACTCCACTGATAACTTGAGTAAAGTTTAATGAATAGTAAACAATTGAATTAAATATAGTAACACTAGTAATTCCAAGTATTATATAATATTTATAATTTTTTATAATATAAGTTTTTTTCTTTATAATTTCTTGAATTGTAAAAGGTGCTAAGATTAACCAAGCAAAAAACCATCTATAAAAATTTAATGAGAAAGGTGGTATTTGATGGTAACTAGCGAATTTTCCAACTACAAAATTTCCTGCCCAAAATAATGTAGCTAAAAATAAAAAGATATATGCAGAATTATTTTTATTTACCACTTAGCTAAACCTTAGGGAACTATAAGGCTTCAAATCTAAATTTGTATTTTCATTAGCAATCATTCCTGAAATGATTTTCCCTGAAATTGGCCCCAAAGTCCATCCCAAATGGTGATGACCAAAACAATAAAAAACATTTTTATAATTTTTAGAAGGTCCAATAACGGGTAAATAATCTGGTAACGTTGGTCTAAAACCTAACCATTCATCTTCATGTGCAGGCAAATCTTCAAGCATATATTTTGCATTTTTAATTAGATTTTTAATTCTAGATTTTGATAATGGGTTATCCAGTCCACCGAACTCAACTGTGCCAACAACTCTAAGACCTTGTTCCATTGGGGTAATGCCAAATCCTCTATTTTGGAAAATTACAGGTCTACTTAAAAGGTGGTCACAACCTTTAAAATGTACATGGTAACCTCTCTCGGTATCTAATGGTATTTTCTCGTCAAAGTCATCTGTAAATTTTTTCGAAAATGCACCACAAGTAATCACCAATCTATCAAAAAAAAAACTTTGAGAATCGGTCTTTATAATTGGTTTGTCTCCATCAAAATTTATTCCTTTAACATTCATTTTTAAAAATTTTCCACTTCTTTTTAAAAATAATTCAAATAATTTTAAAAGTATTTTTTTTGGATTTCTCGCATGTCTTCCGTACTGATAATAAACGCCACCATGATATATAGGTTTTATGTTTGGTTCTAGATCATGAATTTCTTTTGGGGTTACTTCTTGTTGGTCGACACCAAGTTCATTTCTAACTTTAATTTCAAGCTCTCTACTTTTTAAGTTTTGATTATTCCAAATATATAAAATACCTTTTTTTTCAACTAATCCCTCAAGATCAATATCATTAAATAACTCATCATAGGCAGGTAATGCTAAATCTAAAATTTGATGCATATTTTTAGCGGTATGCATCATTTTTTTTGTAGTGCAATTTCTTATAAATTGTAAAGCCCATGGAATCATCTTTGGAACATAGTTCCATTTAAGAGCAAGCGGACCCGTTGAACTTAAAAGCATCGCTGGAACATCTGGTAAAATATCAGGTCTATTTATTGGAACGGAAGCATACGGAGAAAAGTGACCCGCATTACCATAAGATGCGGCAGGGCTACCAGGTTCATCTCTATCAAAAATAGTAACATTAAAACCTTTCTTTTGTAAAAATAATGCATTGGATATACCTTGAATACCAGCCCCAATAATTCCAATTTTTAATTTTTTATTCATAAGAAGTTATATAATTATTGCCGATAATTATTCTAGCGACAAATTATACAAATTTATTATTTAATTAACTAACCGATTAGTTGTTTATGATTAATTTTAGCACTCATAACAATACTAAATCCAATCATAGTTGCTAACATTGACGATCCACCATAAGACATAATCGGCAAAGGTGATCCAACAATGGGTAGTAAGCCTAAAACCATAGACATGTTAACAGTGATATAGAAAAAAATTGCAGACCCATACCCATAACAAAAAAGTTTTGCAAAATAACTTCTTGAAATTGACCCTATTAATAAAATTCTAATAATTATCACTATATAAACTATTAAAAGGGCAATCGATCCTATGAATCCAAACTGTTCTGCAAATAAAGTAAATATAAAATCTGTATGTTTTTCTGGTAGAAATTCTAAGTAACTTTGAGTACCTTTTAAAAAGCCTTTTCCAGTTAAACCACCAGAGCCTACAGCAATTTTAGATTGTATTATTTGATATCCAGCTCCAAGGGGATCTCTATCAGGATTAAAAAAAGTTAAAATTCTTAATTTTTGATAGGGTTTTAAAAATGAAATAATAAATGGCATTGAGATAATTAGCGTTAAGAATGAATAGAAAAAATATTTTATATTAAACCCTGCAAGCCATAATACAACAATACCACTTAGTGCTATTAGTATAGAGGTCCCTAAATCTGGTTGACTAATTACGAGCATAATAGGTAAAGTCAAAATAACTAATACAGTCAGTATGTTCGTAAAGGAATTTACTTTACCTAACTGAACGCGATGATAAAATTTAGCAAGACAAAGAATAATTGCTATCTTCATAAGTTCTGAAGGCTGTATGTTTAGAAAATATAAGTTTATCCATCTTTGAGATCCTGAAGCTTTAATTCCGTATAGAGATGCCCAAATTAGAAATAAAAAAACTATTATATAAAACAGATATCCAATTGCATGCCAAAATTTTATAGAAAAAAAAGATAAAAAAATCATCATTGGGAAAAAAATTGAAAATTTAAAAATATGACTTTTAGTATGATACAGAATTTCTCCTCCATCAGTTGAATACATTGAGAGACTGCTTATCAAGCCAAGTAACAAAATACAAACTAACAAGATATAATCAAGATTTTTTATTTTTTGAAAAAGTGTAAACTCATTGTTGAGTGAGCTTTCTCTAAACTGATGCATTTATATTTTTAATTCTCCTTGATTTTTAACTTTTTCTCTATCTTTGTGTCTGTCTATTATTAATTTAAATAATTTTTTTGCAATAGGTGCGGCAGTAGAACTTCCTGAACCCCCATGTTCAACTAAAATACTAACTGCATATCTTGGGTTTTTAAAAGGTCCAAATGCAATATATAAAGCATGATCTCTTTCGTTGTATGGAATATCCATTGTTTTTAACTCTAACTCTCTTGCTTTTTTAGTTATTCTTCGAACTTGAGATGTTCCAGTTTTTCCTGCAAATTGATATTTGGGATCTTCTATTCTAGAGGAGTAAGAAGTGCCTCTAACTTCATTTGTCGAACTAAACATAGCGTTTAAAACAAATTTTACGTTTTCTGAATTTTTGTAAAGAGGTTCGTGTTTTTTTGATCCTATGAACCAATCTAATCCTTGACTTGCTACATCTAACCCATTTTTAATTTCATTTTCTACTTTAGAATTTTTTTTGATTATGCTTTTAGTTTCTTCAAAAGTATCTTGATTTTCATCAACAGTTATTCTTGGATAAATTTTATACCCACCATTTGCAAGTTGCGCAGTCATTAAGCATAATTGTAATGGAGTTGTTTGAATATATCCTTGACCAATTCCTGTAATTAAGGTTTCACCTAAAACCCATCCTTTACCCAAATTATCTTTTTTCCATTTAGTGCTTGGTACTAAGCCTTTTTTTTCATTACTAAAAATGTCCTTTAATACTTTATCTCCTAGGCCAAATTTTAAAGCAGTTTTGTTTAAACGATCTACACCAAGTTTTCTTGCAATTTCATAAAAATAGGTATCACACGACTGTTTTATGGCTCCTCTTAAATTAACAACTCCATGTCCTTTTTTTTTCCAACAATGATAGGTTTGACCATACATTTCTATTTTCCCTGTGCAGTTCACTTTAAAGTTTGGTGAAATCACATTATTTTCAAGAGCAGATAGAGCTACAATAGGTTTAATAGTTGAGCCAGGCGAATACAGTCCTGATATCGTTTTATTGGTTAAAGGTTTTAAGGGATTATTCTTTATTAATTGCCAATCATCTTTGCTAATCCCAAATACAAATAAATTAGGATCAAAAGTGGGTGAAGAATGCATCGCAATTACCTCTCCGGTATAAATATCCATAACGCTTATTGATCCTGCTCTATCACCTAATAATTCATTAGATAGTTTTTGTACCTCGGTATCTATTGTAAGTTTAATTGTTTTTCCTTTGTTACCTTCCTGGTAATCTAGTTGATTAATTCTTTTACCATAGGCATTTACTTCATACCTTTGAATACCATTTGTTCCTAAAAGATCATTTTCAAATGCTTTTTCTAAACCAGTTTTTCCAACCCTTAATCCTGGAACAAAGTTTTTTTTAAGAACTTCGTTAGCTAACAAATCTTTTTCTGTTGCCCTACTTAGATAACCCAGTACATGAGTATAATTTTCTTTAAATGGATAACTTCTAGATACTGAAAAAACAGGTTTTGCACCAACTAGTTCATATAAGTAATA